>JAUVCN010000126.1 GCA_030595715.1 Thermoplasmatales archaeon
ACAGAATCTCCCATTCCGTCAACTTCGGATATTTCGACAACAAGAGGTGCTTTGGCACAATCCATCTTCATTTCCTGGATGACTGCCCTGACCTCGGCCAATTCAGTCAGGCCAACCTTGTCGAGAACTATTACCATATTGCAATCCTTGGTATGGTTCGGATCACCATGTATCTCCGTCCCATATACAAGTGCGGATATGACGGTCCCTTCGATCCTGTCATTAATATCCTTTGCAATCTTCTCTCCCATCTCAATTATTGTCATATATATCACCAGCGACAGTATAACAGATAATATTGCCCATATATATCTTGTCATTCAATTAATACGATACATGAATAATAATCGTTTAATTTTACAACTGCATAACCTTTAAATCCTAAATGTGTCTAACCCATTTCTATCCGCCAACAAGTGGGCCCGTAGCTTAGCCAGGTAGAGCAGACGGCTCTTAACCGTAAGGTCGAGGGTTCGAACCCCTTCGGGCCCGCCACATTCTTTTTCTGACCACTTGAGATTATTGATTACACCAATAATATTTATGAAATAATTGAATAATTTCTTGTTAAATAATATTGGTGGGCCTGATCGGATCATGGGCAAATTATTTGCGATTTCCATTGTCCGAACTTTCACATCTCTACAATTATAGATTGATCAGACATGATATGGGACCGTCCGTATCATTATAAAATTATATTCAGAAGTCGAATACATATATCAAACAATACTAAGACTTCTGACCTTCACACAATCGTAATAGCAATAGATTTACACTGCGATTGTGCTAGGTTCAAATCCGGTCGAGCCAGAAATTATATTCTAATAGAATGGGCCCGTCCGGATTTGAACCGGAGATCTTCGCCGTGTGAAGGCGACGTCATAACCAGCTAGACCACGGGCCCTTTATAGTGCCAGTTATCGGGGAAGTCCACTATGGATATAAAGATTACTTCGGAACATCTCATGGACCAGACTTAATAACGATCATCGGATATGGATGAATATGTCCCATGGTCATAAGCACGGTGGTCTTTCAACTGAAGGATCCTTCGATCCATCATTCATATTCGATAATATTGACCTGAAGAAAGGTTCAATGGTTCTGGATGCAGGATGCGGTGATGGTTACATATCTATGTTAGCATCAAGGGTCGTTGGAGAGAGGGGAAGGGTTTTTTCATTTGATAGATACGAAAAAGGAATTGCAATCCTTCAGAAAAGGATAGAACATGGAAATTATCAAAATATCGAAGCAAAGGTCAAAGATATTTTGGAACCTTTGCCAATAGATGATCTATCACTCGACCTCATTATATTCTCGAATGTTTTCCATGGTTTCGTGATCAATGAAGAAACGGGTCCGATCTTACGAATGATCAATGATAAACTGAAAAAAGAAGGAAATGTCGCGATAATCGAATTTGTAAAAGAGATATCATCGATCGGTCCCGATCTATCAGAAAAAGTATCTTCCGATGAATTGGGAAAGATACTGGAAAGTATCGATATGGAAGTAAAGGATACCTTAAGAATTTCCGATGATCATTATCTATCCATCTTTTCAAGGAAAAGTATTTGTTAGGAATTAATACATCATCATCCATTCGACATTAAGGAAAGGGGGCCACCCTATGGTAGATATAAGAAAAATAGTGAAAGAGGACAGGGGCCTGTTAAAGAGATTCCAGGCCTTTTTACCCGGATACAAGAAGTACAGGAACTGCGAGGACCTCAGATCTGCAGACAGCATTCTGAGGAACGAACTTTCGAGGGAACTGGAAAAGGTGAAGGAAAATATCAAAGAAGCGCGCGGGGAAGCAACCAGGAAGATGGACCTAGACCATATCGGTCAGATCGGAGAGCTTGTCAACCTTTCACACAAGATTACGGAGAAAGTAAGACATGCAGAGCAAGGTTATGCACCCTGGATATCAGGCGACGTTAGAATAGAGGAAGATGAGCTCCAGAAGTTGTATGATTTCGACCTTTCACTGTTCGAATGGATGACAAGGTTGCAAAAAGCCACTTCTCTCATGGTAACTTCTTTCCAAGACGGCGATCCTGAAAAGAAGAATGTGATGAGGAATGCTTCATCCCTTCTAAATGAATTCGAAGAGATATTCGATGAAAGGATATCGAAAGTAACAGATGTTGCACAGGAGAAGAGGTGATGAATATGGGAGTGTTCGGTGGACATAAGACCAAGAAGGAAAGTGCGGTCGGAGGAGATACCTATACCTGGAATAATAAAGGCGATGATCTTCTGTGGAAGATCCCGAAGAATATCGTCTGGAACGATAATATCGTGGTCAGGGAGGACGAATGGGCAATTTTCATGAGAGATGGAAAGGCTCTGAAGGTATTCGATAGACCTGGAAGATACGCCCTTACAACACAGAACATAGCAATGTTCGGACTTGCAGACAAGCTTCAGGACCTGACAGGTGCAAGGCAGATAGGAGAAGTGACATATGTTCAGAAAAGGGAGCTAAGGGGGAAATTCGGAACAAAGGAACCGATAGCATTCAGAGATTCGGACTTTGGTATGGTCAGGGTAAGGGTGTTCGGACAATATTCATATCATGTGATCGATCCTTTGCTGTTCGTCACCCAGTTCGTCGGAACCGAGAACATGAGGTCCACAAATGAAGTAACCGAATGGTTCAGGGATCAGATCATAATGTCACTGAACGATATACTCGGAGAGTTGAAGAGGGACAAGAACATTGGAATAATCGACATCCCAGCGTATCTGGAGGAGATGGAGCAGTTCCTCCTTGCAAGGATCAAGGATGATACCGAAAGGTATGGGATCGAGATAACAAAAGTGGCCGGACTCAATTTCAATCTGCCGGACAAGATACAAGAAGCAATTGACAAGAGAGGAGAACTTCAGGCTCTCGGTGTTAATTACATGCAATACCAGGCCGGAGAGGCAATGGTCAAGGCTGCTGAAAATCCAAGTGGCGGAGGTAATCTTGCCAGTATGGGTGTTGGATTGGGTGCAGGTCTTGGTATGGGATCAGGAATGACACAGGCGGTACAGGCCGGGATGGACCCATCTGATAAGAATCCATGGAAAGATCAAGAAAAGAATGTAAAACCATCGATCAAATGTCCCAAATGCAGATCCGAGGTAGAAGAGGGTGTCAAGTTCTGCCCAAGTTGCGGCAATAAACTATCAGAAGAGATCAATTGTGTCAAATGTAGCCAACCCATGTCTCCCGGTTCGAAGTTCTGTCCAAACTGTGGATCCAAGCAGACAATTGAATGTCCCGGATGCAAAGCGGAACTGAAAGAAGGAACGAAATTCTGTTCCAATTGTGGCCATAATTTCGGATGATCATCATTTACCAAAAAAAGCTTTCTTGATATCCGAAAGGAATCCGCCAACGGATTGGTCAGGGGGTGGTATATCACCTCGTATAACGTCACCGGTAGCACTATCGATAAGAATTTGATAGTCTGTGTCATTGTATTGATAATCCACCTTCCATACAGGGGCATGGACGAATTCGATATCCTCGATCTCGAAATCGTGGTCAATTCTTGATATCTCATTGACCTGTTCCTGTATCAGGAATTTCTGATGATCCATTAGTTCTACCTTTGCGATGTCCTCTGCATCTTTCTCATCGAACTCGGCATTAAGGTATTTCGCTGCAGATGGTATCTTTGAAAGATTGAATTCCTCTTTTCCGGCAAGTGGGATCTCGTATTCCTTTGTGGGGAATTTACTCCCTCTCCTCCCGAGCACCTTCCAGTAATATTCTCTATGAAGGTCCCCATGTCTTTTCTTATTCTCACCGGTCCTTGTGAAATATCCTTCATAATTGGAGGTCACATTGGTATGCACGATGTAAAATGGCAGGAATACCAGTGACATCTCGGTGATATCAGATCTTTTTGACATGTTCGAAGGTTTCAAAGGTCCATCCCCCATCCATCTCTTGACAAGGTCCCTTGTTCCTTTGTTATCATACTTTGATGGGATCATCGAATGCTTGAGAAAGAAATCCTTACCGGATGCAATGTTCACCGCATTACCACAATATTCACAGGTGATGACAACTTCGCCTGCTTTCAACGCAAGAGGTGCCCCACAGCCATTACACTTGATACTTTCTGTCACTCCCATGGGTATATCTCCGATATTTACAGGGGTTGATTGATTAAGGGTTATATATCCCTTTACTGATGACCGATCATGGCCTCTTTAACGACCCTGAAGATCAACTCATATCTCAACATGTCCCTTCTACTGTTGATCTTTGGACTTTTTATAATTGGCATTGGACTGATACTTGGAATGGATATAATCTTCGTTTCTGTTCTGTTCCTGATCATAATGGTTCTATATGTCCTTATATCTCCCCAGATAGTAAAATGGTCAACGAGAACAAGGTTCCTGAAACCTGGTGAGATAGTATATTTTGAAGATAAGGTGAAAAGACTGGCAGATGAAGCCGGGATCCCCATGCCAAAATTGGGTATCGTGGAGGACCCAACACCAAATGCTTTCGTTTACGGTCTGACACAAAAGGGATCGGTCCTTTCAGTTCATACAGGTCTATTGAATGTGCTGAACGATGATGAGATGGATGCCGTACTGGCCCATGAGATCGGGCATATCAAGAACAGGGATTGCATGTATATGACCTTTCTTTCTGTACTTCCACTGATAGCCGCATTTGGAATGAGATTGTTCCTCTTTGCCAGATTTGGCGGAAGAGGAAGGGATGCTGGGAAGATGATGGCAATTATCCTGGCGATCGCAGCTCTTTCAGCTGTTGTCTATTTTTTCTCTTCAATGTTGATAAAGAGGCTTTCAAGGATCAGAGAATTCTATGCTGATGCATATTCAGCACATATCACCCAGAACCCTCATGCTTTATCTTCTGCACTTACAAAGATCACATACGGATTATCACTTTCACCTCCTGAAGAAAAATCAAATGCATCAGCCAGACAGTTCTAT
Organism: Thermoplasmatales archaeon; assembly: GCA_030595715.1. Taxonomy (GTDB): domain Archaea; phylum Thermoplasmatota; class Penumbrarchaeia; order Penumbrarchaeales; family Penumbrarchaeaceae; genus Penumbrarchaeum. The sequence goes on from JAUVCN010000126.1 coordinate 4,984, forward strand.
ATCGGAAATGTACAGGCTGCTCATAATGAAATGGACAGGATAATGAAGAACAAGTCAAAATATGATCTTGATGGAGATGGAGTGATAGATGAGAACGAATTGCAACTTGCAATGGCAGAAGAAGCAAAGACATCCGCATGGGATAGATGGAACGGCCTTTTCAGGACCCATCCACCAACATTCAAAAGGATACTCTCGTTGAAAGAACTGGAAAAAGAGATGAACAAGGGGAGATTGACCAAGAATGAGACCTATGAAAAGGTGGAATTTTGATATATTGATATTCTTGAACTAATAGAATATTGCAATAATCTTTTATAATCACCTCTATAGTAATTTATACGGTATGTGGTTCCTAGTCAATAGATCACAAGTTCATAGGGTCTTTTCGATCCTTGTAGCGTTGATACTATCGACAACTTTCCTTGTTACCTTATCATATGATGAAAAATATGGATCCATACAGATCGAACCCAAACGTTCAGATCACCTGATAGTATCGGGTTGGACCTTTCCATGGGATAACTCATCTTGGACCACAATGCAAGAATGGGACAGTGGACTGGATGAAGTATCCCCTTACTGGTACTACACATTGGAAAACGGGACACTGGTGGACTCTCATGATAGAACTGAGGACCTTGATTACATCATCCTATGCAGATCAAGGGGTATAGAGATAATTCCAATGATATCCAACAATCATAATACATCCATTGTTTCCAATATCATTAACGATCTATCAGTACAGGAACATCATATAGAGCAATTACTCTATATGACGGTATCAAATGGATTCGAGGGAGTGGATATAAATTATGAGAACATCCCAACAGCACAAAAGGATGGCTTTTCCCTTTTCATTCAACGTTTGGCTTCCGCATTCCATCAGAGGAGCAAGAAGGTCTATGTCTCTGTATTTCCAAAAATTTCGGATGATGAGACTAGGGAAGGCCCCGGTGCCTATGATTACAGGTCACTGGGAGAACATGCAGATTCCATCAGGGTCATGGTATACAACCTTCATTGGTCCTCAGCACCCATGTCAGGCCCGATAACATCTTTTGAATGGGTAAGAACGGTGTTGGAGTATTCGGTTGAGGCCATTCCGGAGGAGAAAGTATCTCTCGGGATACCATTGTTCGGTTATGATTGGATAGTCGACAGGACAGGGAGGGCGTTATCAATAGCGGAGAATGTTTCTTTCGAATACATCTCGCAATTGCTGGATGATCCTGGCATAGATCGGGAATGGAATGGAACATCCAGGACTCCTCACCTTCAATATGTCGAATCATCAGGCAAGATACATGCGATCCATTACAACGATGCGGAAAGTCTCCTGCATGAGATGCTGATAGCGAGGGAATTGGGAATATCCAGGATAAGCCTCTGGCGGATCGGGGATGAGGACCCACTTGTAAGAGAATATATCAGTTTGATGAGGGCAAACGGTTTGGCAGATCTTCCTCCGTACGTAGATATTGGTAACGATAGGTCCGGAATGAAAGGTAAGGAGATATCCATCGGTCCTGTAAGGGCATATGATCTGGATGGAAAGATAGTGGATATCAATTGGGACCTTGGAGATGGGAACAACTCAAATTTACTTGACCCTATCCACATGTATTCCAGCGGTGGTTCGTATAGTGCCACTTTCAGTACGATCGATGATGGAGGTAACGCCATCGAAAGGATAAAATGTATCCTGATCGGCCCATATCCATATTTTGAGGTGAGTGGGGATCTTCAGGTCGGGGGCCCGGTACATTTCGATGCCTCCGGAAGCTGGGACCTGGGAACGATCGTCAGCTATAACTGGTATCTTGGTGATGGAACCTATCAATTCCATGCTGGTCCGGTGATAGAACATATTTTCAATAGACCAGGCAAATTTGGTGTTCAACTATCGGTGATCAATGACAAGGGTTATACAGATTATATTGTAATAGAAGTTGATATTCCCGATATTGAACCACCCATTGTTATCGCGGGTCCTGACATTTCCATATGGGAGGACATGACATTCATATTCGATGGAAGGAGTTCACATGATAATTCAGCCATATTGTATCTAGAATGGTATTTTCCTGATGGGACAGTGATAGATGGTTCTACAGCGGAACACTCATTCTCCGATCCTGGAACATATGAGGTGGTGCTTGTTGGAACGGACCCATCAGGCCTTACTACAAATGATACAATGATGGTTGAGGTAAAGGATAGAACATCCCCGAGGATAAACGTATCCTTTTCACCATCGATCTCTCTGGGTAGCAGTGTATTCATTAACGCCACATCATCTGAGGATAATGTTGGGATCGATAATGTTACCTGGAAACTTCCAAATGGAGCTTTTCTCTATGAAGAAATGACCCTGCTGTTCATTCCTTCATACGCTGGTCGTTACCACTTTACATTGGATATTATGGACCGAAGAGGGAATTGGAACTCCACCAGTTTCCATATAGATGTTCTCGATGTGGAGATACCATATATCGAGACCCTTATCGATCCTGCGCCGGCTGTCTACAACGAAACATATATTCATTCATTGTTGAACGGTTCCGATACATATGGCGTTAATGAAGCCGATCATATTTTCGTTGTGAATGTGACATACAGGTTTCTAATAACGGAAATGGAAGACGAATCAGGTATCGGATATATCAACTGGTCATTTGGAGATGGTACGCATGCTTTTGGTGGTTCCGTATACCATAATTACTCCCTGCCGGGCAGGTATATCATAACTTTGATCGTGGATGATATCCATGGAAATAGATACCGGGAGGATATGGACATAGTGGTCCTTCCTACAGTCAATTTCACCCTTCTTCCTGTTCAACCATATCAGAACGTCTATGTGAACCAGACCGTGGAAGAAAAGGAGGATGAAAGAAGGATAATTCCGATAGTCTCCGGAATTATCGCCATCATCGTTTCTCTCATTGTTTTTCTGGTACTGCTTTTTTCGGAGATCATTACAACGATAAGATACCTAAGAAAACACGATGAAGGAGGCGGTCCATCTTGAAGTATACTATCATCGGGATAGTGTTGATCCTTTCTTTGCCTACATTTTTATCCATGGCCATCGATCCGATCGGACCAGTGTCTGCATCGGACGAAGTAAATATTACACGGGGACAGTTGAATTTCGATGATTCCCCATATGAATACAGGTCCATGTGGGTTGAAGGATATCAGATCGTAAACATCTCGGAGATTAAAGCACTGGTAAACCATGCTAGGACATACAATTTCAATGTACTTTCACCTCTTATCAATGGAGATTACAGGGGTGTTTTCTACAATTCCACATATTTCAAAAAACATCCAGATATAAGGTGGGAGTTCGATCCTTTGATGGAATTGATAAGGGAAGCACACAAGTACGGTATTCAGGTACATCCATGGTGGCACACTCTTTACGCTTATCCTATTCTTCGAGAACATCCGGAATGGAGATGTCAGTCCTC
>JAUVCN010000072.1 GCA_030595715.1 Thermoplasmatales archaeon
ATGATATCACTGCTGCGAATATCAATCCATTTTTTGAATAGGCAAAAGCCGCTGGATATCCATAGTAATTTGCTGCGACTTTATGTCCTATCTCATGAAGAACAAATGCAGTGAAAACTGCCACGAATGATGTGAACAGATTGATCATAAATGTGGACATGAAGGATTTTTCACCGAATCTGTTGATCAGATCAAATATTCCGTTACTGGAAAACACAACTGCAAAGCATAAGGTAAGAACAGAAACTGCTATTGTCAAGGATCTGATCTCGTCATCACTGAATCGAACCCCTTTTTTGGGGTCCAAAGCCCTGGATGGTCTTTCGATATCGAATATTCCCAGAAAGATGCCTCCAAAATATTGATAGTTTGGATATAGACGGAATATTAATTAATATTGTTATGGATGAATTGTTCATTCCTTTGTTATCTCTTGGATCCCGGAGATCAATTTATTGGCCTTATCCTTGTCTATATTGAATGCTGAAAGGATGTATTTCAGTGAGGTCTGCAAGATCTCGTCATCGGTAATATTGGGGTAATGATTCCTGAAGTTATTTGCCGAGAAGTAATATGATGTTGCAAGGTCCGAAAGATACATTGAAGAGTTCTGCTCATCTATCTCAGATGCTTTTATGAAGCATTCCTCCCCCTTTTTAAGTATTCCATTCTCGAAACAGAAATTCCCATAGGTGGAGAAGAAAAGTGGGTTTTCGGGATCAAGGTCGCATGCCTTCTGATAATACGATGCAACCTCCTGGAGGGTCAATTTGGGAATTCCCATAGATGCTTCGGCCATACCAAACCAGGCATAGGCCACATCAGGGTCCGATTTGTTCAATTTCTTCAATAAATTGAATGATTTCTTGTACTCACCTGCAGCTATCAGCATATTGGCCTTGTCCAAAGTTTTCTGAACTTCATCTGATGCCATTTCGAACCACCATCACCTGTACGGTTACCTTTCTTTAAAAAAGTGACGCTTCCATTATCCCTTGAAATCACGATAGATCGATTCTACAAGTTCCTCTGGTATGTCACAATGTCTCTTTATTGCGAACTTGAAATGTCCCCACTGATTATGTTGATTGTTAGAGAATCTATCGTTGAATTCTTCATCTTCTTCCAATTCCTTGAGTATCAATCTGACCTGGACCTGGGTTAGCTTGCTATTTGCCATCTTTCTTTTGTAGAGGACATCCATCTTTCTCTGGATCTCCTTCAATATATTGACGTAAAATCCCATTTTCTTCGCCGTTGCACTGCCCTGATATTTTATCTTTCCACATTTTGGACAGAATTGCCTTTTCTGTGCAGGAGAATGAACCTTTTCTGAAGGTGATGGCTTGATCCAGACAAAATTCTCAGAACGTGTATCCTCATGGTCACATCCAATGGCTTCCTTTTCTTCGTCACTTGGTACCATCGGATTCGGCATGGCGAATCAGTATATCATCATTTTCATAATAACACCGAACAGTTCTGTTTTTCGACCGAAACATATTTGGCTAAATTATATGATACTTGCGTATGGTATGGCCAACTGCCGTATTGGACAGATGGTGGAACAGAGTGAAGTATGAAAGGCACACCCAGTTGAAATGGGGGGCTTTTCTCATGCTTCTGCTATCGCTCATTTTCAGTATGGGAGAAGGCCTCGTTTCATTTTTTGGATGGATTTCCCTGGGTGCGATGGGTTTCCTTCTGCTGTACCGCAGATTGGAAAGATATTTCTTCATAGTGCTTTGGCTTTCCGGAGTATACCTGTTGATGATAATTGGTAGCCTGATATCCTTTTCATTTTACGAATCAAATGGGAATTTCTTTCTCCTTATCCTTGGATATTCCATTCTGGCAGGGTCATTCCTGTTGACCGTTTACCTATGGTATTTTGTCAAAGAAAGAAGGAATATGATAGCACTTGAGGGAAATTATGTGCCTATGGGTCTATATTTTCTGGTCATGGTCCTTTTCTACTGGTCATCTCTATTTGGTGTTGTGGGTTGGATCAGATGGGCTGATGGCACACTCGGTACACCTTTGTTGTACAAAGCTCTCTATTTCGTCGCGGAATTGATATTGATACCTTCCTTGATCTATCTATCAGGTTATCCGGAAGATAGGTTTATCGCGCCTCATCTTGAGTTCATGACCGACGGAGGATTCTTCAGGAACCTGATCACGAACATATCGTCAGGAAATTTCAAATTGGATAGGATGAAGAGAAATATCGAAAAGGACCAGACATGCCCCATATGCAACAAGACACTTGAAAAAGAGGTCAGAAAATGTCCTTCATGTGATTCCCCGCGTTTCTTTTACTGGTGTGATCGGGATGAGGAGTACCTCGTCAGGTGTCCCAATTGTAGATCACTTACACCGCTCGGTAGAAAAAGATGCATACACTGCTCGATAAAGATGTCAAGCAGGATCAAATGCTCCAAGTGTGCTACCATCAACAGCGCAAATGAGTGGATATCCGGTTAATGATACAGGTCTATTGCTCCTTGAGAGATGCATGGGCTGCGGATAATCTTGCAATTGGAACCCTGTAGGGTGAGCAGCTTACATAATCAAGCCCGATCCTGTGGAAGAATTCTATTGATCTGGGTTCTCCTCCATGTTCTCCGCAGATACCAACCTTCAGATCGTTCTTTATCGATCTTCCTTTCCTGGTTCCAATTTCAACAAGCTGTCCAACACCTGTCTGGTCCAGTACCTTGAACGGATCGTTCTCCAGAATACCTTTTTCAACATACTCGGGAAGAAAGGATCCGGAATCGTCCCTGCTGTAACCAAAGCACATCTGGGTAAGATCATTTGTTCCGAATGAGAAGAAATCTGCATAAACTGCAACTTCATCTGCCGTTATTGCTGCTCTTGGGATCTCGATCATTGTTCCTACAAGATAATCCACTTCTATCTTTTTATGATCCATCACTTCGGATGCGATCCTGTTCACTATCTCTTTTTGCAACTCCAGTTCTTTGACCGTTCCGATCAGAGGCACCATTATCTCTGGGATTATTTCCATTCCTTCTTTTTTAAGATCACATGCAGCCTCGATTATAGCCCTTGTCTGCATTTCTGTGATCTCGGGATATGTGATCCCAAGACGACATCCACGATGACCTAGCATGGGATTGAACTCGCTCAGGGATGCTGTCCTTTGTATGACCTCTTCCAGCGTGATCCCAATGTCAGATGCAATCTCTTCCTGTGCATCTCTATCATGTGGAAGGAACTCATGTAATGGGGGATCAAGTAATCTGATCGTGACCGGAAACCCCTCCATTGCTCTGTATATCCCTTCGAAATCCTCCCTCTGCATGGGCAAGAGCTTATCGAGGGCCTTTCTCCTTCCAGCTTCATCGTTCGATAGGATCATCTCCCTCATGGCCTTGATCCTGTCACCTTCGAAGAACATATGTTCGGTCCTGCAAAGGCCAATTCCTTCAGCGCCAAACTTCCTAGCTGTAACTGCATCCTCGGGTGTATCCGCATTGGTCCTTACGCCAAGTCTCCTGAACTTGTCAGCCCATGACATCAATTTTGAGAAATCCTTTCCTATCTTTGGAGGAATGGTTGGTATCTTTCCCAGCATAACTTCTCCGGTCGATCCATCGATGGATATCCAGTCACCTTCTGTTATGATATTCCCATCAACTTCAAAGGTCCTCTTGGAATAATCTATCTTCAATGAACCGCATCCGGATACACAGCATTTCCCCATTCCCCTTGCCACAACAGCCGCATGACTTGTCATACCACCTCTGGCTGTAAGGATGCCTTCAGCCGATTTCATTCCTCCGATATCTTCTGGAGATGTCTCGATCCGAACCAATATCACTTTTTTTCCTTCTTCAGACCATTCCTCTGCATCCTCAGCATTGAATACAACCAATCCTGTTGAAGCTCCAGGTGAGGCTGGTAGGCCTTTAGCTATCACTTTCCTGCTCGCATTGATATCAAAGGCCGGATGCAGTAACTGGTCAAGCTGAGAAGGTAATACTCTGAGTACAGCTGTCCTTTCATCAATGGATCCCTCTTCTACCATATCCACAGCTATCTTGACAGCAGCTGCAGCCGTCCTCTTGCCTGTTCTTGTTTGAAGGAGCCATAGTTTCCCGTTCTGTATCGTGAATTCAATATCCTGCATATCTTTGTAGTGGTCTTCCAACTTTTCATATGCCAATTCCAGTTCCCTGTATTCAGCAGGCATTCTCTCTTCAAGGGAAAGAGAATTCCTTATCCTGGTACCTTCGTCCAAATTACTGCTCTTTGCCCATCGGATGGAACCTTCCTTTGTTACTTGATAAGGGGTTCTGATCCCGGCAACGACATCTTCTCCTTGAGCATTGGTTAGATATTCACCGAAGAATATTCTCTCACCGGTAGCAGGATCCCTTGTAAATGCCACGCCTGTTGCGCAGCTTTCTCCCATGTTGCCGAACACCATTGACTGTACATTGACCGCCGTCCCCCATTCCGATGGAATATCGTTCAAAGATCTGTATTTAACGGCCCTGTCATTGTTCCATGACCCGAAAACAGCGCCAACAGCTCCCCAGAGCTGTTCCCATGGATCGTCCGGGAATTCGATCCCAAGGGATCTTTTTATTATACTCTTGAACCTGATCGAAAGCTCCATAAGATCTTGACCTGTGAGCTCTGTATCAAGTTCCACTCCTTTCTCTTCCTTTATCCTGTCTATCTCGATCTCGAAGGGGTCCAGGTCATCCTTGTTCTCGGGTTTCAGTCCAAGAACGACATCTCCATACATCTGTATGAACCTCCTGTATGAATCCCATGCGAACCTTTCATCATCTGACCTGCTTATCAATCCTCTAACGACTTCTTCATTGATACCAAGGTTCAACACGGTATCCATCATACCTGGCATTGAAACCCTGGCTCCTGACCTGACCGATAGTAGGAGAGGATTGTTAGGATCTCCAAATATCATGCCCATTTTTTTTTCAAGGACAGATACGGCATCTTCTACCTGTGATCTCAAGCCATCGGGATATTTCATTCCCAGTACATTGAAAAGATTGCACACATCGGTTGTTATCGTGAATCCAGGTGGGACCGGTATGCCGATCTTGGTCATCTCGGCAAGGTTAGCCCCCTTTCCTCCAAGAAGGTTCTTCATTTCCTTGCCTGCTTCATTGAATAAGTATACAAACTTTCCATCGCCTTTCATGTTCATCCCTCTTGGAACTCTACGAAGCTTACGCTTATATGAATATCTTTCCACGAATTATGATCTGGATCGTTCTAAGGAGAACTTTTGTTTAGATCTGTCTCAAGCTTTCCTCTTAACGAGTTTTCTTGCAACCATTGAGATGATCTCTGATTTTGAGAATTTCTTCTCTACGATAACGCAACCTCTGGGATCGAACCATCTTGAAGGATATGCTTTATCCTTTCTGTTATCGGGATATAATCCCAATTTTCTGCATACGTGATGGATATCATCAGAATCCGGAGAAGGGATGGAAAGTTCCTTTCGAACCCTCCTTCCCTGTTCCCTGGTAAGATTTGAATCAAAATATTCGGGCCAAAGCACCATTCCGGTCCTCTGCTTCTTGGCCATTTTGATCTCAATCCTAATTCAATAGAACAGCATTTATCTGGCCGTGCTGACCTGGGCGCGATGTAACCCTGGCTTTCCCCTTCTCTGTTTCGATTATGGCTCCTTTTGTGATTATATTCCTTCTCACATAGTGAGGATTGGCCGGATTCTCCATAACGGTAGTAATGTTTGTCCTGATGGTTTTCTTGGCTTTTGGATCATAAACATTCGCCACATCTACAGTTAGGACCCTGAATTTGAGGTTTCCACCCTTTGTCCTTACCATTTTCATGGTCTTTCGTCCGATCACAGTGATCTGTTTCTCTCTACCGATCTCTGTCTTCCTCTTTCCTCTATGATTCCTGTAGCGACCGCCAGTAATCTTCCTTCGCGACCTTCCCTGCCAGAGTGCCATTGGGTTCACCTTATGTTGACTTGCCGGCCATATTCGATTGTATATTTAAATATTACCTATAATCTAAATAATGATACCCTCGATAAGGGACAATACTGGGTGATCTGGATGACAGAAATTATCTACATGTCCGGTCTCGATAGATGCTATGTGAAAGAATTCCCTGCTGATGTCATAGAGATCGATGAGGATGATAAATGGGTCATTCTTGATAGAACAGCATTCTATCCGGAAGGCGGAGGTCAACCCACTGATACAGGTTATTTTCATTGGGAAGACACAAAGGCCAGGGTGGTCAATGTAAAAAAAGGAAATAGGGTCAAGCATTTTGTTGTAGGAGATGTTCCAAGGGTGGGAACAACGGTCCTTGGAACAATAGATTGGGATAGGAGGTATGCACACATGAAAATGCATACTGCTCAACATCTTCTGTCTGCTGTCATATGGGAAAAGTTCAGGGCTGTAACAGTAGGGAATCAGATCCATGCTGACCATTCCCACATAGATTTCCATCCCGCATCTTTTTCAATGAAAGACCTTGAGCCAGTTGAGAAAAGAGTTAATGACATTATCATTGAAGATCAGGGAATCGATCTCTTGTTCATGTCAAGGGACAAGATCTCATCCTTTGTGGAGCAAGAAAGGGTGGACCTGTCAAGGCTTCCCTCGTCCGTTACCGAACTCAGGACCATATTGATAGGAGAAAATGGTGAGATAGATACCTGTCCTTGTGCAGGAACCCATGTGATGTCATTGAAAGAACTAGGTCAGATGCTAATTACCAAGAGGAAATCGAAAGGATCCGGTAAGATAAGGATACAATATGAGCTGAAATGAAACATCCACTCAATGCCTCCAGAACGGGATCTCCTGACCATAGCCAGCCAAGGGTAGACCCGTAAGAGCGGCAGTGTGATAATTATCTACCATCAATCTGCTTCTGTCAAGATCGACCATCCCATTAGGACAAACAAGATCGACACATTGATCCATCTCCTTTTGTATAGAACTGATCGTTTGCTCGATCGATTCTCCGATCGTAGCCCAGTCTTCTGCTCTATCCCTATTCAGTCCGATCATTTTCTTCTGGATGGGCATATCAATACCGACCATGTCAGCTCCAAGAGCGATCATCTTTGCAATATCGAAACCATTCCGGAAAGGTCCCGAAATAAGGAGTTTTACACCCTTATCGCTGGACCTGAAAGTTTTCATATGCTTGTTTGCCTCAATGATCGTTGAAACAGGTTCACTTGTAAGACCATTGAATGAAGGCCCTTCCTTTCCATCGATATCATATCCACATGATATATGGATAGCATCTGCTTCTGTGACAAGTACACTATCGATATCGAGCATTACATCCATTCCCCTCAAAGAAACAATGATCGGAACATCAACGATCTCTTTTATAAGAGAGACATAATGGATCAGGTCCTTGTTGGATCTGATCTCGTATGGCTTCTTGATCCTGGCAGTATCCGATACCAGGTACGGCCCCGGTTCAGGGTCTGATAGTTCGATCCAGATACAACCACTGCTTTTCATCATTGAAATATTCATTTCGCTTCTGGCTTCTGATAGGTCTAGTATAGTGGGTGGATGGTAGGACCCGATAAGATCTTTCAACCTGTTCTTAGGTTCGCGATGAATATTGAGGTTCATATGTGATAGACAGGCTCCAAGTGATACTCCCAGATGTATGTCCTCACTGGAACTTCTTGTGATATGAGGGGGAATGAACATACTTCTGCCAAGGTCAATTGGTCGAACGACCCTACCTTCTCCAATGATATATTTTTCCATGTTCTCATCAGGACACGATCCTTTTCTTTTCAGTGTCGATGAAGTGAACCTTATGGAATCCAGTTGAAATGATTGAGGATGGCGTAGGATCATTATTTCACCTCCTTCGATACATGGATCTTCCTGAAGCTCTTTGGTATCGCATCGATCCCGTAATGATCGAAGAACCGTTTCAATCTGCTAATGTCCTTTTCCGTAGGTTCGGTGATCTTCAATGATCCGGAACTGCCTTTCAATTGCCCTGCATGGAATATCATACCACCGGTGGAACATTTTCCAATGTCGCCATGGATATCCCCGGTGATCATGATAGTTCCACCGATCATACCTGTCCCGACATCTCCTTTGACATTTCCATCAACGATCACAGTACCATTTACATTTTTATTTGCCAGATCTGTCCCGGCGTTTCCTTTTATAACTAGGATACCACCGATCATGGAGAGGCCGCACATTTCTCCGGCATCTCCCATAACTATCAGTCCACCTTTGATCAGATTATCTGCCGCCAGGTCACCACATGTACCCTGCATCACTATCACAGGTCCATCATTGAATGCTCCAAGATATCTTCCCGATCGTCCCTTAATATCGATCTCCACATTACCGGTCAATCCAACTGCGACATTGTCCTGACCTTTCAGTCCGGATATCTTGACCCTGTTCGATCTTTTCAGAAGATCGGATATAGCCTTGTTGATATCGTTTGAGGACCTTTCCAGGTCGACATCGCCATCGTTGGAATCATCAGTCATATGATCACCGGTTCGGTATGATACCTATTTTTGCATAGATTAAGGTTTCTTACATATATTGGAGAATAAGACATCGAATACCTGATCTCAAAATGATACAATTGTATCGGAAACATTTATGAGAAATATGGATGTTATAATATTGGAGAATAACAGATGACAGATCCCTCATTGTTGAAGGGCTATGGTGCGTTAAGGATCAAGAACCTTAAAAAGGCCCATGAGCACTTCTCTGCACTTCAAAGGCGCACAGAGGACCCCAAAGATAGATATGCCGCTTTGATCGGACTCGCTCTAACCAATAGAGAACTGGGTAATATCGAAAGGTCCGTCGAGCTCCTTAAGAAAGCTACAAGAACTGTCGGAGAACCCAAGGAAGCCCTTTTCAATTTGGGAAATCTATACGAGGAAATGGGAGACCATGCACTAGCTATCCAGAATTATGATATCGTGATCTCTATGGACCCTGATTTCCACGAAGCATATCTGAACAGGGGGGTTGCATGGTATAACATGCAAAAATACACAGAAGGTATGAATGATTTCAAGAACTCGATAACATCGGGTAAGAAAAGATCGAGATCGTTGGCAAATATTGGGATATCATTACTTGAACAGGAAAAGTTTGAAAGTGCCATAGATCATTTCGATAGATCCCTTGAGATAGATCATGAGAATATTCATTCGCTCTGTGGAAAGGGTTTGGCTCTCTTCAGTATGGACAGATATGATGAATCCATCATCTGTTTCGATGCTTCCATCTCGATCAATCCAGACTTCTATATTGCTCACTATTACAAAGGGCATATCCTTAGAGGTCTTGACCTCTTGGATGAGGCAGAAGAGGCAATAAAGGAAGCCATTGATGTTCGAGAAGAATACCCGTTGGCATGGTTCGAACTGGGAGAGATACATAGATCGAAAGGTGATAGAAAAGGGGCCATAAGGGCCTATGACAAGGCCATCAGGTATCATCAAGGTACATATGAGGAAGCACTGTTCGAAAAGGCCAGGATACACCTGGAAATGGATCAAATGGGACTGGCAGTGAAGTCATTGAAAAGAATATGCAAAATAAATCCTCATGTTGGAAAGGTATGGCTTGAAATGTCAAAAGCTTTAATGAAGAAAAAAGGGGAAGAGGATGCTGCCTTGAAATCATTGAACAACGCATATATCCTTATCCCATCGAACGTGGAAGTGATCAATCTGTTATCCCGACAATTGATCAAGAAACGAAATATCAAAAAAGCAATGAATGTATTATTGGCAGGGATGGAAAGTTCACCAGACCCTGAGAACGGCTTGCTCCTTGCTGCACTTCAAAGAGAGACAGGGAACCCCTCCGATGCGATAATCACATGTGAAGAGATCCTTTCTATCGACCCTGAGAGGATCGATGCATGGTTGATCATGGGTAGATCATATGGCGCCCTTGACAAAATGGAAGAGTACAAACAGTGCTTGAGGAAATATATTCACAAGAGACCCGATGATATAACGATCGAAAAGGAAATGGATTCGATCGGGACTTGACGTGTTAGGGTTTTTTTCATTCTTTTACTGACCTGATGCTGTCCAGTACCGTTCCATCGATATATTTTACCATGCCCACAAGCTGGTCTCCGAACTTTGCATTGATGTCCTCCCCATATTCGAGAGCTTTTTTTCTGAGCTCATCAATAGAAACAACAGGAAGGGACTGCTTCCTGCATATGATTTCAAAATCCTCATTCCTCTGTTTGACCTCTTTTCTAATATGTTCGGTATTGATGGCAAATGCATTCTCTGTAACGATAACATCTATCAACTCACCAGGAGAGGTGATCGTTGTCACCTCCTCTTTGATGATCGGGTTTCCTTTTCTGGATAGTGGAACGGTTATAAAGGTCATCTGAGATCCATACGCTACGTCCTGATGACCTCCAATGCCGTGCAGGAGATATCCATCCGAATGTGTATTTACATTGACATTGAAGTCAATATCCACTTCCGTTGCACCTAGGAAAGCAGCGTTCTCAGGTTCTGTGGTGGTTGCGCCCGAGTGAATATTGGAATACTGGTCAACGACTATCTCGAAATGGTTCTTATCGTTCAGAAGTGATTCTATGGCGCTAAGGTCGAAAGCCTGTCCGGTAGAGAGGGTCTCAAGGGTTCCATTGTTCAACATTTCCACAAGGAATCGCGTGGTACCGCCGTTCGCATAAGATGTTTTCATGCCCTTGGCGTAATAAAGATCACCAATTTTCTTTGTCAAAGCCAGGGATATTCCACCTGCTCCTGCCTGGAAAGAAAAACCATCCTTTAAGAGACCGATCTTATCCATTATCTCCATGGTATTGTCGACTATCTTCAAATGGTCGGGTCTATCCGTTATCTTCAACGTTCCTGACAGGATACCTGATGGATCACCTATGGAATCTATCTTAACGATATGATCTACATTGGTACCAGGGATGGATATCGGCAATGCAGGGAAAGGAACGAGATCATCAGTTATTATTACCGTTTTCTCTGCATATAGAGCGTCAGCATATCCAAATCCGAATGGGCCGAATGCGGAGGGTCCTTTCAATCCATTGCAATTACCAAGTGGATCGCAACAGGAAGCTCCAAGGAATGCCACATCGATCTTAAGTTCGCCCTGTGATATCGCTCTCACCCTGCCTGAATGGCTTCTGAGGATGACAGGTTCTTCCATGTTACCCAGACTTGCGTATCTTCCTACAGGACCATTCAATGAGCCTTCTATGGATCTAACGGTTCCATCCTTGATGGCATCGATGATCGGCTCATGGACAGGGAACATAGCAGATGGTAATATTTTCAGGTTCTTGATCCCCTTCTTTCTTATACGCTCGATCACAAGGTTCAGTACCTTATCACCATTTCTTAGATGATGATGGAAAGAGATGGCCATACCATCCGATAACCCCGTTCTATCGATCGCATCATCGATAGAATCGAGTACCTTGGAACTTCCAGGTGTTCTCCATCTTGTTACCCTGCCAACCTCTCTATGAACTTCCGGTCTTATTCCAAGATGGGTCATGTAGGGGTGATATTCAACTTTATTGACCGACACTGGACATTTTCTTTCCTTGGAGTTCAACACCCATTCCAATTCATCGATCCGCCTCATGAAGCAACAATAAATGCCATTGATTTAAATATATCTCATGCAAGATCAAAAAGTCTGTTCGATAGAGTGATGAAAGTATCTGGTGATAGGTTCTCTGGCCTAAGATCCGTTATTTCCATGTCATCAAGGATCCATTTTATATCCTCCATCCCAAGATCTATACCGATCGACCTGGGGTTAACTGTATTTTTAAGTTTTTTTCTTCTATTGAGGAATACATCATGAACAAGCTTCGAGAAAATATCATTATCTTGAGGTATTACATTGAATTCTGTCTTGGGTTTGAATGCGATCACCGATGCATTCACCTTCGGGATCGGAAAGAATGAATTCCTTGGTACTTTTATAACTTCATGAAAATCCATTTTCGATCTGAACATCACCGAGATCCTTCCATATGTCTTTGATCCAGGATCGGATATGATCCTGTTGGCAAATTCTTCTTGGAACATTATCACACCACCTTTGAAATGATTGGGATATGAACCACCGATAATGATCTGATCCAGTATTCCACCGATCAATCTTGATGAGATGTTGAATGGCAGATTTGATACGATGAAAACATCTTCATTACCATCCTTGATCCTCCCCGGAATGATGTTCATTGCATCACCTCTGATCATTTCCAATCTTTCATTTAATGGGGGACCTATGATCTTATGAAGGTTGGAGGCAAGGATACCATCCTTTTCGATAGCTCTCACTTTAGCCCCTCTGGCGAGAAGTGCCTTTGTTAATATACCCAATCCAGGGCCGATCTCGAATATATTGTCAATAAATCTATCCGGGACCTCCGAAGCGATATTACGTGATATTGACCGATCCAGAAGAAAATTCTGTCCGTATGCATAGATAGGTCTCGTTCCGATCTTGGATAAAGTTACTCTGACCCTTTCGAGCTCCATGCTATGGTCCATACAGTCTCAAAAAGGAAAAGATATAAGTACTATTCTCCCATCGGAGGGTTACTATGCAAGTAGAACTTGTCTCGAAAGAGAAGGATTCCATGGAACTTAAGATCCTTGATGAAGGAGAAACCCTTCTGATACCATTGAAGAATCAGCTTCTATCGGACCCGGCAGTGGCATATGCCAATTATAACGTGAGACATCCGAAGCTTGACATTCCACCATTCTACTTCAAAGTGTCCTCGGGAAAACCACAGAATGCTTTGAAAAAGGCATGCAAGGCCCTATCCAACAATTACAAAGAAATGCTTTCCCAGTTCAATAAACAGAGCTGATACGATGGTCGAACGACCTCTGCCGCCCAAGGAAGAGGTTGATATTGGAATGGAAATATATTTTTCCGATCTACCTCCGATCGGAGGTGTTTTAAAATCCACAGCAGAAGATTTCATAGTTAATGAGATATCGTACAGACCTAAAGAGACGCCTGATGGAGAACATGCTATCGCCACTGTAACAGTGGAGAATTGGGAGACGAACAGGCTAATAAAGGTTCTGTCCAGAATATTGGGTATATCCAAGAAGAGAATAGGTTTTGCTGGTACAAAGGACAAACGTGCTGTCACTTCCCAATTGATGTCTTTCAGGTGCCCCTCGGAAGACGTTTCGAGGATATCGCTCAAGGATGTGAAGATCGAGAACATATACCGATCCAATAGGGAACTTAATATCGGTGATCTATTTGGCAATGAATTCAATATCAGGATCCGTAACATAGATATGGTCATGGAAGAAACAAAGAAAAGAGCGCAGGGAGTTATGGATCAGATCATAGCGGGGGGTGGTTTTCCCAATTACTTCGGTGTACAAAGGTTTGGTGCGATAAGACCGATCACCCATTTGATAGGTAAGAGCATACTGAAAAGAAAGTTCGAAGAAGCTGTAATGATATACGTTGCGAATCCACTTCCGAACGAACCCAAGGAATCCTTTGAATGCAGATCAAGATTGCAGAAAGAAATGGATTTCAAAGATGCCTTGACCTATTATCCGAAGACCCTTTCGTTTGAAAGGTCGATGATACAATATCTCTCCAGGAATCCCGACGACTGGATTGGAGCATTGGGTACATTACCTGAAAATCTGTCCATGATGTTCGTCCATGCATATCAATCATATATTTTCAACAAGGTTCTGTCTGAAAGGATCAGAAGAGGAATACCATTGAACCAACCGATCATTGGAGATATGATCCTTCCCTTGAACAAGAAAAATCTTCCGGATCATTATCGATACATTGAAGTGACCGGATCGAATCATGATGAGGTCAATGAACTGGTATCCAATGGATTGGGTTTCGTATCCGGTATGTTGATGGGGTATGAAGAAAAATACGCCTCCGGTGAAATGGGGGAAATTGAAAGATCCATTGCTTTGATCGATGGAATATATCCTGAAGATTTCAATATTTTCGAAATGGCTGGTCTTTCTTCAAAAGGCGTTAGAAGAGAGCTATTGTCCCCGGTATTCGATCTCAAATGGAGGGTTCTTGACCAGAAGGACAATGGTTCAATGGTAGAGTTGAAGTTCTCACTGTTCAAAGGCACTTACGCCACATCCCTTATGAGAGATATAATGAAAGCCGGTATACTTGATTATTAGTCTCACAGGAAAATTATATAATGCTAATCTTGATACCAGAATATTCAGGCCATGGAGAGATGGCAGAGTGGCTATGCGGTCGACTGCAGATCGGCTCCATGGGAGTTCGAATCTCCCTCTCTCCACTTTTTTATTTTTCTCTTAGAAATTAAAATATATTGAAATTAATCGTCCTTGAAAATATCCCTCAATGGTGATACTTTCTTTATATATTGCCATTATGCGAATATTTCCCATTTGTTTAAGACTTACATAAATGTTATAACAAAGTTATTACTTATGGTGACTCATGACACATTCTCTGGAAAGGACAATGATAAGAAAGATAGGCAACGGAAGGGGAGTTCTTCTATCAAAATCACTCTGTAATATTATGGGAATGGATATTGAAGATTGTTTCAGGGTAGACCTCGAAAATGGAAAATTGGTCCTTGTGCCGATAAGGGGAGGAATATGAATGGAGGAAGAGATCGATAACAGAGCAGCATTGTATTGTAGAGTATCTACAGAGGATCAGGCCAAAGAGGGATTCTCATTATCAGCCCAGAGAGATAGATTGAAAGCATACTGTATGGCAAAGGGATGGAAAGTTTCCAAGGTCTATGTAGATGACGGATACTCCGGCAGGAAAGATGATCGACCGGCATATAGAACGATGATGTCTGAAAAGGACGAATGGGACATACTTGTTGTTTTAAAAATGGACAGGATCCACAGAAATTCCAAGAACTTCACAATGATGATGGAGATGTTGAAGGAAAACGAAAAAGAATTCACATCCATGCAAGAATCATTCGATACAACAACAGCGATGGGAAGGTTCGTAATGGATATCATTCAGAGAATAGCCCAATTGGAATCGGAACAGATCGGAGAAAGAGTGTATATTGGAATGCTCCAGAAAGCAAAGGAAGGAAAAGGCATCCTGGGCTTCAATGCACCATATGGTTTTGATTTTACAGAGAATGGTTTGATAGTCAATGAGATGGAATCAGATATTGCTAGGACCATGTTCCATCTATATTTGCAGCAGAACACATTGAGGTCGATATGTCGATATTTGGAAAAAGAGGGAGTTCCAACAAAGAAAGGGAATAAACAGTGGGATCCAAAAACAGTTCAGAGAATATTATCAAATCCGATATATTGTGGATATCTGAAATGGGAAGATGTTATCTACAGGTCAGAGACAGAAAAGATCATTGATGAAAGTGTTTTCAATCAGGTGCAGGAAAAATTACATGCCTTAAGTCCTCATGTGATAATCGACATGGAA
>JAUVCN010000042.1 GCA_030595715.1 Thermoplasmatales archaeon
TAAAGAAAAGCAACCTATTTATTGAAGATAAGAAATGCTTTGAAGTGGATAGAGGAGATGAGATTATGGCCGTCAATTTTACAAAACTAATTCTTTTTTTAATTGTTGGAACAATAATAATTGGAACAAATAGCCATATGCCCGGTAAATCTGATCCGAGTAATCGGTTTTCAAATTTCGATTTATCTGCGATCTCATTTGAAGGAGGTAATGGTTCGATTGAAAATCCTTTTCTGATTTCCAACATCTCGCAACTTCAAAAAATAAACGACAATCTTTCTGCAAATTATCTGGTAATCAACGATATTGATGCTTCAGAAACAATTTCTTGGAATGAAGGGGATGGATTTGAACCAATTGGAGAGTATGACGATTGGCCAGCCATATATCGGCCATTTGAAGGCAAAATTGATGGCAATGGCCATATTATATCTGATCTCTATATTTATCGCCAAATGAATCGCTTTGTTGGATTGTTTTCTTTTATTGAAGGAAAAGTTCTGAATATTCATCTTGTTAATTGTCACATACAAGGAAGCGATAGTGTTGCTGGAATTGCTGCAGTGAGTGAAGGAATAATTGAAAATTGTTCAGTTATTGGAAGTTTCTCAGGCGGTGGGAATGTAGGTGGAGTAGTAGGTGGCTTGTTTAATAATATGTTGGGCAAGGTTGTTAATTCATATTATTGTATTGATCAAACAGAAATCAATGGGAATATGCTAGCTGGAAAGAATGGGATGTACAATCCAGAGTTCCAGGATTGGATCGATAACGATTTGGAGATAACTATTGATGATTATCTTACAAAGATTCCAGGAACTGATTATTATGAGGTCGGAACAATTTCCGATTTTAAAAACATACTTCCTTTTTCTGAGTTGGGGGGATACAACTACAAACTGACATCGGACCTGGATCTATTTGACGAAGTAGGTTTCTGTGTTCCAATTTTGAATTCAACAGAATTTCATGGGAATGGATTTTCAATTTCGAATCTATATTTTAATAATACATATCAGATAAATACCGGACTATTTTATGATGTGAAAGGATCCAATATACATGATCTTGAGTTGATCAATTTTAATATTGAGGGATTCATAAATGTTGGTGGATTGGCTGGATATGTTGAGGACAGTAAGATTTCAAACTGTTCGATTAATGGAATGAAAAATAACATAATAGGTAAGAGATATGGTGGCGGTTTGATAGGATATGCCCTATTTACATCGATACAAGATTGCCAATCATATACAATTCCCCATATGTGGGAAAGTAAAACTGGTGGATTGGTGGGATATGTTGATGAATCAAAATTATCAAGATGCAGTTCTTACGGCTGTCTGGATGGATTCGAAACAAATAGTGGTATAGGAGGTTTGGTCGGATTGAATCGTGGGGATATTGATTATTGCGTTTACTCTGGTAATTTATCCGGCCAATTCCACACAGGTGGAATAACAGGAACGAATTATGGAACTATTAACCATTCTTTTTCTTTCGGAAACATTACTGGATGGGAAGATGTTGGAGGGATTTGTGGTACCGTTAGTAATGGAGGAATCATTTCCAATTGTTATTCATATTGTGATATTAATGGAGAAAACGAAGTTGGAGGATTAATAGGGACACATCGGGGTCTCGTAGAGAATTCATTTTCCAATGGGAATGTGAGGGGGATAAATTATACTGGGGGCCTTATTGGCCAAACAATCCATTCTCAATCATATGCTGAGATTCGTAATTGCTCCTCAAATAGTGATGTATCAGGAATGAACGATGTCGGGGGATTAATTGGTAAATTATTGGAAGGTCACGTTAGCAATTCATATTCTACGGGTTCTGTTGAAGGAGAAGATGATGTGGGTGGTTTCATTGGAGAGGTCTCGCTTTCAAACATAACAAATTCTTACTCTATTGGAGAAGTGACCTCCGGCAATCTTGGAGGTGGATTCATTTCAACCTCTGATGAATCTGAAATAGAAGGATGTTTCTGGGACACTGAAACATCCAGATGGACATTAAGTGATGAAGGTGTAGGTAAAACTACAGATGAAATGGTCCTAAAAAGCACCTTTTCAGTTGCAGGATGGGATTTCGGATCCATCTGGAGTATCATCGACAATACAACTTATCCGTTCCTCAAATGGGAGGACAATCAAGACCTTGAGATAATAACTGAAGGCATTTTCTATGCCAATGAGGATGAGGAATTCAATTTGAATTATGAATTCAGTGATGGAAATCCCACTGATATTCGACCTCATTTCTCCATGGTAACAAATGGGTCCTGGATCCAGATAAATAAAGAAGAGAAATCTATTCATGGGATCCCGGAAAACAAGGATGTTGGATCGTATTGGATCAACATTTCGGGCCAGGATGGTAGAGGTAGCTTTGATTTTTCGAACTTCACACTTGTTGTAAACAACACCAATGATGGACCTTTGATTATAACTGTGCCTTCTAAAAATCTGATGGAAGACGAATTCTATGAGGAATACATAGAAGCTCGTGATGATGATCCTACCTCGGATACACTGACATGGTCGTACGAGTCAAACTCCTCTTTCTTAGCATTCGATCCTGATATTTTGCGGATTTCAGGATTGCCTCAAAACTCGAATGTAGGATATTACTGGAACAATATTAGCGTTTCCGATGGTAAAGGAGGCATGGACTGGCTGAACTATACCTTCCAAGTCGTGAACATTAATGACGAACCGATTATTCTCACCGATGTTTTAACCAATGCTACGATACAGGAATACTATTCATTCAAACTTGAAGCAGTTGATATGGATTTGAGTAATGATTTATTGACCTGGGCCATCATAACTGACTTATCATTTATTGAGTTGAATGCCTCCACAGGTGAGATTTATGGAACTCCTGAAATCAAGGATGCTGGAAATCACTGGATATTAATCAATGTGTCAGATGGATGTGGAGGATTCGCTGAAATGAATCTCACATTTATCATTGAATGGAAAAATATAGCTCCAATCATGATTGAAGGATCCAGAGAGTATGTGGGAAATGAAGATGAGGTAATCGATATTGATCTGGACACGATATTCCAGGATCCCAATGGTGACCAATTGAGCCTCAACTCAATCGTATCAAAGAATATTTCAATAATTATCAATGGAGATCAGATAATCATAACTACCAAAGAAAATTGGTCAGGAACCGAAATTCATACTATAACTGTTACTGATGGTGAATTTGAAATTGGTGAAAACATCACGATCACCATTCTTCCTGTGGAAGATGCACCATCTCAATTAGAAATTATCACTCAAGTTGTTTACTACGAGGGAGAAAATCAATGGTTGAATGGATCCGCCTATGACCCTGACATTGAATATGGTGACCAACTCTCATTCAAATGGTACCTCGATTCAGGGGAGCTCATTGGAGAAGGGGGAAATGTGTTATTGTCTTTGAAAGAAGGAGGTTATCAGATCAAACTTGTTGTCACTGATACCCAAGGAAATTCTGCAGAGAAGGTCATCGAAATAAACGTTCTCAAAATAATAAATGGGGATGTTGATGAGAAACCCAACAATGATAAATCTATACCTTGGGTAATATTTCTTTTAATAATCCCGATTATTCTTATTTTCATCCTAATATTTTATTTGGCCAAATCAAAGAAAAGAGATATTGTTGAAGAATGATATCCGATTCGGGTACAATAAGGACAGATGATTCCGACAACCCCCCGGAAAAGGAAATCCTTATTACTCTCCAGGGGTGTATTCTTTGTTAGATCAGATCCGGCTGATTGACGAGATATGATGATCGTTGTCAATTTCCTTTTCCGTTTTCTGCTAAATTTTGCACTAATAGGAAAATATTTACCATTGATGATATTCACACTAATATTTGAAATATTTCTAAAAATGATGAAAACATTAGTTTTATTCTATTTTCCACTTGGAGTCTTTTTTTCCTCTTTCTACCTGAAGTCGGAAAGAATTTTTAAAAGAGTTCCGATGATAATACTTCTTCAAACTGAGATATGATCCTTTACCTGGGTTTGATAACGGAAACGTGAATAAGGACCTGGCCCCCGATCCTTATTAATGTTTAGGATCTTAAACATGAATATGATTATTCATTAAGAAGGTCAAGGTATTCCTTGAACTCGAAGACCCTGTTCCTCTTTTGACCGGTAACTTCCTTCAAGATTCCAATGCGCTCAAGCTGCGAGGCAAGTTTATTGGCATTCTGATATGATAGCTCTGTTATCTCCGCTATCTCCTTGATACCAAGAACAGGCCTCATAAGCATGGAATCAAGGAGAATGGACCCTCTACGCCCGTTCTTTCCAAGGTCCCTCTGGACCTTCTCCTTCATTTCCTTCGATAATCTCAGGATCCTCCTTGCCCTTTCCGATGCTTCCTCCGATACCTGGGAGATCCCCACAAAAAAGAACTTCAACCATCCCTCAAGGTCCCCATTGATCCTGACATTCTGAAGTTTCTCGTAGTATGTTGACCTCATCTGCTTCAGATAATGGGATATATAGAGAAGGGGGGACCTCAGATGTCCGTCCTTGAAGAGAGAGAGTATGATGAGGAGCCTCCCCATTCTCCCATTTCCGTCAATGAAAGGATGAATGGATTCGAACCGGACATGGATCATTGCAGCTTTGACAAGAGGTGGAAGGACCTTCTCACCCATCATGGACCCTTCAAGGTCCTTCAGGGCCTCGTTCATCTCCATAGGAGGAGGAGGGACGAATATTGCATCCTTCAATCCGCATCCGGGAGGTCCAACCCAGTTCTGGACATTCCTGAACTTGCCGGGAGAGAGAGTACCCCCCCTGGTATCTTTCATTAAAATGGAATGAAGCTCCCTGATGAGATCAAGATCGAATGGATGACTCTCTTCTATTAGCTCTATTCCCCGGTGAAGGGCCTTGATGTAGTTCACAACCTCTTTGACATCCCTTGGAGCATCGGGTCTCAAGGCCTCCGCTTCGAATTCCAGGACATCCATCAAGGAGGCCTGGGTCCCTTCGATCTGACTCGACCAGACGGCTTCTTTCTTGATATACATCATCACAAATAGATCGGGATATGGAAGAAGATCGGATAGACCATCCAGGCGTCCAAGAGAGAGGTCCGCCTCGGAAAGGAGCGTAGACAGTTCCCAATCTATAATGGGACCTTTTTCAGGCGAAAAAGGACCTGGAAGATAAGCTTGCCCTCCCTCTATGTTCATCAGTCTACCCATTCTCTCGCTTTTCAATTCCATGTGGATCTTTCCATTAATATGGAATAGTATCGGCTGTTATATTAATGTTTAGTGTCTTAAACATGAATAAGAGTTTGCAAAATTGCTCCAACTATATAATGTGGATAGATGATCAGGGTCTGATATGAAAGTAGTCCCGGTCCTCACAACATATATGGAAATGAAAAAGCGCCCTGAACAGGACCTTGAACCTCCGATCGAGGGAACCTCTCTCGAAAGAGTGAAGGACCTTACGGTGGAGGATTACAGAAAATTGTACAAATCCGTTGGAGAGCGATACAACTGGATAGACCGTATCATCATGGAAGAGAACGACCTCCTTAATATCATTGAAAGTGACGATTCTGAAATAAACATCTTCAAAGTGGATGGAGAGATCGCAGGTTACTTCGAGATAAACAGGAAGGACCCAGCAAATGTCGAGATCGTCTATATGGGATTGTTACAAAGGTTCCACGGCAAGGGTCTCGGATCGTTCCTTCTGAACAGAGGTCTGGGACTTGCATGGAGAGAGAACACACAGAGGGTATGGCTCCATACATGTGAATGGGACCATGAGGGATCGATCCCGATGTACATGAAAGCTGGATTTACAATATTCAAGGAAGAATCTCATCAACAGAAGGTCCCCGATGATGTGGAGTGGAAAAAAAGAAATACTTTTACGGATATAAAAGATTATCATGTTCGTCCGTAAATTTTACAACCGTGATGAGGAAATGAGGTCCCTCGAACAGATGATGGAGAGAAAAGGGCCAAAATTGATCCCGGTATATGGAAAGAGAAGGATCGGAAAGACATCCCTGATAAAAGAATTGATCCGCCGTAACGGAGGCATATACTATCTCTGTTCCACTGGTGTAAGAGAGAAGAACATTGAAAAGCTCAACTCAAGGATCTCGGAAGCCCTTCATATACCAAAATTTGCCAACTCCGATTACATCGGTACTTTCAAGGATCTCTTGAGATCAGGATTCAAGGATGGAATAATTGCTATCGATGAATTCCCTTACATACTTCTCAAAGATGAAGATGTACTGTCGGAATTCCAGATCATTATCGACGAGATACTGGCAGATACGAATATCACATTGATCCTCTGCGGATCATCCATCTCCATGATGGAGGAAAAGGTTCTTTCAGGGACAAGTCCATTATTTGGAAGAAGAACGGGTCAGATACGACTGGGACCCATCCCTCCAGGGGAAATTGGAAGGTTCCTTCCGGGTAGATCACCGGAAGAACTTCTGGAGATCGATTCGATAATTGGAAGGATACCACGTTATCTGATCGAATTCCATGAGATGGGATCCATTGAAAAGACATTGAAGAGGTCATTCTTCTCACCGGATGGATATCTCTACCGGGAAGCCTATTTGCTTCTGAGGGATGAACTCAGAGAGCCAGACACATATTCAACGATCCTTGAGGCCCTGGCCGGAGGAAGAACAAAGATGACCGAGATCGGGAACGCCTCCTTCATACCGGCAAAGGATATGCCGAAGTATCTCGGAGTTCTGGAGAGACTCGGGATCGTGGAGAAAGAGCATCCAGTTACCGACAACAGGCCGATGTCAAAGATGACAAGATACCGGATGAAGGATAATCTGTTCAGATTCCATTTCAGGTTCGTGATGCCCGAGATGGGTTCCATCGAACTCAATGAACCGGATGGTCCGTATCAGAAATGGATCGAGGAAAAAAGCCATCACATATCCACTTTCGTGGAGGACCTTGTTGCAAGATATGCAGTGAAGGACCTAGATTACGAGAAAGCAGGGAGATGGTGGTTCAGAGGGGATGAGATAGATTGTGTGGCATATGACAGAAAGAAGAACAGGGCACTGTTCTCGGAGATCAAATGGAAGAAAGAGAGAACAGGTCCGGAAACAGTGGAGATCCTGCTTCAGAGATCCTTGATGGTGAAGGAGCTCCAAAGGATGAAGAAGGAATACCTCATCGTCTCGAAAGGCGGCTTCACAAAGAAAGCCATGGAAATAATGGAAGAAAGTGGTATTGAATATCTCAATGGATCGGACCTTGCTTCAAAGATATATGGATCCTCACCTATAGAATAAAATGAACTGTATCGGCACCGATCTCATTGATGATACTGCTCATAGAATTTCGAATTATCCGCAGATGTCGTATCCTGGTCTCCGTTCAGGCCATTATCGTCCCTCGAAAACAATCGCTTATTAATGATCATGAAGGCAACAACTCCTGAAAAGAAGATAATAGATATCACCACGATGATAATAATAAAAAGCAAATGATTGCCATCATTGAATTGTATCTCATTCACTTCTCCGGTAATGGTATTGTTCGAAGTATCCCGAGATACAATGTAGTAATAGAATTGTGAATCCGATCCGTCGATCTCAACATCATACGAATAGTAACTATTATCTGTCTTCTCCATTGTTCTGTTCAGATATCCTCTTCCTCCATATTTGAAGAAGATCTGAACGTCTGCAACATCGATGTTATCAACCGATCTGACCTTAACGTTAATGATCGAATCTTCCGTCCTAACTGTTGTTTTACATTCTACGATCGTGGGTGGATCGTTATCTATGATCGGTTTTTGGAACCATCGGGTGATCAAAGTGTTGGAGTTATTATCGGTCGTTGTTACACGATATTCCAGATCTTCGATATCATTATCGAGAATTATTTCAATACCACGTTCAAAACCCCCGGATAAAGTGATGTTCTTACCTTCCAGGGACCCGTGTTTCCAATCCAGAGCTACTCTGTGAATCTTAATATTATCTTCAACATGGAAATGGATCGTGTAATTATCACCGGTGGTTCCATTTGAACTTGACAGATCGGTCACATCGGGTGGATCATTATCGATAACCGGTATCCTTTTTGAAGGGATCAACAGGATGTTGTTGGAAGTATCAGAGATATCGATCGAATAGGTAAGGCTGTCCGTCAAATTCTCCAATGGAAGAATGGCCGTCCACATATCCCCGTCGATCTTGGATAACTTCTGGGCTACCAATGAGGTGGTGCCATGCGTCCAATCTACAGCTGCTTCTCTTATCTCGAAGTTATCGGTGATGATGATGATCAGTTCGAAATTATCCCCTGTAGTACCGAATTCATGACTCCTATCCTCGATCAGAACAGGGGGTTGATCATCTTTGATCCTGATCTCTTGAATATTACTGTGCACCCAATTTCCAAATAGATCTGATGCATGAAATACGTAGAAAAGGGTATCTTTATTGGATATTGGAATGTTGATGCTCAATCGATACTGCCCCTCACCCATCAAAGATATATTTTCTCTCCCACTGTTCGGATACCAGTATTCAACCCAGACACCCAGAACTGCATGGTTGTCCGAAACCTCTACTTCAAGATCATATTGTTCACCTGCATGAGCGATCTTGGGTGACATATCCTTTAAGATCACAGGCTTTTGATCATCTATGACCTTCACCACTTTTTGCTCGCTTCTGTTTATATTTCCAAAAGTATCCAAAACAAAGAATTGAAAGAACAAATCCTCAAAAGAGAGGCCCAATGACAGGAAATGAAAAGAATAATTGGGATCTTTGAGGTCCATTGACTCGTTGACCTCTCCATTCTTACCATGATCCCAAGTGATCGAAACACTCCCGATCCCGATATTATCGTACATCCATGCCTCCACATAGAAATCCTCACCGATAAGTGCGGTGAAGGGTGTTTCAATTCTCACGATAGAAGGGGGTATGGTATCAATGACATCCAGGGAAAGCAAACCATTTTTGGAGGGATAATACCCCCAGACCCTCCCTCTGTCAACTGCCATGAACCTTACCTTCAAAACAGTTGAATCATGTGGGACCATGATCTCCTTCGACCATTGGTCCCCGTTCCGATCCAACTCCATTACTTCGGTTTCATCCGGCCCATAACGGACCTCGACGTAGGAATTCGCAACTCCAACATCATCCGATACACCAATTGAAAAATTGTAAAGTTCACCGGTTGTCGGACTCCCTTTGGAGATGTGGTCTATTACAGGCGGGTCATTCAAACCGAATGAGTATATTTTCCCGTCATAAGAACCAACGTAAACCGACCCCTGGGAATCAATTGTGGGTTCTGTATTGACATTACCTCCGGTTTGGTATCTCCAATTCAATTTCCCGTCTCTATTCAGTGAATAGAAATAATGATCGCTTGATCCGAAATAGATCGATCCGTCACCTCCAACTGTTGGATCGCCATATATCCAGTTCGACGTACGGTAGCTCCATTCTCGGATCCCGGTCGTTGAGTTTATTGCAAGAAAATACTTGTCATAGGATCCGATATAGATCATCCCGCCCAATCCAATAGCAGGTGAAGATGTTATCATATAGCTTGTTATCCATTTCCATTTGAGAGAACCATTCGGATAGAGTGAATATATCCAGCTGTCTTCAGACCCGAAATATATGTCTCCATTTTCATCAATAGCAGGTGATGAAAGAATTCTATGTCCCGTTCGAAACCTCCAATTCCTCGTCCCGCTGGGAGATATTGAATAAAGATATCCATCCGTCGAACCAACATAGATATCTCCATTATCCGCGACAGCAGGAGATGAATAGATGCCGTTTCCTGTCAAATGTGACCACTTGAGGGACATGTTGGTATCTATCGCGTATAATCTACCATCCATTGACCCAAAATACATCGTATCGTTCTCTAGTAGGGCCACAGCGGAGATAATGGCTCCACCGGTAGAGAAATTCGCTTTCATGGTTCCATTTGGATGGAAGGCATATAACTTATTGTCCCTACACCCGATGTAAATGGTCCCATCATCTCCAATAGTAGCCGACGACTGTACATTCTCAGGCATATCGTATGACCATTTGAGTGTTCCGTTAGGATAGATAACGAACATTTTTTTATCGAAATTACCGAAATAGATCGTTCCATCGCTGTCAATTGTGGGTGAGGAATATATAGGTCCATTTGTCGGAAAGGTCCAACGAAGTGTTCCATTTTGATGACTTGTATCAATATCGCTTCTTGAAGTATGTTTCAGATCCTTACCATACATTGGCCATGGAGATGACAGTAATCCTCTTACGGTGTCTGGATCTATCCTCCTCGATCCATGGTCCTCTTCTTCTTCAATTGCCAATGTCCGGTCCAGATCAAGAAACCCGGTCCAGACATTAGTTGAAACTATGAGGCAACTTAAAATGAAAAGTATCAGGATCTGTCCAATTCTTCCCACGATCAAGTATATCATTAGCAGCTACTTAATTCTGATGGGAACACAAGATCATTTGATGTTCTTGGATCATCAGGAAATAATACTCTTGAAGCAGTATATATCATCAGTACATTCTATTCGAGACCATCGTTGTGTCGATAGTGATCGGATTTATATGATCCTGAACATATATGGAAATGGAGTGAAAGATGAGATTGGAGGAGCCTATCGAGTTCTACATAAAGACCCTGATCTACGGGAACCTTATCATTCTTGCATTTCTTATTTTTCTCATCTATATCTGTGATATGAATAATTTGAACCCGTGGATCCTGATCATCGGCGGGATACTGGCAGATATTACTGCATATGTTATCATATACAAATTCGTCATAATTCCATGGTTGGACCGATACAGCCTAACTTTGACATAAAAGTACAGCCTAACTTTGATGTATAAATAGAGATGAGTGACAAAGTGAGGCTTCTCCCAACATTGAGAGGCTCAGATCATATTAGATCTGTCAAAGTTGGGATACAGGAAGGATCGAAAATACGACAGATGGAAATGAGGATCTCAGAATTGAAGTTCCGAATCCATCATCAGATCATATATGAATTTGATGAATGGTCTGAGATCCCCATCAACCTGGCCCTTTTCAAGGCATTCATAGTAATCCATCTTCCTTCTGTTCGGGATATTTACCATGGGATATTCATTCTTGTGGAGAATAAAATTCAGAAGTAGTCTTCCCACCCTGCCATTTCCATCGACAAATGGATGAATGGCCTCAAATCCCATATGAAAATATGAAGCAAGAACAAGTGGGTGCAATTTCTTTCTGTTCCTGGTGTACCAGGAGAACAGGTTCCTCATATCACCTGGTATATCCCCAGGTGCCGGTGGCATCCATTCCACTCCCCTGATGTAGACTTGAACAGACCTGTATTTTCCGATCTGGTCGGAAATGTCATCCGGGAGTATGTCTTTCATCACCAGCTCATGCAAGTTCAATACCAGCTTTCTGGAAACATCTTCTTCAAATGACAGAATGAGATCAAATGCATCTCTGTGATTCAGAACCTCATTGATCTCTCTCAGGTTCTTTGATGATGGAGATAATCTTTCAAAGAGCAAGCCTGCAGTTTCCTGAAGTGTGAGCGTATTACCTTCAATTGCTGTTGAATCATGCGTGAAGCGTGAGATAAAGGTCTCATATCTGTTCTGAAAGTTCTTTTCTGAATTTTTCATGAAATTTCTTTTCAACAGGTCCAGTTTATCGATCTCTTCATTCGATAGCAAATTTCCAAGAATATCCAGTTCCCTGTCGGCCTCGATCTCGGAGGCTTTCAATTCCTGTTCGTTCAGGTCCTTTCCAAGATATTTTCTCTTTTTCTTCACATTGTTATTTTCCCGGTAAGACCGAACTCTGTAGAAATATTTCGAGTCACCTTTCTTTTTCTTCTCGGTGTAACTCATACCATATTATACATCTACAACAGATAAATATTTTGTTGATATGTGGACGTACATTGGTACGTCTACACAATATGTAGCCGTACCTTTTTACAACCCCGAATAATAATGAAAAGATACAACTCCATCTGCAAAGTTACATATGCGTATGAAGTGCACCGGTGATCCATACATTATCTCTGAAAGGATAATATCGAAGTAACACCTTATGGAAACATACAAAGGAGGGACCTTATGCAGCTGAAATTGAAGATGACATGCCCCCTGTGCGGCGCAGAGGAAGGATTGAAGGTCTACGAATACCATGAGAACCATGTCAAGCAGAATGCTGAGATATCGGGGCAGTGTATCAACTGTCCTTTAGAATACAATTTCACAATAAAAGGACCTGTCAATACCCTGAAGCTCAGAGAGCTAGTGTATTCCGAAGAATGACATACCAAAAGATCCTTGAAAACGATTGAATAGGACCACCTCTATCAACCCTCCGAGGCATCAAGATGGCGGAAGGGACCTTCGGAACAGTAATAAACTGCATGGACGGAAGAACACAGCTCCCACTCAATGACTGGATGAGGGTAACGTTCGGTGTCGATCATGTCGACACCATCACGGAGCCAGGTCCCAACGGGATCCTGGCAAAGGGGGAAGGCCCTCTCGTTGACTCCATCAACAACAGAGTGGACATATCAGTGAACGGACACGGCTCAAGGATCATCGTTCTTGTCGGTCATTACAACTGTGCAGGAAATCCAGGTCCAAGGGAGATGCAGGACGAACATGTGATGAAGGGCATCGATATCATCAAGAGCTGGAACTTCCCTGCGCGCATACTCGGAGTATGGGTTGGAGATGACTGGAAGGTCCAGGTCATCCACGATTCAATTGAGTGAGGTTCAACCCAGATCTCCTTTCAGTCCGCAAGAGGGACACACTATCGGTAGACCGGAAACAACATCGAACCTCTCGTTGCAGTCCGGACACTGGACCGTCATCGTGTTCGGGTCCTCTATCTTCTCTATCAGCTCGGCCTCTATCTTGTCCAGTTTCTCTCCGATGTCCATGGTCTCATCAACGAACTGTGCTTTGCCATTCGGACCGACGAATCGGGATAATGCATTGAGCATCTCGCCAAAGGATTTCCTCAGATCATCGGACAGATATTCAGTATCCACCCGGTCCTTGGAAATGAAATATTTCGAAGCCCTGCCAACGATCGCGGCCCAAACATGGATCCTGTTGTAATCGTGGTGGACCTTGATATCTCCCAGGAACGGGAACTTGGTGATGTTCGCAACATTCGTCTTGTACATCTCCATCAGATGATTGAAGGTGGCCCCCTTTATGATAGCCATTCCCTTGAGATCGATCCTGATCGGTACCTCGGTGATCTTGGACAATACGAATCCGGATGTGTACCTCTTCATCGATATCTCCAATGAAAAAAGGTCCGTACCTGGCATCAGGAACCTTGCATTGTGTACATCCTCGCTGGAGCTCATGGATATCATGGGATATCCTTCACGGACCATCATCCTGACGATCTCTCCGAAGAGTATCTCATCTGTTCCCTTGGTCATCCGAAACACAGAGAAATCGCTCATTGTCCCACCTCCAGAGAACGGTCCATCGTAGAGATCTCATCTAAAACATCATCTAGCTTGCTTATGATCCCTTTCGGATCGATCCTGAAAGTATTCAGATCCATGTGTTCTTTCATGTTGAGATATATCGTGGTCCCGACAAAATACGAGGTCCCATCCTGATTGACCATGTATACTCCGGGTTCAGGATCTCCCACCGAGGACATCACTTCCTTTACCTGGCCTCCGAGGAATCCGGAAATGTCCTTCTGGACACCTTTGTAGATGGTTATGTGGCATATTCCGCCGAAGGCGAAAAGAGAACCGAGACTGGTTGGATGCATCTTCATCTCCAACCTTATCCTGTCCTTTTCACCTCTGTCGAATCTGGCCGATGCATAATTGGTCCCACCGTTCAGTTTGAGCAAATAGTATCCTCTGTCAAGATATTCCGAGATCAGTTCTCCCATCAACATGGACCCGATGGAACCGACCATCAATTCCATCTTGTAAAGGTTCCAGCTGCTTTCATACAATTCTTCGTATCCCATTTTCTCCCCATCAGGATAATAGCAAGCTTCTATTTTATGATGTCTTGGGCCAACTATCGCCTACCCACCGAAAACCCTTTTAACCAATGGGATATGTGGAAAATTCCCAGATGGTGTGCTGGAAACCCGGATCCGGAGAAATGGAACTTGGGGGACCTTATTTTCTTATTACTTGGAGGGTGTAATGTGAGCGATATCTCTAATGACAGGAAAGGATTCCTTGAACTTGAGGACGGAACCAGATATGAAGGGATCCTGTTCGGTTCGATGGAAGCCTGTGATGGTGAAGTGGTGTTCAATACCGGAATGGTCGGTTATGTGGAATCACTTACGGACCCATCATACAGGGGGCAGATCCTGGCATTCACATACCCCCTGATCGGTAGTTACGGGGTACCTGATGAGACCAGGTTTGAATCCGACGGTATTCAGGTCAGAGGAGCGGTCCTTTCCACAAGGATCGATGATCACTCACACTGGGAATCCATATCATCGATCGGGGAATGGTTCCATGCAAATGGGATCTCCGGGATCTCGGGAATAGATACAAGGGCGCTTACAAAGCGACTCAGAGAGAAAGGAACCATGCTTGGAAGGATCATTCCGGACGGATCAGAAGAACCTAGGAACATCGAGGATCCGAACAAGAGGGACCTGGTCTCCGAGGTAACGATCCACGAACCGGCCATCAAGGAAGGAAAGGGACCAAGGATCCTGCTTGTGGATTGTGGTTGCAAGAGATCCATTGAAGAACATCTGCTGGACATGGAATGCACCGTGATCAGGGTTCCTTATGATCATCCCCTGAAGGACATGGAATATGATGGGATCCTGATCTCGAACGGACCCGGAGATCCAAAAATGTGTCAAGAGACAATAAAGAACATCAGACAACTTATGGAAAGTCCTTCACCACCACCCATTGGAGGCATCTGTCTCGGGATACAGATCATTGCACTGGCATCGGGGGCAACCACATACAAGCTCCCCTTCGGTCACAGATCACAGAACCAGCCTTGCAGGGAAGAAGGGACCGAGCATTGTGTCATCACCAGTCAGAATCACGGTTTCGCTGTGGATGGATCATCATTGAAGGACGGATGGGAAGTGTGGTACCGGAACCTCAATGACAACACGATCGAGGGGATAAGACACGGGAACCTTCCGTTCATGGCCGTGCAGTTCCATCCTGAAGCGAATCCCGGGCCAACGGACCCGAAAGGCTTCTTCAACAGATTTCTGGAGGTGGTGAGAAATGGTGAGTAAGGTGATGGTCCTTGGAAGCGGGGGTTTGAAGATAGGACAGGCGGGAGAGTTCGATTATTCCGGATCACAGGCATTGAAGGCATTGAAGGAAGAGGGGATCGAGACCATCCTGATCAACCCCAATATAGCAACCGTTCAGACCAACAAGGAAATGGCAGACAAATTGTACCTCCTGCCTGTAGATACTGATACCGTGGAGCGGATCATCGAAAAGGAGAGGCCCGACGGCCTGCTGCTGGGATTCGGAGGTCAGACCGCCCTCAATGTCGGTGTTCAACTCCATGATAGGGGTGTATTGAAGAAATTCAATGTGGAGGTCCTGGGAACACAGGTGGAACCAATAAAGGATACCGAGGACAGGGAACGATTCATAAAGAAACTGGATGAGATCGATGTTTTGACCGCCAGGGCGAAAGCTGTATCGGACCTGCATTCCGCAAAGGAAGCTGCATCCGAGATAGGTTACCCTGTCATGGTCCGGGCCGCCTTTGCATTGGGAGGACTTGGCAGTGGTGTGTGCAGGGATGAAAAGGAGCTCGAACCACTGGTGAAAAATGCTTTGAACCTATCTCCTCAGGTCCTTGTGGAAGAATATCTGGAAGGATGGAAGGAAGTTGAATACGAGGTGGTTAGGGATTCCTTTGACAACTGCATCACCGTATGCAACATGGAGAACCTGGACCCCATGGGGATCCATACCGGTGAATCCATTGTTATAGCTCCATCACAAACCCTATCGGACAGGGAATACCATCTCTTGCGGGAGGTTGCCATCAAGACCGTGAAACACCTGCAGGTCGTGGGAGAGTGCAATATCCAGTATGCCCTCTCACCCAACTCATGCGATTACAG
This sequence comes from Thermoplasmatales archaeon, assembly GCA_030595715.1. GTDB lineage: Archaea > Thermoplasmatota > Penumbrarchaeia > Penumbrarchaeales > Penumbrarchaeaceae > Penumbrarchaeum. Next base: position 16,213 of record JAUVCN010000042.1, read on the forward strand.
GGTCATTGAGGTGAATGCAAGACTCTCAAGGTCCTCGGCCCTTGCATCAAAGGCAACAGGGTATCCTCTTGCATATATTGCCGCCAGACTTTCCCTTGGAAGGTCCCTGGCGGACCTTCCGAACAAGGTCACGGGGAAGACAGTGGCATTCTTCGAGCCGGCTCTTGATTACATAGTGGTGAAGGTCCCAAGATGGGACCTTGAGAGGTTCAGAGGGATCGATGTCAGGATCGGCTCCCAGATGAAATCAGTGGGAGAGGTCATGGCCATAGGCAGGAACTTCGAGGAAGCCCTCCAGAAGGCCCTAAGGATGATAGGGACCGGAATGCACGGTCTGGTCCTTAACCGGCTTGAATTCGACGATATCGAAAGGGAATTGAACGATCCGACGCACAGAAGGATCTTTGCCGTTGGAGAGGCACTTAAAAGAGGTATGACCATCGAGAGGATCCATGAACTCACAAAGATAGACCGATGGTTCCTTCATGGTCTGAAGAGGATCATCGAAGGGGAACTGAAGGTCAGGGAGATGGGGGCCGGGATCGATAGGGAAACCATGATCCATGTGAAGCGTCTGGGCTTCTCTGATTTCCAGATAGGAAAGGCCACTGGTATTCACATGGGTAAGATAAGGACCATGAGGAAAGATTGGAAGGTCCTGCCGGTAATAAAACAGATAGATACCCTTGCTGCCGAATATCCCGCGGAGACGAATTATCTCTACATGACCTACAATGGAGAGGAAAATGACATCGAACCAAGAGCCGGAGCTGTCATGGTCCTTGGAAGCGGTTCATATCGAATAGGATCCTCCGTGGAGTTCGACTGGTGCTGTGTGACAGCGGTACAAACTGCGAAGAATGAGGGGTGGAAGACCATAATGGTCAACTGCAACCCGGAAACGGTCTCCACCGATTATGATATCTGCGACAGGCTCTATTTCGAGGAGCTTACATACGAAAGGGTCCTGGACATCTACGAGTTCGAATTCCCGGATGGTGTCATCGTATCCATGGGAGGACAGGTCTCAAACAATCTGGCACCCAGACTCCATGAAGCTGGGGTCCGCATATTGGGGACCTCACCGGATGACATAGATAGAGCGGAGGACAGGAATAAATTCTCATCGCTACTCGACGATCTGGGAATAGATCAACCGGATTGGATAGAAGCAAAAAAACTTGAAGAAGCTGCAAGGTTCGCAGAAAAGGTGGGTTACCCGGTGATGATAAGACCGTCCTATGTCCTGTCCGGAGCGGCCATGGCAGTGGTATTCGATCGGGAGACACTCGAATCATATCTCACACGGGCCACCGAGGTGGATCCTGCAAACCCCGTTGTCGTATCAAAATTCCTGGAGGATGCAAAGGAAATTGAGTTTGACGCTGTGGCAAAGGATGGAGAGATCATGATATACTCCATAGGAGAGCATGTGGAAAACGCAGGTGTCCATTCCGGAGATGCCACGGTTGTCATCCCCCCACAGAGACTCTATGTGGAGACCATAAGACGGATCAAACAGGCATCAAGAGAGATAGCCAGGGCATTGAAGATCACGGGTCCCTTCAATATACAGTATCTGGCAAAGGAGAACCGACTGAGGGTCATAGAATGCAATCTGAGAGCATCAAGGACCTTCCCTTTTGCCTCAAAGGTACTGAGAAAGAATTTCATAGAGATCGCAACAAAGGCAATGATGGGAGGAGAGGTGGAGAAAGTCGAGGGGTCCTCCATCGATCTTGACAGGGTTGGCGTCAAAGCGGCTCAGTTCTCATTCTCCAGGCTGAAAGGGGCCGACCCGACAATGGGTGTTGCCATGGCATCTACGGGCGAGGTTGGCTGCATCGGGCAGGAGATGGACTCCACTTTCCTGTCGGCCATGAGAGCGGTGGGAATGAGAATGGAGAAAAAAACAGCTCTGATATCCACCGGTCCTCTTGTGAAGAAGATGGAATGGTTGCCTGTTGTAAAAGAGCTGCAGGAGATAGGATACCGATTGTATGCGACCTCCGGCACTGCCCGTTTCATGAGGACGAACGGGATCGAGACCGAAACACTGAGATGGCCCAATGAGCGCGGCCATCCGAACTCATTGGAATACATCAAAGATGGAAAGATAGGTCTGGTCATCAACATTCCGAAGAACAATGAGGAAGAGGAACTTTCGAATGATTACCTTATCAGAAGAACTGCGGTGGACAATGACATACCGCTCATCACGAACCTAAAACTTGCCATAAGGATGATGGAGTCCCTGAAAAGATATGATTTCAATGATCTTCCCATCCCTGAATGGGATGAGGTCTGAAAACTGTTTCAGAACAGGATATGGATGTGCCTTCCTTCGATATGGTCTCATCTCATGAACGTACGTTGTACCAAAGTCATTTTATATCATTGGTCCAATTTTTAATTCAATAGGTGGAAGAAAGGTAATTCGAATGAGGATCCGTAGCGTCTTCAAGAGTGGTTTGTGGAGAACGAGCCCACCGGGGATCAAAGAGATGGCATTTCACTGTGACTGTGCCGGTTTGATCGATATCCTTGACAAGGTGAACCAGGAACATATCCCGTTGGTGCTGGCATATCTGACCGACCTCTCCGAAAGAGGCTGGTATGACAGGATAATCTCGTATGGTGCCATTCCAAAGGTCACTGAACTGATGCATCATGGACCATTCCTTCAAAAGAAGAATGCAGTGTTCTTGATCTCATCATTGATCACACATGGAAGATGTGAGATCGTCCTTTCCAACGATGGAATAATCGATGGGATGGTTAACCTGTTGAACGAAGAGGATGAGGATCTCACACGCTGCATTACATACTGCATATCCATGTATTGCACGACAGGGGCTGCAGAGGTTCTCATCGATGCTGGAGGCATCGAGATGATCGGGCCCCATGTCACATCAGATGATATCATGACGGTCTATTATTGTCTCTATACACTTGGCACACTATCTTCAATGGGATATCAAGAAGAGATCCTTGAGACCGGGGTCGACAAGAAGATAGATTATCATATGTCAGGTAACACCGAGATAGCATCACTTTCCAAATTACTCCTTGATGACCTTTACAACTGGAAGGAGGAGAGCTTCTGCCTCGAAGACGATGAACTCGAGATCCTGCCCGATAATATGGAAGAGATCGGTGTGAACGATGGTTACTTCAGACCTCTGAGCAGAAAACAGAGGATAGAACCGCGGGATGGAAGTATCTTGGGATATGACGGTAATGAGATCAGGAAAGAGGAGGATGAAGAGGTCATTGTCGTCTTGAAGAAACGCAAGATCGAAGGTATTGTCTCCGGATCCCTTGATGATGTTTCATCAGAGATTGGCAGTATACTGAACAATGAGGATGATCTATTACATCGACCGACAGATGCCTCGACCGAACCAAAAAATGAGGTGCCAGGATCCATGGAACAACCTGAGATCCCCATCACATGATGAGCAGGACCGGGCAAGGGTTTGATCAAAGATCTTATCTTGACACATGGACGACCGATGACCTTTTCCATGAACGTAACATTTTTCAGGGGAGCTTCTTATAACGGCCTGTTAATATCTTGTTCCGGGTGAATGGATGGACTTTGATACGATCATCGTTGGTGCAGGAGTGTTGGGGGCTTCAACAGCTTATCATCTGAAGAGATTGGACCCGGATAGGAATGTACTCCTTGTTGAAAAGGAGAAGCGACCGGGTGCAGGCAACACTTCCAGGTCCGCTGCTCTCTATCGCAATATCTTCTCATCCGTTGCATCCAAGAAACTTGCAACATCCTCGATAAAATACTACCTTGAACTGGGTTCCGAGGTCCAGATGGATCCTATCGGTTACCTGTGGATGTTCTCCGAACGTCAATGGAAAGGATCGAAGAGAGCGGTTTCAACACTCGATAATGAGATAGATGAAGTGGAGATCCTTGGACCCGCTGATATCTCATCTCTGCTGAACATCAACACCGAAGGAAAGGGGCCTTTTCCAGAGGTTGGATACGGGATATTCGGTCACCTCTGCGGATCACTATCTGGAATGGGGCTTGCACAGCATTATGCCGGAAGGTTCCTGGAACTGGGGGGGGTGATCCGGAACTCCACGGAGATAGACGGACTGATATTGAAAGGAGCCTCATCAAGCTTTTCCCCCTGGGATGAAGCCGGATTGAAGTCCATCTCGACCAGGGACGGCAAGGAGATCAAAGCAAAGGATTTCATATTCACCATGGGGGCATGGAGCCAGGACCTTCTCGGGAGATATGGCATCTTCACCGGAACATTGCCAAAGAAGAGACAGCTCTTTGGCATCAAGGTCGAAGACCCTTATCAGATCGCGGGCGATGTCGATCTCGATAAGGTCCCTGCACTGATACTTCCAGCGGGCGGAACCTATGTCAAACCCATACTGCATCGTAACATGATGATACTGGGCCTTGCTGATGACCTCGGCCAACCCTATTCAATAGAAGGCCCTTACCATGACGAGGAACACTTCAACAGGGGTATCGTCCCCGTAATTGAACATTACTTCCCGGACCTGAAGGACTGGGAGCTCAAAATGAAATGGGCCGGTCATTATTCCTATCACTGGCCGGACAAGAACCCGGTGATCGAGTCTGTGCAAAACATTACATGGGCGGCAGGAACCTCGGGATCAGGCATCATGAAAGCCGATGCTGTGGGAAGGATAACTGCTTCAAAGGTCCTGAAGATCAAGACAGCTGACCTTTTTAACGGGTCAAAAATGCATGTTTCCGACCTCTCCCTGAAAGATCGGAATGTAGAGAATGAATCCTTTGTTATCTGATATCGTTACAATACCGTACAATAGAGTTTATAAATCAATAGCCGGGCTTGTACATTGCAAGAAAGAGGACAGGTCCCTGTCCAGAACCCTGGGGGAATCAACATAAGTTTGAGCGATATCCTGCTCGGAAAGGGTCCGAAGACCCTCCACGGCGTCAAGAAGATGCATCGTTCAAAGGATGTTAGAGGGCTGGTATTGGCTCTTGGGATCGCCCCTCCCAACGTCATACCCTACATTCTCGATTACCTTGATGATATCGAAGGTGTGGGATTCTATCCGGCCATGATGGAAGCCGGACTGCCAGGTATGTTCACCAGGATCATGGAAGAACATGGGCCGACGACAAGAAGGAAAGCTATCAAACTGATCGTGAAGTTAGTTGCCTGGGAAAAAGGTAGAGAGTTCCTTTCGGAGAGGAACACCACACAGATGGTAAGAATGCTCCATGGAGCTGACCATGACCTGCGTTGCTGGATCACATATTGCCTTCCGGAAGCGATCTCCTACGGTCATGGCCCGTTGATATCCATCGAGGGTGGGATACCTGCCATGGTCGATCACCTGGACTCCGATGATCCGTCACTTGTATCTTATTCGATCCTGGCACTTGATGGGATGATGAAGGCAGGGTATCATGATGACCTGGTCAGGTGTGGTCTTTCCGAAAAGCTCCTTCGTTGGAAGGGCGATTCCGACCCATATGTCAGGACCTATGCAGAGAACCTTTACCTGGATCTGACCACATGGAAGGACAGGTCTTCCCGGATCGGAAATGTTATCAAGAAGAGAGATAAGGACGTTACCGTGATCCGAAGGGAGAAAATGGTCAACAAGAAGGAAGAGAAACTGGAGGATCACTCCGGTGATAAGAGCTATGTTAGACCGAAGGCAAGGGCATTCTCAAAGAAAAAGAAGAACGTCTTGACATCACATGGAAGAATATCGTCCGAAGATGATGAAGAAGAGGTGGTCGAGCTTCCTTCAAGATCGACACGGTCATTGCAGGAAAGATTGAAAAAATCCCCTGATGACGAAGAAAATGATGATTTCGAGATAACGATAGAATGATGGCGACCGATCCGATCTATGCTAGGATCGACCGTTTCGTTTCAGAAGTGTACGAATCATTTAATAAAGATCAAAGTGAAATTGACACTTGGATAAGTTGAGGGATAGTTCGAGACCCTCGATTCCAGGAGATGACCATGGATTTCCAGAGTCTATTGTTCGGCCGCAGAACATTGACCATCAAGGATATCAATATGATGCATGAGGATGGCGATCTCCGTTCACTGGTCGAAGCGGTCGATGAAGCTCCACCTTCTCTCGTTCCGGAAATACTTATCCTGCTTGATGAACTAAATGGAAAACGCTACCTTGATCAGATGTTGAGATACGGATTCCCCGAAAGGTTCTCGGAGATACTGGAGAGCGGAAACGAGAATGCAAGACGTGAGGCGATCAGGCTGGTTGTCAAGTTCATCGACCTCCAGGCAGGAAGTGTACTGCTCACTGAAAGGAACACAACCCACATGGTAAGGATGCTTTCCGGATCGGACCATGAGCTTCGGGCCTGGATCACATACTCATTGAAAGATGCCATCGCGATAGGGCATGGATGGGTGATCTCGCTGGAAGGTGGACTGGAGGAACTGATCCATCAGCTCATGTCCACGGACCCATATCTTGTCGGCTGCACATTGAACGCTCTTGATGAGATGGAAAGGGTGGGTTTTCAACAGGGAATGTTGAAAATGGGATTGATGGACCGCTTGAGATCGCTTAGATCTTCTGAAGATCCGATCGTTCGATCCAATGCCGATGATCTACATCTGAAACTCAGTGTATGGATAGATTCATCCTGCAGGTTGGGGGATGCAATGGAGTCAGATGAGGTCATATCTATCCGGGGGGAGGATGATGGGATCGACACCATCGAAGAGGAACTTGGACCGGTCGATGGAAGAAATATCGGACCCCGGGCGAAGGATCGTAAGAAAAAGGGGAGAAGGACCATTATGACAGATACTGGAAGTCCATTGGTCCCTGACAATAACACGATAACAGATATCTTGTTGATATCGACGGAACCTTTGATCGATAGATAGGAGTAGATACATCAGGAGGCCATGGGAGAGAAACAAGGGGTCTTCAGGACCCCTTGACACCCCATTTTAATTCCGAATAATAAGTTTCCAGTTTCAAATTAAACCGTCGATAACACAATTCATTGAGCGGACTTTGTTTTTCTATACTAATTTTATATTAATCAGGAAAAACAAAGAAAAACAGGGGCCCGGAGGCCCCTGCAGGGATCGGATCGATCCTATTCCATATCTCTTATTGGGAGATCATCTTCATCG
>JAUVCN010000165.1 GCA_030595715.1 Thermoplasmatales archaeon
GGGGCTCTATGGGGTCCGGCCATTACAAATATTGAGATGATCAATGGTAAGTGGTGGGCTCATAACGAAGAATACTCAACGGAAATATCCTTCTGTCCCTGGTGCGGGACCCGCCTATAATTGAAATATATCTTTCTTCCACACATATTATTTGATACCTGGCCTCGTCCTGATTTAAATTCACTCTTAACATTCTCGGTAAAAAGTATTATAATTAATGATACAGATGTCCATTATATGATACAACTGTATCAGAATATAAACACGCTGAAGGTTCTTTCATATTTCTTCTCGGACCCTTACACTGGCTTCTACCTTCGGGAAGTGGCAAGGGAACTTGATATGAGCCCTATGACCGTAAAGAGGTCTCTTGACATCCTGGAAAAAGATGAGCTCATCATTAGATACCATGAAAAGAACATGACGCTATTCATATTGAACATCGAAGATCCTTCAACAAGGTATCATAAGATCTCTTACAACCTATCACTTTTAAAGGAATCGGGACATATCAATAAACTACTGGAGAGGGACCAGAGGATCCACTCGATAATACTTTACGGGAGCTATTCAAAGGGAACGGACGGCCCGGACAGTGATATCGACATATTGATAATAAGCACATCCACCAAAGGCACCGAACCGATCATTCCTACCGTGGATGGGAAGCAATTATCTATGATCAGGTTAACACCAACAAAATGGAAGGAACATAGCATGACAAATCGTGCTTTTTACCTGGAGATATTGAGGGACGGAATACCACTTCATGGCGAATTAATGGTGATGGGATGAGACTTAATGACTGCTATAGAAAACGGATGACAACGAAACAATAGTTTCGTCTAACCTTCGCCGTGCCAACGAATCAGTAGATTCGTCTAACCTTCGCGGAGGTATCCGCTCAGAAAGTGTCGGCTCAGATGTTGAGAAGGGAGACACCCAATCCGCTGATGTCCAATAAAGCATTGGATATGGCCTACGAGAAACTGGAACGGGCCAACTCATTGATGGAAAAAGGATTCCACGATGAAGCGGTAGTCGCCTCCTATTCCGCAATGTTCCAGGCTGCGAGGGCTCTTCTCTTCAGCGAAGGCATAGTGGAAAAGAGCCATTACTGCGTCATACTGTATCTTGAAGATAAACATAAGAATTCTTTGGGAATGGAACTGATAAGTTGGTTGGACTTGTACAGGATCGAGAGACACACCTGGTTCTATGGAGTCGAATCCATGGATACCAATGAGACAGGGTCTGAGGAGGCAATCGAAAGGTCCAATGAATTCATTGATAGGATCTCAAAGATATTGAATTAAACTCCTATCTTTATTATTACAACCAACAAAAACCACAATATAAACCACAGTTCACACACCGTCCCACAAAATGGCTTTTATTCTCTTCTATTCATCAATCATATCCTCTTCCACCCCGTCCCGAAGTTCGACCTGCTCCAGCTTGGATCTATAAATACTATCACCACTCGCAGACCGTCCCGATATTCGACCTGGTAACAATTATAAATTGCCAAATAAAACGTGTGAACGTTGTCCCGTAGATCGACCCGTTCCGTCCCATTTTCGACCAATCGCAGATTGGGAGAACACACATAAAATTCCACGGATTTTATGAATGCGTTCGACCCAGAGGCGCTGTCCCGTATGTTTGACCAATCGCAGATTGGTCACACACTCATAAAATTCCGCGAATTTTATGAATGGTTCGACCTGGAAAGAGATCCGATCATCAATTTCATTCATCACGGTCCACAGTCATATTTAATGAAAATTACCAGATCTGAAGATAAGATTCGATCCGAAATATATTGAAGTGAAACAAAACTATAATTATTCGGAACGTGATTATATAATCATGAAACGAAAAGAATTCGTTAACCGAAAAATGGAATTGGAATCCCTCAGTAAAAGCTGTTCCAGGGATGGTTTCGAATTCATTGTTATAACCGGAAGGAGGAGGGTGGGGAAAACAAGGTTGCTTCAGGAATTCTCCAAAGATCAAGACAATATCTTCTTGATGTGTGAAGAACGGAAATGGGAGTATAACCTGGACAAATTCAATAAGAGGATAGGAAATTATTATGACATGCCAAAACCGAATTACAGATCATTCAGGGATTGCTTTGAATTCATAACCGGACATGATGATAAACCTCTTGTCATAATAGATGAATATTCATATCTCAGGAAAAACAAGGATATCCTGGGGGAATTCCAGGGGATCGTTGACGAGATACTCGGGGAAAGTGGTATGAAGCTGATCCTATCGGGTTCCGCCGTCACGATGATGAAGAGAGACGTATTGGGAAGTCACTCTCCTCTTTACGGTAGAACAACATCACAGCTGAACGTTCAACCGCTCAAGTTCTCGAACGTGATATCATGGTTTAATGGTGTTGATATTGTCGATACCATCAAGATATTCGGTGTATGTGACGGTATACCCAAATACCTGGAATTTTTCAGGGGTGAAGACGTTGCAGAGGAGATTAAGCAGAATCTTTTCAACCCGGATGCATTCCTCTTCAGAGAACCGAAACTCCTTCTCGAGGAGGAACTGCGGGAACCCGTGACATATCACCAGATACTGGAAGCAATATCGCTTGGACACACGAAGGTAACGGACATCGCCAACTACAGTTACATGGAAGCGAAGGATCTTGCTTCATATCTCTCCACATTGATCGATCTGGGATTCGTGGAGAGGGAAAGATCGATACTGGATACGAAGAGAAAAAGAAGCGTCTACAGGATCAAGGATAATCTGTTCAAATTCTGGTTCAGATTCGTTTCCCCCCATTTCGCAGAGATCGAAAGCTGGAATATGAATGGGGCCGTTGAAGAGTTTGATGGATATTTCGATCAATACCTTGGAGGGGTCTTTGAGCGTGTATGCAGACAGTTTCTGGAATCTCAAAACATATATTCAACGATCGGAAGATGGTGGTACAAGGAGGATGAGATCGATATTGTAGCGATCTCAAACAGGGAAAACAGGATACTATTCGGAGAATGCAAATGGTCCGATAATAAGGTGGATCGTTCGGTTCTTTACCATCTGAAAGAAAAAAGCAGTAAGGTCAAATGGAAAATTGATGATAGATTTGAAGAGTTCGCAATATTCTCTAAGAATGGTTTTTCAGATAGGTTGAAACAAATAGCACTCGATAATGACAGAATCCATCTCTACTCGATAAATGATATGTTTAATAAATCAAAGTGAGGTAGATATCGAGAGATCGTTATCCACAGTTTACTCACAAAGAGTATTACAAGCGGTATGGAACCGCTATATAAACCAATGTTTCTACACCGTCCCACAGATCGACCTGAACCCTCTCCGATTCCACGATCATATTCTCTTCCACCCCGTCCCGAAGTTCGACCCGCTCCCACTTGGATCTATGAATGAACTGATCGCTTGTATACCGTCCCGTGATTCGACCTGGTAACAATTATAAATTGCCAAATAAAACGTGTGAACGTTGTCCCGAACATCGACCTATACTGTCCCATTTTCGACCAATCGCAGATTGGTAGAAAACACATAAAATTCCACGAATTTTATGAATGTAATCGACCCAGAGGCGCTGTCCCGATGTTCGACCTGGAAAGATATCCGATCACAAAAGATTCCTTACGGGTGACACGATCGATCCAGTGCATGGGGAATTTAATATTTATAATATTGATCTTGAATAAACTTGACGATTGTTTTCAGAGGGGACATCAAGGAGAAGTTCAACCTTGTGTACATGTAGCAGTAAACTATTAATATAAATCTTACTTATCTTATTAATAAGTGATACCATGCCACAACTGAAAGAGATAAAGACCCTGAAGATCACATCTCGCGGTCAGATCACACTCCCAAAGAACATCAGGGAGATCGTAGGCCTACGTGAAGGCGAGAAAGCCCTTCTCCTGGCATATGATGATCATATAGAACTGATGAACGAGAGTATGATGACTGCTCTACTGAGTGAGAGATCCCTCTCAAAGGAATGGAACACACCTGAGGAGGACGAGGCGTGGAAGGAGCTGTGAAGGGAGATATTGTTGTCATTCCTTTCCCTTTTTCGGACCTTTCCGGTGCCAAGAAGAGACCAGCTCTGGCAATTTCTGACATGATCGGAGATGATATTGTACTGTGTCAGATCACAGCTTCAAGAAACGATGATAACAGTGTCAAAGTTATAGAAGATGATTGTTGTGGAGGATCTCTACCCCAAACGAGCTATATCAGATGTTATAAGATATTCACGGCAGATGTAACGATGATAAAAAGGATCGTTTGTACCCTCAGCGATGAAAAAATGCGGAATGTGGAAGAAAAGGTCATATCATTGCTTGGTATTAGAAAATGATCGAAACATATTTTTCATCACACCTGCACGAACAGAGGATTATTGGGGGAAGAATAAGAGGTCAATGAATTCATTTCGTGGTATAAGGGGTACTATGGGTTATGATACGTCCATCGCATCCATCTATTATGAACTATGGAGTTCCATGGTTAAGCGGTATCACAACATTGACAGGCTCAGATCCTATTTGATCTGTCAATATTGGGATTCAGATACCTAT
>JAUVCN010000025.1 GCA_030595715.1 Thermoplasmatales archaeon
AGAATATGAAATTATCAAATTATAATTTTGGAATCCATTTTCTTTATTCAAAGGATCTTTCGGTGATAAACTTGTCCATGGAGAATATTAATATTGGGATATTGGGTGAAAAACTTGAAGGTGAAGGTAATTTAAGTTTGATAAACTCTACTTTTACAAACATATTTGAGTATGGAATTTCTGTTATTGAGCTAGAAAATATACTAATCAACAATTGCACCATGAAGGATATTGGGATTGAAGGAATCAGAAATATAAAAGTTGATAATTCTTCAGTAACTAATTCTTCCTGGGTTAATAGTGGCAGATATGGTTTTGAAATATGTAGTGAAGTGGAGATGAAAATTGATAACATTAGTGTGATAGGAGGGGAATGGGGATTTCTTGCTTCTTCAGAAAAAGGTCATATTCTCAATAGTACTTTTTCTGGACAATCTAAAGGTGGTTTTTCAACTGGTTTCAGTAAGAATGCTGGAGATCATTTGATCGAGAACAATACTGTAACAGATCAAAATGGATTGGGAATGAAGATTAGAGGATCATATGTGAATGTTATTGATAATGTCGTTGAAAATTGCTCAGGTTACGGTATGTTGATTGATGGACCTGAATGCATGGTGAAGGGGAATTCTCTGATAAATATTTCAGATTATTCATTATACCTTGATGATATCTCAGTGGTCAATTCAAAAATAGTTTCAAATTATTTCATTAGTGAAGAGATGAAGCCAACTTGTTATGCTGATAACTATATTGGGTTATTTTTCCAAAATAGAAAAGGTAATTACTGGTCAGATCCTCAATCACCAGATCTGAATAGAGATGGAATCGTAGATCATCCATACATCACACCATTTCTAATCGATCCATATCCTCTGGTGATTGGAAATACTGCTCCTTGGATAGTGAAACAGGATAATATAGTTCTAAAGACCAATGTTCCATTTTCATACGATTTCAACGCAACAGATGCGAATGTTGCTGATGAGCATACTTGGTCGATTTCAACCGATGCTTCATTTATTGATCTCAATTCAACTTCTGGGATGATCTCGGGAATTCCAGAACTTGAGGAGATTGGTTTTTATTATCTCAATATTTCAGTAAATGATGGTTATGGTGGATTTGATTGGATCGAGTTGGAAATTGAAGTTCAAAATTCTCCTCCTGAGATCAACGATTCCTATCCACTCTATGTCTTTGAGGATGATCCTTTCATTTACGAACCGGAATTCCAGGAAGCTGATGGTGAGACTCTATCGTGGACTATCAACACCGACGCTGATTTCCTGTCATTTGACACATCAACAGGAAGAACCACTGGATCTCCCACCAACGGTGAAGTTGGAATGTATTGGCTGAATATTACTGTAGAAGATCAAACTGGAGGAATTGACTGGGATAATACAACCCTTAGGGTCTATAATGTGAACGATCCTCCCACCATTATTGGCCAAAATATTATCAATATTTATCAAGGAACCATTTTCTATTCTGATTATAATGCAACAGATGTTGATCCTGTTGTAACGGAATTTACCTGGTATTTGGATTCGAACGCAGGTTTCCTTGAGATAGATACAAAGGAGGGAATAGTTGAGGGATATCCAAAGAATGGAGATGTTGGTGAATATTATGTGAATGTGTCTGTGAAGGACAATGAAGATGGCCTTGATTGGACCAATTTCACCTTAACAGTCCATAATATCAATGATGCTCCATTGATAATTTCAGATCCCATTTCCTCAGTTAATGAAGAAGAATACTATCATTTTGATTTTGATGCTTCAGATATAGATCCAACAAACGATGAGCTTATTTGGACTTTGACCACAGACGCTTCTTTCTTATCAATAAATGATGAAACCGGTGAGTTATCTGGAACTCCTGGAAATGAAGATGTTGGTATCTGGCAGATCAATATCACAGTCAGTGATGACAAAGGCATGCAAGATATTTTGATATTCGAGATCGAAGTGATCAACATCAATGATAATCCTGTAATCAACACTACCATCTTGATCGATGCGATAGAAGACAAGAACTACCTTTTTTCAATTGAAGCTTTCGACGATGATCCTACCAATGATACCCTCTCATTTTACCTTGATCAGAGCCCTGGATTTCTTTCAATATATGAGACGAATGGAACCCTTTATGGATTACCAGAGCAGGATGATATCGGAACCTGGATGGTGATTGTAAATGTATCTGATGGAAACGGAGGATACGCTTTAATGGAATATCTATTGACAGTGATCGGAGTAAATGACCATCCTCAGTTGAACGTAACTGAATTGGATCTTCAAGGGCAAGAGGATGTGGCTCTGGTTATTGACCTAAACAGCATTTTCTTCGATGAAGATGGAGATGAACTTCAGTTCATTATCCAGGAAAATGATAATGTCACGATTGAGATGCATGATTCGATCTTATCTATTATACCTTCAAACAATTGGTCTGGCACTTTCAATATGAACATTTCTGCAGTTGATGAAAACGAATCAATTGCATCAATAATTGCCAGTATTACCTTTGATCCTGTTGGAGATGTCCCCGAAAATGTGATCATCTTTGGAAATCGAACATATTATACTAATGAAATATTGAACCTCACGGTAACAGTAACTGATCCTGATCAGGAATATGGGGATATACTATCATTTACATGGTACTCGAACATCTCTGGTAAATTACACGATGGAAGAAATCTCAACATTTCATTACCTATTGGACATCATAACATTACTTTGGAAATAATTGATTCATTTGGCCTTTCTGCCAATACTTCCATTTTTATTGATGTAATTCAAAGAAATGGATCAAAGGAACCTGTAGAACCTGATCCGGAGGAACCTGTAAACGAAAATGGGAAGGATAAATCATGTATTGTGATAATCGCTGTAATCTCCATAATTCTTATGATAGTAATATTGGTTGGGATTTTCTTTGTCTTAAGAAGTAGTAACAATAAATCGTCTGATGAAGCTGATCCAAAACCAATGCCAGTTGAATTGATAAATATTTCAGTTTCTGAGGACGAAATTCATCCCATTGATGTTAAAGATGAAGAAATAATTAAATTACCAAATGTTCCTGAAGAGAACCTAACGTATGAAGATGATCAAGAACCTCCCATTGTCGAGGAAGTTTCTTCACCATGCAAACACTCAATTTCTGATGACGCTCAAATCAATGGTCCAGATACTTTAGATGTTATTCCTAATGTCGATGCTCCAACGATCCTTGATGAGGAGATTATTGAGGGCGCTCAACCCAATTCAGAAGAAATATCCATATATGGGGATCCAGAAAACATATCCTAGACATGTTAAAAGCTTAAGGTAATCTCTTGGATCATTACAATAAAAATATATCTCCATGAGACCATGAACGAATGCGTGAAAATATGACCGAAAAGAAAGTCGATGATCATGTTATCTACGAATGCTCTAACTGCAAGAACAACGCGATATTGAAGGAAGGTGAGGACCCCCCGGAATGCTGCAAGGAAAAGATGACACCCTTACAGGCTTGCACCTCAGATCACGCTATGGCAGAGCACTCCAGACCCATGGAGGATGAGGAGCCTTGCGACGATGGACGCTCGGGTTGATATTCTGACCATTCAGGGACGATCACTTCGAAGGGTAAGGTTCACCCTGAACGATCACGTTTCCCTTCTTCTTCCTCTTGATCTGGCATAGAGTGTCCGGGTCGATCATGTATTCGAACTCGAACTCCTTCAGATTTGGTGTCGGGAGGAAAGTGAACTTCCTCTCATCCACATGGATCATCGTGTGGTTGCTCGTCATATGAAGTGAATCCTTAGGGCAGGCATCCTCGCAGAAACCACAGAAGCAGCATCTTCCATATGACACCTCTGGCCTGGTCTTCTCTTCACCCTCTATCTTCACCATCTCAATGGCATCGCAGGGGCAGACCATGGCACATAGGCCACAGCTGATGCATTCTTCCCAGTCGTTGATATGAATACCACGATACCTCTCGGTGGGAAGAGGTTCACCCTCGATATCGTTGTGCGGTTCATGAGGGATCCTGATCGTATGCGGTTTCCTTGTGAGGAACCTCAGAGCCCTGAAGGGGCTTACCGTTTTCTTCACGATATTGCTCATGTATATCACCTGTCTATATCGGGTGGACAAACCTCCAGCGTGCCCGTGATCAATGCCACATCGGATATCTCGTTACCTGGAAGTAGCTGCTCCAACACATCGATGCCATGTGTGAACGAGGGGCCTCTCACATGGACCCGATATGGATACTTGCCTCCCTTGGAGACAACATAGTATCCGTACTCGCCCTTGGAGCTCTCGACCCTGGCGTAGCTGTCTCCAGGGGGGACCATGAATGCCAACGGGGGAGGGGTCTTGGCCCTGTGTTCCCCACCGGGAATATCCTCCAGTGCCTGCCTGATGATCCTGATAGATTGCCTAACTTCGTTCCAGCGGACAAGGGCCCTGGCAAGACCATCTCCTTCCCTCCGGGTGACGACATCAAAATCGATGTCCTCGTAAGCGGCATACGGATCGAACCTTCTGACATCCATCTCGAATCCGGTCGCCCTGAGATTGGGGCCGGTTACACCATGCTCCACCGCCCACCGGGAATCGAACGGGGCAAGACCTTTCAATCTTGCATCCGTGACCTTCGATTCGAAGAAAAGGGAATAATAATGTGGAAGCATGGTCTCGATATGGTCAAGGACCTTGTTCACCTTCCTCGGCCAGTTGTCGGGAATGTCCCATCTGACCCCGCCGGGCCAGATGAAGATATGATACACCCTGGCACCGGTCAGCTGTTCCATGAGGTCCAGGATATAGTCCCTTTCGCCGTTCACCCACATGGGCATCGTGTACAGACCTATAGCCCCACCAAGTCCTCCAAGGCTCATAAGATGCGAAGCTATCCTTGAAAGTTCCAGGATTATGGTCCTTATGTAATCTGCTCTGCGGGGGACCTCGATCCCCATGATATCCTCTATGGCCATAGCGTATGCCTGCTCGTTCACATCCGGGTCTGGAACACATATTCTGGGGACAATGGCCACATTCTGCATCCATGTCCTCTGTTCCATTAGTTTCTCGAATGCCCGATGAAGGTATCCCGGCACCATTCTAGCCCTGTGGACAAGGTCACCCTCCAATTCCAGCCTTGTCCCGAAATTACCATGAATGCCGGGATGCTGAGGTCCGAATATTATCTCCGTCGCCCTGAAATCGTCCATCATGCATCACCTGCCTTCTTCCATTTGGGTGGAAGGGTCTTTGGATTCCTGACCTTGATACCGAAATGGTCCTGTACGTACTGAATGGAGTCGAAATCCTTGAGCATCGGAGGAGGTCCTTCCCAGTCCTCCAGAATGAACTGGGTAAGACGTGGGTTCCCGGGGAAGTCGACCCCGAACATCTCCTTTATCTCCCTCTCGTAGGTGATCGCAGGTCTGAACACCTCGATAACTGAATCGATGGAGGGACCCTCCCTGTCGATCCTTGTTTTCAGGTAAACATGGACCTTTGCACCGTATGAGAAAAGATGATAGACCATCTCGAACTGGTCTTCCTCTATCAGGTCTATGCAGGTCAGGGCCACGAAATGGTCATAACCTCTCTTCTTGAAGATGGCAAGGGTTTCCGATACAGTGAACTTCCCGACCACCACCTCGGCGCTTTTCCCCTTTCTCTCTATCCTCTCTGCATCGGAAAAGGTACGAATGACCTCATTCATCACATCATCCACGGGGATATTCTTTGGCTTGTAGGTCCCAGTGCGCTGGTCCTTTCTCTTTGTATGGTCGTAGGAATCCTCCACCATGATATCACCTCAGTTCCGGCTCTTCCAGTGCCCAATCAGGACCTCTCTTGAACACATTGTCCTGGTTCTTTCGATACCAGGAGTAGTTATCCTTGTATTTTTTCCAGCCAACCGCCTCGCCTTTGATTATCATATCCTGAAGCTTCTCGAACGTCTGGAATATAGCTTCAGGTCTGGGCATGCAGCCAGCAATGTACAGGTCCACGGGAATATAGAGTCCCACATCCTTGACGGTGGCGTACGAATCCCAGTACATCCCACCGTCTATGGTGCAGGAGCCGTGTCCAAGGACGTACTTGGGGTCCTGCATCTGCTCATAGGATCTGACTATCCTCTTCACGGTCTTAACAGAAAGATAGCCGGTGATGAGGAAAATATCAGCCTGTCTCGGAGTGGCCATTGGACCTATTCCGTATCTCTCCATGTCATATCTTGAAGTGAAGGACGGAGGAAGTTCCACTGCTCCGCAGCCGGTGCAGTACCACAGGAGCCACATCGATCTTGCAGATGCCCAGTCGGCCACCTTTCTCACGAAACCCCTCTCGGGGAGATTTGTTATCGGTCTTCCATCCTGATCCAGGAGACCGCCTGTTGGTTCATCTTCTGACATCTAGATCACCCCCAGATTGGAGATCACAACATACGAAAGGCTGAGAAGGGCCAGTAAAGTTGGAACTCCCCAGTAGAATTTCAATGACTGCCCCATTTTGAATCGTCCGAAAACAGTGTTAATGGAGACAGATATCAGCCACATCATCAGAGCAAGGATCGCCCAGACGATGATGTTCCCGATCAGACCGAGGACCGAATCTCCGGGAAATATAACTCCACCTCCAAGGAAGAGGTCCACGAACAGGCCGGCTTCCACGACAATTGACATGGCATGCCATACCATGAGCATTCCAAGGTATTTTCCTCCGAACTCTACCATTGGACCCGAAGCGATCTCGGAAGGTGCCACAGGTTGATCGAACGGCTTCTCTCCAAGCATCGCCTGGAGAGATAGGTCTGCTGCAATTGCGGATAATGGAAGTGCCAGTATGGCCCAGTTGAAGGCACCTTTCTGGGCTGCCACGATATCGCCCAATGATGCAGTATCATAGTATAGCATCACGGCAACGAGGACCATGGCAAAAGGGAGCTCGTATGCCATCATCAACATCAATCCTCTGGATACTCCTATGGCAGAATTGGGATTGCCTGTCGCTCCAGTTCCAAGGGCCATCCCTAGAGGAGCGATCACCAGTAGATAGGCAAGTACTATCAGGTCTCCCTGGAAGGACAGGACCGCTTCTCCGCCTATCGGTATGAACAGAATGGATGCTATGACCCCTATCACTGCGAAAAGAGCTCCCATGTCCTGGACCCAAGAATGAGTGGTGGACTCCCTCTTTCCGAAAAGCTTCATCACATCTATGAACTGCTGCATCACCGGTGGGCCAACTCTCCTATGTATCCTTGCCGTGAATTTTCTGGAGATGCCGAGGAACAGATGTCCGAGGATGAAAGCGAGTATAGGGGTAAGGAATATCATTACCCAGGAAGTGGTTGAAAAGGTCATCAGAACCACCCCCCGTACCGATAGAGGACCATACCGACAAGGACCATGGCTCCGAATATCAACCATATATATCCCGTCATGTCCCCGTTCATTACACTACGGTGCAGTCTCGCTACCTGGGAGGAAACCTTGTAGACCTTCGCCCATCCCTTGCCTATCCAGTTGTTGAAATATGGCCTCAGGAACCTCTCGTATGGAGCATAGAACTTCCATGCATAGTGATACCTCTTGTCCATGTTCGGAATGGGTTCCTCTCCCGCGGTGAAGGTGTCCCTGAGATCGATATGTCTTCCAAGGGGTCTCGAGAAGAACATCAACACGGCTGTAATGAAACCTGCAACGACCGCAAGCATCACCACGAGTCCGGAATATGATCCGACACCCGATTCAAGGGATATCAACGAATACTCCGGAGCCTCCATCCCGATATCTGCCATGGCCCTGGATATCAGCTCCATTGGCAAACCCGGAATGAAAGCTACCACTATCAGAGCGATCATGATGATGATCATCGGGATGAGCATCGTGATAGGTGCTTCCTTGATATCTTTGAACTCGTCCCTGAGCTGCCCCATGAATCCGCCCTGGAGGATCCTGAAGGAATAGAGGAAAGCTGCCGCCGATGCCAGGAAAAGGATCGGAACCAGTATTCCAACACCTTTTTCAAGGGCTCCCTCGTAGATGAGCCATTTCGATGCCAGCCCGGAGGTTATGGGTATTGCTGCTGCTGCAAAGATACCTACCAGGAAACACCAGAATGTCAAAGGCATGACATGGATCATCCCGCCAAGTTTGGACAGCCTGTATTCACCTGTTCTGTAGATGACAGCTCCGAGACCCATGAAAAGGACGGCCTTGAAAGCCGTATGGTTCAGTACATGATAGAGAGCACCAGCGGTTGCTGTCGAGCCCCCAACACCAAGTCCAACGAAGATATAACCAAGCTGGGAAATGGATGAATATGCCAGAAGCTTCTTCGCATCATCCTGCATCATCGCCATGATGCCCCCGATCAACGCCGTGATGGCTCCGGTAATGGCGATGAAGAACCCGATGGGTGTCAGACCGTTCACGGAGCCGTAGGAGATCAGGATCGTGGTCCCGATGAATACATCGACCACGAGGAAAGCACCGTATATTCCGGTCTTTGACAGACCTCCAGAAAAGAATGCTGTGAAGGGATCCTCGGTATGTCCATATGCAGCTGGAGCCCATATATGGAAAGGCGCAAGTGCAGCCTTGGTCCCGAATGCCATCGCACCAAGAAGGACCATTGCGATCCGTATCCCGGTGCTTCCATCTGCCATGGCATTGACCGCATCGGTGTAAGCCACACCCCCCTCCGACCAGCTCACGATACTGAGAATGCCCAGTATGCCACTTGCGGATAGCATCCCGAACCCGAAATAGAGCTTCATGGCCTTCCCTGACCTCGGCCTTCCGTCACCTATGAGAAGGATCACGGGCCAGGTCATGAGCTCCCAGAAGAGGAACAGTGTGAGAAGGTCCCTTGCCATGGTCACCCCTACCGCTCCGACCAGGGATATCATGAACAGGCCGTAAAAAGGCCTGTCCTTCTGCCTGGTCCTCATAGGTTCCCAGGAGTAGATCAGGACCAGAGGAGCAAGGACCGCTATCGACGCAAGGAACAGATAAGAGAACCAGTTGGTCCCGAGTGTCAGTGAAAGATCATTGAATATCTCGAACTCCCATATCTCATTCGATGCGATCTTACCAAGAAGACCGGTGTGAATGACAACACCTGCCGCTATTGCAGATGATATTATGGACATCAGGGCTGCCATCCATCTGACTTTCCAGAGAAGCAAGGCCGTTCCGGCCCCGGTGCCCAAAATGATCAGTAATGTTGCAGGTTCATTGATCAAATTCATCAGATCGACCCCCATGATATGTAATTCAATGGATCGATCAGTTCAGCAATCACGAAGGTGATGATATCCTCCAACGGACCTGGCAAGAAACCGATCAGGAAGATGAAGAAAACGAAAAGGGCACCCATTATCCCCCTTGCAAGAGGCAGTGTATCTGCTTTTCTTTCCTTCCTTGTGTCGAATATGTTGAAAAGCATCCTGCCAAGATATCCCGCTTCGAACAGCGTCCCGATGATAAGGATGGATATCAATAACCACTGACCCTCGGAACCTGCAGCTGAAAAGAGGAAGTACTTGCCCCAGAATGTAGGAGAAGGAGGCATTCCTATCAAGGCAAGGATCCCAATGGTCATTATGATCCCGGCCGAAGGAGAGGAGCGGATAAGCCCCTTCAGTGATGAGAGTGGAACATCGCCCTTTTTCTTCCTTCCCGCAAATCCCATCATTGAAAAGAGAATGGGTTTTGCCAGCATGTGGCCGAGCAGTAACATGGTGCCACCTCTGATACCGTCAGCGACCCCTAGGGAAAAGGAAGCCACAAGAAGGCCGAATACACCGATCGATGAGTACCCAAGCACCCTGTAGAGGTCCTTCGATGAGAATGCTGCGGCTTCACCAAAGAGATAGGTAGCAGCACCTACCCAGAGGAGGATATCCATGACAATACCATTTTCCAGACCGGGTGAAAGTACCACGAACGATATTCTGAGAAGGGCAAGGAGTCCTGCCTTTCCGATCACACCCGAGAACAGCGACCCGGTCCCCCATTTGGAACCTCTGTAAACCTCTGGGGCCCAACCGTTCAGCGGAAAGAGCTCGGATTCTATCCCGAGTCCTATGAACATGGTAAGGAATGCGGCCCCTACCACGAATGTATCAACTCCCTCTATCCTCTCGGCTATCTGGTAGATGTTCAATGTCGAGGTTGCGCCGTAAAGAAGAGCGATGCCGGCAAGGACAAGGAAGGATGCTACCCCACCCACAAGGGCATAGACAGCAGCTCCCCGCCAGTTCAATCCCTTTTCATGTCCATCCCTGGGGATGGCTGCAAGGACCACACCGGCGATCGCCGTGATCTCCAGGAAAACGAACATGTTGAAAATGTCACCGGTGATCACCATTCCGACCGCACCGGTGGTGGCCATCATCACCATTGTGTTGTAAACGGTCTGATGGGCCCTTTTCTTTCCGTCGATCTCCGATATCATTACGAACAGTGCGACACCGATCATCCCTGTTGCGAGGAGACCTCCGAAAGGTGTCATTATGATCGAAATGCCCCATGGTGGGCCGAACCCACCTGTTATGGAGGTCACAGGACCATCATATAGATCGCCGAAATCCAGGGCCATTACAACGGCCATACCTATGAGTCCCAGTAAAGGGATCCATTTTGCCAGCCCTTTCATGAAGATCGAGGTTATCGGTACCAGAAAGGCTGCAACGAGTGGGATCACTATCAGAAGGACTGGATCTACGGTCATTCCTTCACCTCCGTCTCATCGGTCCTTCCATATGTAAAGCTCTTCAGCTCCAGTGTACCGGTGGACCTGAAGTATCCCACAGCAGCAACCAGTGCCAGAGCAGTTGTTGCCAGACCGATGACTATCGCGGTCAGCACCAGTGCCTGGGGGAGCGGGTCCACGACCTCTCCCACCGGTGAATCTCCCAGTCCCGTGTCACCATTTACTATCGGTGCGGACCTGTCATTGACATATCCCACTGCGACCAGAAGAAGGTTCACGGCGGTCTCGATTATCACAAGACCCATTATCGCCTTGATGAGGTTCCTCCTGGAGAGGATGGCCCATATACCAACGGCCATGAGGGCCATGATACCACCATAGAATATCCATTCATATCCGTTCATGAAGCATCCCCCCTCATCTTTTCAACGAGTCCAGACATCTCCGAACCAACCTTGATACCGATGGCAATGTAGATCAATGGCAGGAGTCCACCGGATACAAGCTCTCCCAGCACTCCGAAACCCTCGATCACATTATCGAGGAAGATACCCGAGACGGCCAGGCCGATGAGGCCGATCCCGATGAATGACAGGCCGGCCAGGGATTCCGAAAGCGAAAGTGTCCTGTGGGAGGTCTTTGCGTCGGGTTTGGCAATTAGATAGAGAAGGAAGGCGGTTGCAATTATCACACCACCCTGGAACCCGCCTCCAGGAGATAGATGCCCATGGAGGAATACATAGGTCCCGAACAGAGCAATGACCGGGATGGCCAGCATGCCTCCCTGGGTCATGATCAAACTTGGCTTTGGGCCCTTGCTTCTCTTCTTTCCATCTTCAGGAAGAAGATTGATCATGGCTCCGACCCCGGTAGCGGCAAGGAACAGGACCGTGACCTCCCCAAGAGTGTCGAATCCTCTGTAATTTACGACCACGGAGGTCACAAGGTTCGAGGACCCCGTTTCCGTCGTACCGTTCGCGATGTAACGGTTCGCTACGGCATCCTCCGAATCGACCTTGTTCTCCCCGAAACCGATCTCCACGAATGCCAGGAACAGAGTTCCTGCAATGAGGATCGAAATGGCAAGGGCAGGAAGTGACCTCTGAATGGTGGATCTCTCCATCATTTTTCCTCACCTCCTTCCTCGAACCTTCTGGTCCTTCCTATTGCATATACCATTATCATTGCTGTCAGGGCTGAACCGATGGAAGCTTCCGCCATCGCCACATCCGGAGCCCTCATCAGGACGAACAGGAAAGAAGCTATCAACGATACACCTGCGAGGAGGATCGCCGACTTTATCAGGTCCTTTGAAATGACAGTAGCAACGGCGAGGGCCACCATCGTTATGAACATCAGGATAGCAAGGGCAAGGAATATCAGGGAATTCACTGTGGGTCACCTCCCTTCCCGGACCTTTCAAGAGCTTTTTCATACTGATCTATCACAGACCCTTTCCACAGGGGAACACCGCTCCTGTACGCAGCCCTGGCGATCCCATGAGATATTATAGGGTTCGTGAGCAGGAGGAAGAATGCCACGATCAGTGCCTTTGGAAGTAAGGTGGGTTCCGCCACTCCAACACCGATCGCAATGGAGATCGCACCAAGCGTGATCGACTTCGTGGCAGCCTGGAGTCTGTTGTAAACATCCGGGAGCCTGATAAGTCCAAAGGCCCCAAGGACCTGGAAGAGAAGACCAATGGCCATGAGGACCATACCAATGATCTCATTGATAGCGATCATATCCCTCCCTCCAGATATCTAACGAACACAAGGAGTCCAACGAAAGATATTATTGCATAGACCATGGCGACATCCACATAGATACCGCTTCCGAACATCAATGCTATGATCAGGAAGTAGGATGTCATAACGGTGGTCATGTTATCCACAGCGGCCAATCTATCGGGTGTGGACGGACCTATGAACGCCCTGGCCAGTGCGAACAAGGTTGCGAATCCGGCCAATGCGACCGTGACCCAGAGGAACCATTCAGGTATCATGGGAACACCTCCCCCACAACCTTGTCGAAAGGTTCCATCGATGAGTCTACGTTCTTGTCGTCTACATTGATCCAGTGGATGTAGAGCCTGTCATCGATCCAGTCCATGGAAAGAGTTCCCGGGGTCAGGGTTATGGCATTCGAAAGAAGGAGCCTGCCCATATCGGACCTTATCTTCGGCCTCACCTCCACTATCCCCGGTCTGATCGGCATCTTCGGGTGAAGTACCCTGTAGGCAACATCAAAGTTGGCCACTATCATCTCCTTCGTAAGAACAAGAAAGAACAGTAGAAAATAGAATATTCTTGAGATCGTGTTCCCCTTCCCCGCTTTCGGGAGAATGGAATGAAGCGCGATCCCGAGAGAGACCGAAACAAGAACACCTGCAATGATCTCCTGATAGTGAAGACTGGTGGTCAACATCAACCAGGCCCCCATTAACAGTACTATTGATAAGAATAGAGCGACGGGTCTTTTCAACATGACTAACACTCCCAGGGGAATACGGATGTGCATGGACAGCGCACATCTGTTATAAGTATTAACACTAACATGTCAGGCATATATAATATCTGTTGGAGATTAAAAGGATAAAAATACAATTATTCCACATCATTCACTGATCTTTGATAAATTTCAAATGTGCGCGTTTTCAAAGTCTCTTCTTCAATAGGTTCTCGATCCCATCGAAGGCCCTTTCCAGGGTCTCTTCCGGTGGAAGGATCACTATCCTGAAATGACCCGAACCGTGCTCCGCCCCGAATCCGGACCCGAAGACCGTCAGGACCTTCTCCTCCCTGAGCAGATCAAGAGAAAAATCCTTGTCATCCTTCCAGGGTCCTTCCTCGATGCAGTCGATCCTCGGGAACATGTAAAAGGCCCCTCCCGGTCTCTGGGTAGATATCCCCTCGATCTCGTTCAATCTCCTGTAGGAGATATCCCTTCTCCTTTCAAGTTTGGACATTGTCCCCCTGATGTGGTCCCTGTCACCGATCAACGCTTGAAAATAAGCATACTGGCAAATTGAATTGGCGCAGAGCCTGGCCCTTGATTGCCGCATGATGCCATCCCTGATATCGATCAGGGCATCCTCAACATCCCTGATAGCAAGATAACCGACCCTCCAACCGGGAGCAAGATAGATCTTTGATATTCCATTGAATGTGATCACGGGTACATCCCTGCAGACATCAGCAGTGCTTGGTGTCTCACCCTCGAATGTCATCAGATTGTAGATCTCATCGGAGATCAGGAACAGATCGTGTTCCGTTGCTATGTCTCCGATCCTCCTTATGGATGCCGCATCGTACAGCGCTCCGGTCGGATTGTTCGGATTGATGATGGCAATGGCCTTCGTCCTGTCGGTTATCTTCGATACTATGTCATCGACATCCGGGACCCACCCCTCCTCTTCAATGGTCCTGTAAGGGATGGGGACGGCACCAACCATGTTGACATATGTAATGTATGGCGGATATGAAGGACCGGGAACCAGGACCTCATCACCAGGTGCCAGAGCTGCAAAGAACAGCATCTGGAGAGCTTCTGTCACACCGTTCGTGACCACAATATCCTCAGGTGTCACCATGTTTCCCCTCGACCTCTCATCGGCGGCTATCGCATCTACCAGGCATGGAAGTCCACTGGATGGTGCATATCCATTGATACCGATATCAAGCGCTTTCCTGATGGCATCCTTGATCGGGTCGGGTGTATCGAAATCATACTTGTTGGGATCACCGATATTGAGTTTCATTATCGTGTGACCTTCTTTCTCGAGTCTGGATGCCGGGATCACAACATCCCTGATCGCATATTCAATTTCAAGGGACCTGGGATTTGCCTCTATCTTTCTCATGATGTGACCTCACTTTCCTTGAATACATGGTCCTATAAAATCCCTATCTCATGTTCCTGTTGCGGTCTGTTGAACAAAAACCTTAATAAAAGAACAGATATAGGCCCAAGTCCACATCATAGTGGAGCAACAGGTGGTCCATTGGCAGCGTATCAACGAGCGAACCCGGATGAGTATGTAAGGGTTAAACTCCCGAACAAGAAGAAAAGGGAGATCTACGGTGTTGTGGACCAGGCCCTGGGCGGAGGCCATCTCAAGATCTTCTGTGAAGATGGCAAGATGAGACTCGGCAGGATCAGGGGTAAGCTCAAGAAAAGGATGTGGATGAGAGAAGGCGATCTCGTCATATTCTGCCCCTGGGAATTCCAGGACGAGAAGGGCGACGTTCTCTACAGATACACACACATTCAGGCCCAGAACATGATAAGGCGTAACCTTGTCCCGAAGCACATGGAATCTCTCCTGATCTGACCCTGTACCTGGCAAACTATTTCTAGTCCATTTCTTTTGAAGGTACGTGGCAAAGAAGGATATCTATGACATTGTGAACGAACGTTTCGACAAGAAGTTCAAACGTGAGTCGGTGATCAAGGATTCTGACAGGTTCAAGACCTACGATGAGGTCTTTGACCATCAGAACCTGGACCATATCTATGTACTGATGAAGAGAGGATACATCAAGACGGTCGAGTGCCCGATATCCACGGGAAAGGAAGCGAATGTGTACAAGATCAACACCAAAGAGGGAGAGGCTGCCCTGAAGATATTCAGAACATCCACCTCGACATTCGGCGCCTTCCTTGAATACATCGATGGTGACAGAAGGTTCCAGAAGATAGATAGATCCAAGAGAGGGATCATCTATACCTGGTCAAGGAAGGAACATCTTAACCTTATAACAATGTTCGATGAGGGGCTCAGCGTTCCGGAACCGGGGGCTTTCTTTCGCAACCTGCTGATGATGGAATACATAGAATATGAAGGGAAACCTGCCCCCCAGATCAAGATCCTGGATGCGGAAAAGGAAGAATGGATCGAGATGTGGCATATCGTCCTTGACTTTGTCAAGAAGCTCTTCATGAACTGCAAACTTGTCCATGCGGACCTATCAGAATACAATATATTATACAATGGAGAGCCGGTCTTCATCGATGTGGGTCAGAGTGTCCATATCGAACATCCCAATGCGCCCCATCTTCTTCAACGTGATCTCAATGTGATCTCAAAGTTCTTCAAGAAGAAGGGATTGAAGGGAATAGATCAGGACGCCATGTCCCTGAAGACCCAACTTCTTGATTCCTTGACGGAAGATGAAAAATAACATTCCCGCACCCTGTTCTTCAACGCCTGCAAAACTGTTATAAATCGATCATTGTTACATGGGTCCTGGTCAGGTGATATCTGATGGCCGAAGATGAGAAAAAGAAGATCGTCCTGAACAAGAACGACTTCTCGGAATGGTACAACGACGTCGTGGAGATCTCGGGTCTATGCGATAAGAGGTACCCGATAAAGGGAATGAACGTCTGGACACCCTATGGATGGAAGGTGATGCAGTTCATCGACCAGATAATCAGGAGGGAATGCGACGACACCGATCACGGAGAGGTGAACTTCCCACTTCTCATTCCGAAGACAGAGTTCCAGAAGGAAGCTGACCATATCAAGGGATTTGACTCGGAGGTGTACTGGGTCACCCACGGCGGGCTCAATGAGCTCGATGTACCCCTTCTGCTGAGGCCCACCTCGGAGACCGCGATGTATCCCATGTTCTCTCTCTGGGTGAGGTCCCATAATGACCTCCCACTGAAAACATACCAGATCGTCAACACCTTCAGGTACGAGACGAAGATGACAAGGGCCTTCATAAGGGTCCGTGAGATCCACTTCTTTGAGGCACATACATGCCATGCTTCCTTCGAGGATGCAGAGAAACAGATCATCGAGGACTGCGCCATAATGGACAAGGTGGCATCTGAACTCTGCATACCTTATATGCTTGTGAAAAGGCCCGACTGGGACAAGTTCGCAGGAGCGGTATATACCATAGGTGTCGATACATTGATGCCCTCCAGGAGGACCCTGCAATTGGGTTCCATCCACCAGTACAAGGAGAACTTCTCCAGGCCCTATGACATCAAATACGAAGGATCCGACAAGGAATTCCATTACTGTCACCAGACAACCTACGGCATGTCCGAGAGATTGGTCGGAGCCGTCGTAGGCGTCCATGGAGATGACAAGGGTATTATCCTCCCTCCGAAACTGGCACCCATCCAATTCGTTATCATACCCATCCTGGCCAAGGGAAAGACCGAAATGGTATCGGAGGCCTCGAAGGAGCTCCTTGAAGAGCTGAAAGGATATGGTTTCAGGGTCAAGCTCGATGATAGGGACGTGAGACCAGGCTCAAAGCATTATGATTGGGAGCTGAAAGGTGTTCCCATCAGGGTCGAGATAGGACCCAGGGACATCGAGAAGGGATCCATTGTCTTCAAGAGAAGGGACCTGTCAACAAAGGCGTTCATCGACAGGAAGGACCTGAAAGCTGAGTGTGACAAGGCACTTGAAGAGGTCAAAGATGAACTCAAACGAAGGGCGGAAGAGATCCTCGATGATGGAATAAGGGATGTTGATTCACTCGACGATGGTGTGAAGCTCCTGAAAGAATGGGATGGGATCATCAGGACCCGTTGGTGCGGAGAGATGGACTGTGCCCGGGAGATGGAAAAGTCCCTGGACAAGACATTCCTCGGATTCCCCCTTGATACCAATGGTACGGGTGATCTACAGAAAGAAGATGGGAACTGCATGGTCTGCGGAAGACCGACAGATACTGTCGTCTACCTGTCCAGAAGCTATTGAATATCATATCATACCAGATGATCTGTACCACCTGGTACAGACATGTCCTTGAAAATGGGCATACTTGCACAGGCAGGACCTTGTTCCAGTTACAGATGTTGATATTTTCAGGGAACCAATTAAATATCTCAAGTTGATATTTATTATTTGAGTGGCGTTCGCGCCTAATTTGGATACGACACAGGTGGAAGAGGAAGTATCAAACTCTTTTTTGAATTTATCCAATCCTCTCTTCTCAATCCTTCCTCCTCCACACTCTTTTTTGTGAGAATATAATATCAAATCATTCCCTCACAAAAAAGCTCGCGTAATGAAATGAACAATTGACGATCTAATTACGCAGATATTCGAGCATCAGATCACTTGTGGGATCTGCAAAGATATACTTCTTCCCTTTTGTATTACCCGAAGCACGGATCGCACCCATATCAACAAGATGATTCAATTTACATCTCAATCGAAACTCACTGATATCTGGCACCCATGCTCTGGCTTCCTTGAGAGAAAAGAGCCCTTTGAACTTCTTTGACCTCATGATGATGGTTTTTGAATGGCCATCAAGGTCACTTTTCATGAGATCCCTCCTTGTGAATTTCTCCAAAGCATCCTTATAGCTCCTCCATACCCCTTCAGTAAAATTTGAAATCAATTCGGTATAATCTCCACTGAAATCTGTCCTGGCAAGAAGATCATAATAAGATTCCAGATCAGATACTATCTCTCTTTCCACCAGACATAATTTGGAATTGGGCAATCCTCTGTACTGAAGAATAACATGGAACAAGGTCCTTCCAACTCTTCCATTACCATCCTTGAAAGGGTGAATGGATTCGAACTCATGAAAGAAAATTGAGGCTGCTACAACAGGAAGAAGAGCATTTGCCTTTGTGTTCAACCATGTGACCAAAGATGCCAATTCTTCTGGTATGTGTTCTGGTGGACAAGCAATAAAGATTTCCTGCCCTTCATCAGTTTCAATGACCCCTCTCTCCTTTCGGAGTTCTCCAGGATCGGACCCCTCATCGCCCATTAAGAGAAAAGAATGAGTATCCTGAATGGTCCTTAATGTCCATTTTTCAGAATATGTTGGGTTGATGTAAGCAATAATATGATTGAATATCTCCTGGGAAAAAAAATTCATGTTTTTCTCCGGAGGACCTTCCCTCAGGGAACGTCTAGTTAACCTCTTCACCTCTTCATGTGAGAGAGGATTACCTTCCATTGATGTTGATAGATGAATATTCGAGGCGAAAGCTTCTGTCAACAGGTCCTCGAAATCTCTCCCTGTTAATATGCACCTTTCAAGTTCTGCTTCCATTTGAAAGATCTCTGCGCTCAATCTTGTAATTACAGGAGGTAGAGATATATCCGGATTGAATGGAACCTTTCTCTTATGGCGGACAGGATATCCAAATATGTTTTCAGTTATTATCATAATAGCTCTAGAAGATCACCATATAATATTAATATTTAATGGTTATTTTATTAATACATTATTATAATAATCCACTTAATAATGCTATTTTCACATATCGAGATGAATACAACGGCCTATTGAAAATGAAGATATATCCAATATTTCACTTTTGATAAGAAAATGAACCTCCCCCATTGTATGATCTTTATGGATCCCCGAAATTGATAAATGGATGTTATCCATGGACCTCACTGAAATGCAATACCATGTCCTGACAACGGAAAGGTGCAACCTGAAGTGTAAATACTGTGGAGGAACAAGGAACCTTCCGGGCGTTCCCCTCGATATCACCTATGACATCCGGCATCTGATAGATTTCATTTCAAAGGACAAAGAAGCGGTCATCGGTTTCTATGGAGGAGAACCACTACTTTCGATGGATCGATTGGAAGAGATCATGGATAAGGTCCCAGTAAGGGCATTCACTCTTCAAACGAATGGGACGCTGCTTCACGAATTGAAGGATCCCTACCTGCACAAGCTCCATTCTATACTTGTCTCATTGGACGGAGATAGCAAGATCACCGACGAAAGCAGGGGGGAGGGTACGTACGATATGGTAATGGACAATATCAAGAACATCAAAGAAAAGGGGTTCAAAGGGGACCTCATCGCCAGGATGGCGTTTTCTGATGAAGGAGACATCCATCGTGATGTGACACATCTATTGAGAACGTTCGATCATGTCCACTGGCAGCTGGATGTGTTCTGGACGGAGCTCGAAAACAGAGAAAACGTCAACTCCTGGATAGACAGATATGATGAAGGCATCCGCCTCCTCATTGAAGATTTCAAGAACGGGATGAAAAAGGGGTCCGTAATTGGTATCGTTCCGTTCATTCCGGTATTCAGGACCTTGATCACCGGGGAACCTCATCACATCTGGTGTGGATCGGGCATGGATTCTTTCACGATAATGACATCAGGTTCAATAGAGGCATGCCCGATCGCTCCGGAGCTGCTGTATTCGAACATCGGGGATATCAGAACATCAACACCGGGAGGGATCGAGAACTCCAGACCGGTGGGGACACCTTGCACCGAATGCGACATCCTCTGGGTTTGCGGAGGAAGATGCCTCTTTGCCAATCAAACCATGGGATGGGGGAGGGAGTGGTTCGACCGGATATGCCTGACAACAAGACGGATGATCGACGGTTTGAAGGAACTGGTCCCACTTGCGAAGGAACTCATGAAAGACGGCACCCTGAAGGAGGATGCCTTCGATTACCCGGAGATCAACAACGGATGCGAGATCATCCCTTGATGACCGGTGAATCAAGATAAATACAACCCTTTCCGATATACCATCACCGGGAGCATTGGATCATGAGGACATCAAGGAAATGGGGATATGTTTCTGGAGATCTGGGTGTTTCGATCTCCTTCTTCGTTGTTGGTTTCTTCTTCATGTACTATTTGACCGATCTGATAGGGCTCGATGCAAGGCTTGCAGGGATCGCTCTGGGGATCGGAATGTTCTGGGATGCCATCACGGATCCGTTGATGGGATACATCAGCGATCGCACCAATTCAAAAAAGGGCAGGAAGAGGATATACATTCTCTTTGGAGCGGTTCCTCTGGGGTTGTCATTCTTCCTGCTCTGGACGGTCCCCTCCGCGGGATCTGACATGATGAAATTTCTCCTCGCCGTGATGGTACTCCTCTTCTTCAAGACAGCATACACAGTTGTGGCAGTGCCATATATGTCCCTGCTTCCGGTGATATCATCCGATTACGATGAAAGGACACAGATATCAGGAATGAAGGCTTTTACATCCCAGTTGGGAACCATACTGGGTGGGGTCAGCGCATTGCTGGTTGGATCCTTTGCAAGTGAGATCATCGGTCTTCGTGTCCTTGGCATCTCATATGGTCTCGTTGTGGCGGTATTGATGCTCGTATCAGCCTGGAGCGTCAAGGGATTGGAAGATGGCGATATCGTGGATGCGAAGAAGAGGACCCCTTTTCTCGGATCATTGAAGTCTCTCCTTGAAAGAAACTATCTGATCCTCATAACACTCTATTTCTTCGGAGGTGTTGCAACAACATCCATGACCGCATCATTTCCCTATTTCGCAGAGCACGTCATGGGAAATGGTAGACTGAGCACGTTCGGATTGGCAGCGTTCATAATCGCAGCAATGATGTTCATCCCCGTATGGTTGAAGCTTGCAAAGATCGTGCAGAAGAAATATCTTCTACTCGTTTCAACGGTGGGGACGGCCGTCATGCTGTTTTCTACCTCCATACTCGTAACAGAGGGAGATACGATCCTGTTCTTTGCCCTGGTATCGGCAACGGGTATCTTCATGTCAGCCTACTTCATCATCCCGTATTCTCTGGTTCCGGATACCGTGGACCTATCCGAGCTCAAAACAGGAAAGAGGAACGAATCCATCTTCTTCGGTGTCTGGGTATTCGTTCACAAGATAGGGCTTGCAGTAGCCCCTATGATCATGGGTTTTATGATGGGGGGTCTTGGTTATAACGGTGACCTGGCGGTCCAGTCATCATCAGGGATCCTTTCCATCCGATTGACCTTCGGCATCCTTCCGGCCGCATTCTTCATCATCACGGGGTTGATCGGATCCGCATATGGGATATCCAGGAAGGACCATGCCGAGATCAAGAAGAAACTGATCAGGAAAAGGGAGGTGTCGGATTGAACATCGCAAAGCGTCTCCTGCTGGTAAGGAAGCTCAAGAAGAACCTCTACGAGATGTCTATCGAGGACCTGATCGCACATCAGGCGGAGAGATTGCAGGTTCTGGGAGAGTTCGTCAGGGAGTCTTCCCCATTCTACATGGAAAAATTCAGGGACCTTGATCGGTTCGATCTCTCATCATTCCCGAAGATGGACAAGGCACTGATGATGGAGAATTTCGATCGGATCAACACAAGAGGCCTGAGGAAAGTTGACCTTCTGGAATTCGCTTTGAAGAGGGAAGGTACGAACAGTATGAACCTCTTCCGTAACGAATACTCGGTTGGCATGTCATCGGGGACATCGGGGAACCGTGGCCTGACGGTCCTTTCAAAAGATGAGATGGAGCACTACTCCTGCCTTCTTTGGGCAAGGAACGGGATACCGGACCGTATCAGAAAGAAACATATTCTGTTCGCACTCCGTATCAATTCCCCCGCATTCATGGAAGTGAGGAAGTTCGGTGTCAAGATCATCTATGTTGATTACACCCATCCGGTGGAACATCTGATCTCCAAGATCAACAGGGAAAGATTGAATATTCTGGCAGGTCCCCCCTCCCTGTTGAGGATGATAGCAAGGCAGTCAGGGAGTATCGATCACAGGATCGATTGCATCATCTCGTATGCCGAGGTTCTGACAGAAGAGACAAAGAGGTCACTGAGTGATACTTTCAAGGCTCCCGTCATACAGATCTACCAGGGATCGGAGGGTTTCATTGGCACGACATGCAATGAGGGTTCCCTTCACATGAACGAGGATGTCCTCCTTGTGAACCTCGAGGATGTTCCAGGATCGGATGAAGGTGTGAAGCAGGTCGTCGTAACAGACCTCTACAGATCGACCCAGCCTGTTCTCAGGTATTACCTGAACGACCTGATCGAACCCGGTAACACTCGATGCCCCTGCGGATCATCATTCAGGACCATAAGGAAGATACATGGGAGAGCCGATGACATATTCATCCTCAAAGGGAAGGATGGTTCGAAGCGATATCTGTTCCCTGATTATGTGAGAAGAGCGATCATCACGGCATCGGGTGATATCGAGGATTATCAGGCGATCCAGCATTCCATTGGAGATATCGAACTGCGCCTGATATTGAAGAACGGGTCCGATAGGAAGGCAATAAGGGATGAGGTGCTAAAGAGACTCGACGAAAGAGCGAGGTCGGTGAAAGGTATGATCAAGGAGGTTCGATTCTCCGATGAAAGACCGGCTGTAAACAGGATCTCGGGAAAGATGATCAGGGTCGTCAGGAACTTCAAGGAGGAATTGTGATGGATATCGAAAGGATCGGCCCGGAAGATCATGCACTATGGGATGATTTCTTCTCCCTGGCCGAGACGATCTATGCAGATGATGATATCTGGGCAGGAGAATCAAGGGATATTGTCCTTTTGATGACATATCGATCAATGGAGGGGGTCGGACCATGGTTCCAGGCATATGTCGTAATCGATAATGGCAAACCCATGGCAAGAGGGAGCGCATCTCTCGATCCGAGATCGATGGATGGAAAAGGGAACCCTATCGGATTCATCGGTCATTTCGAAGCTTTACCAATGAAGAACGATGCAGTGGAATTATTGTTCGAGACAATGGAAAGGGATCTCAAGGATCGAGGGGCAAGATCGGTATTGGCTCCCCGAAACGACATGATGACCATGGGACTCCAGGTCGATGGGTTCGATATGCCCCAGACATGGAAGACCCCACATAATCCCCCGTATTATCCTGATTATATTACCGGGATCGGGTTCGAGAAGAAAGAGGACCTGTTCACATTCCTGATGGACAGTGATACATTCGTTGAAGGGTTCAAGGATGCGAAAGGGTTCACTGTCAGGACCATCAGGAAGAACGATCCCGAACAGGAGGTCAGGATCTTCAACGAGCTCAACAATGCCATATTCTCATCACACGAGAACTTCATACCAAGAACATTGGAAGAGGACCGGCTGATGATCGGTTCGATGCTTCCCCTGATAGATGAAGACCTCATCCTTTTCGCAGAAGATGAGACAGGTAGACCTGTGGGAATGCTGATCGCGATCCCGGATCACAACCAGAAATGTGAAAAGGTCACCAGGGCCAGACTGATCTCGATCGGGGTCCTTCCCGATCGTTTGAGAAAAGGGATCGGGGGGATGATGGGAAAACAGTTGAAAAAGACCCTGCTCGATAAGGGATACACCGAACTTGAAGGTTCCTGGGTCCTTGAAACGAACCTACCCCCTCAAAAAGGAGCGGAAGCGATAGGGGCATCAAAGGGAAGGATGTTCAGGACCTATACAAAGGATATCTGACCCTACCATGTAAGACCCTTGAAACCGAGGGACAGGACGAGATACCAGAGAAGGAATCTCGGGATCCTCCAGATGACCCCTGCCATGAAATGGGAATATTTCATTTCGAGCATTCCGGCGATCCAGCAGACTGCAGAGAATGGGATCGGCGTCATAGCACCGATTATCACCGCCCAGAGACCGTATCTCTTCATCAGGAACTTCCCTCTTTTCTCATATGGTCTGATCCTCTTCAGGATAATTTCCCTGTGGCCAAGGAACTTGCCTATCAGGTATCCTATATTCCCGCCGATGATCGAAGCGGCGGATACCGTCACAAGCGCCCAGAAAGTATTCATTCCACCTGCGATCGAAACGAAAAGAATGATATCCGGGGAGATCAGTGTGATGAATGTATCCAGGAACAGCGTGGAGAAGAACACACCCACGTAGCCGAATCGATGCACCAGCTCCTCACCTATCAACTCCAGCTGGTCACCCAATGTGAACCTGAGAACGACCAGGAACAGATATAGCAATACCAATGATATTGCAAGTCTGATCAGGCTCTTCTTGGTATCGAAATCCTCTTCATCGGGATCCTTTCGATCAATTCCTTCGTTCTCGTTGATCACGGTCGGGCCTATCAACAATGATTATTTATTGATTGTGTATTAAATATGCAAGAAGAGATCTCAGGAAGACATCAAGATGTCTGCTAATTCATATGATTTATATAATCTAAAGAGAGAGACAATAGAGGAACCGGAGAGATCCGGGTTCTCGACGTTACGGGAAATGATCTTCTGGATTCTCGACGATTCGGTTTCCCGGGGAGATCCAGAACCAAAGACCGGGAAGATCGCGGATCTTGTCGGAAGATCTCCTCAATCGATATCGAGGATTAAGAAATTTTGGAGATCCTATAGGTCTATCGAGGATTGGGATTCTGTTTTGGTCAAGGTCGAGGTTGTTTGAAGGTGACTTTTGTTTCCGACTCATCGCCAAGATCAATGATCTTGTCTGTGTTCGAAATCTTCGATTTCCAACATCAGGTTGAAAGAGGAAACCGTTTTTCCAGAGTATATATATGATCCAATAAATACCCTTGAACATTTTATTAAAGTATCGGAATATCCTTCATTTTACGGGGGGAACTTGGCAATTTTCTTAATACAACATCTTTTTTATCATCCTAATTTTCTAATCCCGTCTACAATAGATTCTGTATTCCAACCAACAATTAAATCTGCATTTTCTTGAACTTTCTGTGAAATATTTACATTTCCCCATGGGCGAATTCCTAATATGGGCTTCCGTTTTGAAAACTCTTCATTTGCGATGAAAATTTCACTATCAATCCATCTACTATAAGATGAATATACCCCTGCAAGTATGATTACAACATTGCAAGGAGAGATGTGTCTCTTTATAGCTTGATATAATGCGCGATCACTACCTGAAGTATGAACCGGATCATCCTGTGGAATTGAATAGTCTGTGTAATAGAAATATGATCTATTATCCAGTAGATTTTTCAAGCGATTAAATTGATCAGAATATGACCACGAATGACTTATGAATAATCTGAAGTCTCTACTCATCTAAATCCCATATGATATGTGAATTGTAATTATTACAACTTTCCTCTTGGTGGGGGTAGGTGGAATGTGAATTTCTATTGTGCATTAAGTATAATATTGGTGAAGTGGTTTAGTAGAATATGGTTGAAGGATTAGAGGAGAAAATTAATGCACGAATAAATGTCCTCCAATCAGTATATGATGTCGTTCGTGGAAGAGCTAAGCATAGATTTCATAAAAGTGCATTGTTTGAAGAAGCTTTGAAAAGTTACAAAATAAAAAAGGAACCTACATTACCGATTTTAGACTATTTATCAGACAAAAATCTTGTCGTTTTAGACAGCACCGATGACATGCACATTACTTCAGGGGGAGTGGATGAAGTTGAAAACGAATTTCCTGTTCTAAGAGGTAGGATTTTTGTAAGAAATGATTTCAATGACAATATTTCAGGGATTTCAAAAGGAAATAAGAATGTGATGGAAAAGATTGATGAGATGGATAAAGAGAAAATCAAAATAATCAAGAATGATCTTATTAAAAAAACTGAAAAACTAGAAAAAATGGGTTATTCATTTTCCGTATTTATCAGTCACTCTACAAGAGATTTGGAATTTATTTCTCTTCTTTGTGACGAGTTAATAAAAAATAAAATATTACCAAGATTATGGTTCAGGAAAGTTAGTAAAAAAATTGTAAGAGAAAAGCTATGTGATTTGATTGATTCATCAGATTTATTTCTCATTTATTATTCAACAAATTCATTATCAAGCCAAATGACAAATAATGAAATTGGCTTCATTGAAGGAAAGAAATATTACATGGGTAAATATAGAAATATTAAACCCGAAATAATCTATAAAATAAGGGATACCCAATTAAACTTAAAATATTTGGAAGGATTTTATACCAACGGTGACGATATTCCGGATTGTGACTCTGAAGATTTAAATAGGATCGTATTAGATTTAAAGAGTAGATATAATTATAATATTCGACTAATACAAAAGGATAGGCCAGCAGTAAAAAAAGAGATATTAGAATATGCACAATTACCTACATTGAAGAAATTAGCAAGACCGACAAGTATTAAAGTTACTCAAAACAGCGAAAATCTAAAAAATGAGCTCTTAAAACTTGATGATTATTCTGTAGAAGATTATTTACATATAATGCGACTAAAGGAATTGAAGAAAATATGTAAACATTTTAAGCAACCAGTATCTGGGAAGAATCTTGAATTGATTTTACGAATTAAAAAGCATATTAATCGATAATTTCCTATTTCGTCCATAATGGGCATTTCAGGTAATATAAATTCTTACTCTGGTCGAATTCACTGGATATATATCAACAGAATCTAAACTAAATGTCCCTTCCTTAGTTTTTTCATTCCATATATTCATCCTCTCATTATCCTCCACATTGGTGTCTTGAAAATCTCCAAGAGTGATGTTTAATGAATATACATCCATTTCTCCAGGCTCTAATATTCGTAACATGTAATCTAAAATCATACTCTTATTTGCAATAATGAATATGGGCCAGTCGTTATCAAATTTCCATGAATATGATGAGTCACCTATTGCAAAAAGAAAATGTAGATATTGATTTCCAAGGAAACCAGGCCCTCCCCTGATTTTTAGTGATTCAGTGCTATTGTTTTTAACGAAAATATCTATTGTAAATGTTTGATTTATATCATCCAGATATATATCTTCAGGCAAAAGATCATATGAAAATTCATTAAAATCCCCAATTCTTATCTTCTCTTTCTCCTCTTCATGTTGCAAGTCAACACAACCAGATAATAGAAGAAAAAGGAGAATGAAAATCAATGTAATGTGGTTCAGTTGCACAATCAGCCCTCACGAGGTGTATGTCTTCACTCCTCTCATTTGCCTTTTCCGTCCATATTCGGAAATCCTTTCTGGATCCACCATTAATTGGAAACAGATTATTTTATACTTCCGAGGGGATCTTTTACTGGATCTCATAGAAGATTCTTGAATGAAATGATGGAAGAAATCACTAAATCGATAATCTGCAAACCGCTTCAGCGCTTCATTGGAGAAGATGTAGTTTAAAATCATTTTAACGGATCTCCCGATCCGGATCCCGAGACGGCATATAAAGAGAGGGCCAGTAATCAATTCTTTCGAACAGATTTAAAAAAAATCAATCCAATATCGATATATCGGGGAGATCCATAAAAAGAGGCGAAAAATGAGGCGTTTCGATATGGGGGGGTCTTTCCTGACATGCGGTCAATATTCTATGTATTTTTCAATATTTTTCAGA
Organism: Thermoplasmatales archaeon; assembly: GCA_030595715.1. Taxonomy (GTDB): domain Archaea; phylum Thermoplasmatota; class Penumbrarchaeia; order Penumbrarchaeales; family Penumbrarchaeaceae; genus Penumbrarchaeum. Next base: position 27,839 of record JAUVCN010000025.1, read on the forward strand.
TTTACCTTATTGTAAGATCGAGATATTTATTTTCAACGTTCTATCAAATGATTATCGATACATCGAATTGGACCATGGACGGAGAGATTCGGATGATAAATATCAATATGGAAATAAAAATCTTCGATTACAAAGGACCCCTGGAAAAAGGTATTCGAAGACCGATACTACAAATGTATCTGGATATATCGTTCAAGTGCAGGTTTTGAAACAGCTCCCGTGATCCTCTCCACCATCTCCCTTTCCTTGACGATCATCATCGTCGGGATGGACATCACCTTGAAGGTAGCTGACATCTGGGGATTCTCATCCACGTTCAGCTTGCCGAAGACCACCTTGCCCTGGTATTCCCTTGCCAGGGAATCAAGTATAGGCGACATCATCTTGCAGGGTCCGCACCAATCCGCCCAGAAATCAATGACAATGAACGGATACCTTGCGATCACGTCCTTGAAGTTCTGATCGGTAACCGCAATGGGGGTTGATGGCCACTCTTTCTTCTCATCCCTGGAGCCCAGTTCCTTTTCAAGGGCCTCGGACCTCTTCTTTCTCAATGCATCGAGTTCAGGATCGTCGGACATTCATGTCACCTCGGGTTCGAAAGAAAGGGATAAAATCTAATTTGAGGCTGAAATGTTAGTGTTCTATTCGGAAAACGCATTCACCATATCACCGACCTCATTCCATCCCTGCATTCAAATGGGTCTTCAATTATTTATATCCGTCATGGTATTGTTGACCATCGGAGGCACTGGATGCAATTGAAGAACAGGTCCGTTGTCATTGCTCTTGGGGGCAATGCGATCACCCGAAAAGGGGTTCCGGATACTATCACAAATCAGTTCAAACACACCAGAGAGTCACTACCTCCGATCCTCAAGCTTGCCAGGGAAGGATTCAAGATAGCTATCACCCACGGCAATGGCCCCCAGATAGGGAATGCCCTTTTAAGGGTCGAGATCGCAAGTGGGTCAGCTCCGGAACTGCCGCTTGGCATACTTGTGGCGGATACCGAGGGTGGTATCGGATACATGATAGAACAATCCCTCCAGAACGCACTTCGATCGGAGAAAATCGAAAGAGATGTCGTTACGCTCGTCACACAGACGGTTGTGGACAGGAACGATCCATCTGTGAAGGACCCGAACAAGTTCGTGGGCCAGATCTATGATGAAGAGGACGCAAAGAGATATGCGGTTGAGAACGGATGGGCAATGAAGGAAGATAAAGGTAGAGGATGGAGGAGGGTCGTTCCATCTCCGAGACCGATCAAGTTCGTCAACTCGAAGGTCATGAAACAGCTGGTGGATTCCGGCGTGATAGTGATCACGGCCGGAGGGGGAGGGGCACCTGTCTATTACGAAGACGATGGTCAATTGGAAGGAATGAACGCTGTGATCGACAAAGACAGAGCATCTGCGGTCCTTGGAAATGACATCGGGGCCGATACACTGGTCATCCTTACCGAAACTGATGGGGTCTACCTTGACTTCGGAGAACCAACCCAGAAGATGATCGAGAGGATGACCGTGGATGAAGCTAAGAATTACCTTAAGAGCGGCCAGTTCCCGAAGGGGAGCATGGGCCCGAAGATCGAGGCCGCCATACAATTCATAGAAGGTGGTGGAAAAAAAGTGATCATCTCATCCATAGATGATGGATGCGAGGCACTCGATGGGGGATCCGGTACCACGATCATTTAAGAGCTTCTTCACCGCCGAACTCCCGGTATGGATCGAACCCCTTCAGGATGACCCTGTCGTCCTCTGTTACCCGGTCAGCTATCAGCCTTGCTCCGACCTCGCCGATCCCAGGACCCAGCATGTAACCCTGACCGCACATCCCGGTCATGTGGAGTAAACCTTCGACCTCTCTGTTCCAGCCCACAAGGGGAGAACCGTCGGGTGTCATCGGATAGAGACCTCTCCAGACACGGCGGACCCGAATGTTCCTCAATCTCGGCAGCAAGCCAATGATCCTCCTGGCCACCTGTGGAAGGAAGGTGGAGGTCTCCCTCTTGTCCTGACCGATCATCGGTGGGTCCGGGGTTATGCAGAACACTACCTGACCGTGCCTGTTCTGGTAGAAGTAGTAGTTCTTGGAACCCGGTCCCGGACGAAGGTCCACCACCATGGCCTCGAAGAACTGTTTTACAGGTTCTGTAATTGCCCCTTCATGTGATTCGGGGGTCACAGGGACATCGATTCCGATCGTCTTGCACAGCTCCCTGGAATTCGCTCCTGCCGCATCAATAACGATTGAGGCGGAGAATTCCTTACCATTCGTTTCCACCCCATTGACCTTCCCATCATCCACAATTATCTTATGAACCTCATGTTTGAACAGGAATTCCACTCCGTTCCTCCGGGCATGTTCAAAGAATGCGTGAGCGGACATCAACGGGGAAGCCGAACCATCCTCCGGTGAGAAGGTTCCTCCTATCAATCCTTCTGGATCGATCCCCGGAACGATCTCCCGGATCTTCTCTGGTCCGTGGAAGTCGATGTTCAATCCATATCTCTTCTGAATGGGCAGGATCGCTTTCAATGCCTTTTCTTCATTCTCGCGATATACCGGGAAGGTATAACCTCCCATCATCCATTCGATGTCATCACCATTGGTCTCATTCCAGGTGGAGAATATCTCCAGGGACCTCTTGCAGGTGAGTATCTTGGCCGGGTCCGAATGGGTTGCCCTGATCCCTCCGATGGCATGTTTGTTCTCACCCTGTCCCGGGGAGGCTCTCTTGTCCACGACCAGTGTCCTGTAGCCTATCTCACCCAGGGACGCGGATAGTGGAAGACCCACGGAACCGGCTCCAACAATGATCACATCATATTCACTCATCGCCATCATCTCCATCGATACCTGCGAAGTAACCCAGCGGAACCTCGACGAACAGCGGTTTATCCGTTCTGTCCGTGATCTCTCCAATGTCCACACCCTCCTCTCTGAAGATCCGATAGATCATCGGCCTGCAGGTCTTGGAGCCGCAGGCTCCCATCCCTGCCCTTGTGATGGCTTTGAGATGATTAAGGTCACGTACACCGTCACGGATGGCTCCTCTTATCTCGCCGGCTGTTACCCTTTCGCATCGGCAGACGACGGCATCATCCGGGAGTGTCTCCTTCTCGTATGTCCCCACAGGTTCCGTTTGCTTCTCCTGGACCATTATACCTGCAACCTTCTTCGCAATGGACCTGTCGACCTGGAACTGCAGCATAAGGGTCCCCGGATACTTTGGGTT
>JAUVCN010000174.1 GCA_030595715.1 Thermoplasmatales archaeon
TATTTCACCTACGATGGTCACGAGCATTTCAGCATCGGTTCGATACCGGAGATGAAGGAGAGGACCCTGAGCAGTTTCACATTCACAAAAACCTACGCCATGACGGGTTGGCGTATAGGGTATATGCATGCCGATGCCCCATTGATACCTCAGATCAACAAGGCACATATTCCCCTGGCGATCTGTGCGCCTGTGGTCTCCCAGTATGCTGCCCTGGCGGCGCTTGATGGGCCCCAGGATTGCGTCAATGAGTTCAGGGAGAGTTACAGATCGAGTCGTGACCTGATGTGTAAGCGACTGGATGAACTGGATCATGTGTTCGAATATCAAAAACCAAAGGGATCATATCTGATGTTCCCCAGGATGATCACGGACGATGGTGCCGATTCCACGAGATTCTGCAAGGCACTGCTGAAGGACGCAAGGGTCTCCACCACTCCAGGTGTGGCATTTGGCCCCAATGGTGAAGGACATGCCAGGATGTCGTTCTGCGTCCCGGAGGCGGAGGTCGATAAGGCATTTGACAGAATGGAAGAGTATTTCAAGTGACATATATCGGCTCATTGGATCGAGGATGGTCATAATAGCAATTTCAGGGGGATCGCAACAATGACAGATATGATAAGGGTCGCCTGTGCGACGGACGATGAAAGGAATCTTACCAGCGAGCACTTTGGATCTGCACGGATCTATATGATGTATGAAATGGACCCCCGATCCGGGATGGTCACATTCATCGAGAGCATTGATAACACCTCTGAAGAAGAAAAGGAACACGGAGACCCGAACAAAGCGAGGTCTGTCTCGGAGATCATAAAGGATTCTCATGTTCTTCTCTGCCGCGCAATGGGAAAGAACCTCACTCGAATGCGGAAGAATTACTCTCCTGTGATCTCGGGTGAGACAGATATCGAAAAGGCCCTGGAGCTACTGAGGAATAAGCTCGACATTCTCTCCGTGGAAATTGAAAAGGAAAAGGGAACGGATCGCGAGATAATTCGCATATGATCGGCTAAAATTATTGTATTAATAATCGCAAATATCTTTTCCGTGTGGAAAGATAATGATGAGAACAACGGGCCCGGCCTGGCCTGTCACTTCTGCAATCGAGAAAGGATCATGCCCTTCTCTCAACACGTCAGAACTCCTCCAGTTCCTCGATCTCGTCCCAATTCTCAAGCTCTGCAACAGCTTTCTTTTTCGGTTTGCTGATCGGTGGGCTTCTTCGCTTTACAGAGGACCCTGATCCTGTCTTTGTGGCATGGACATCCGATTCACCACCACTTTTCTTTCTATCGATAGACCCATCTCCACTCTCTCCATCCCGCTTTCTCATGCGGTAGAGAATGAAAGCCTGAAGAACCATAATAACAACAAGAAACACCAGTGTGATCAACAATAATGTCCGGAGACCCTCATTCCGGCCTGTAAGATCCTCTTCGCTCGATCTCACACTGACATCGACCGTTTCCACATCGTAGATGATCTCATCGAGCTTGTCCAGAACCTCCAGGGCAGATATGATATCATCTCCATGTGTTCCGATGGTCTCATTGAGTTCGCTGTAAGCCTGCAGAATATCGGCAAGATCATCTCTCATTGTCTCAGCTTGATTAAGGTCGAGTTCATCGATCCTTTCAATTATCGTCTGGATCAGCGATCCCACCTCTTCCACGCTCTCGTTGTTGAGGTCCATCAACAGAGCACGGGTATCTGCAATGGAGGAGAGGATCCCGTAGATATCGGCGTCAATGGTACCGTTCATACCGATCAGGTATGTGCTGATCCCATCAAGAGATGAAAGAGCACTCCACCTGAAATCATCTATCTCCGTAACTATCGCAACCATGCTTACATGAATTGAAGCGTTCATCAGTCGGATCAATGTCCCCAGCTGATCGAACCTCAATGACATCAGGTCGGTGAGGTTCCCTGTCATACTCATATCATGCGCATCAAGTGATCGCAGGATGTCCGACCTGGAGGAAAGGAGGTCCGCATCGAGATCGGCAACAGCTGTATCAATCCCGGTAACTATCAACTCCACATCATCCAACCTGCCCAGCAGCTGGGAGATGCTTGTTGCCATCATCTGCCGAAGCGTCCGGTTCATCCCCTCCATCTTGGCGGTGATGTTATTCTCGACAGTTCCCATCCTTCCAAGAAGGCCGGATTCCATTATCGATAATCTGGTCAGGACGTCCGAGAAGGACTGAGAGAACGTTGAATTCATGAAATCGACATCCAGCTGAAGCTCCGAAAGCCTATCATATATCATGCTCAACGACACATTGATGGATGAAGGGTCGAATTGAAGGATATCGGTACTGATATCGTCAAGCCAGCCATGGATGTTCTTACCCGAGATCTCGAAAGATACGCTCCCGGAAGAGGTCCAGATCATCGATCCGTTCACGAAAGCCTCCCCGTCAATTACCAGATCGTAACTGCCGGATGGGGCATTGCTCGATATCAGATATGTAAGAGCGTATCCTTCCGTCGGATCGAAAGTAAGGTCCTCATACCTGAAATTGAGTCCGTCCGGCCCGTTCAGAACCGCTTTGAAGGTTATCATGTCGAACTGCTGATAGGATCCCGACAGGGAAATATTGGCGATCAAATTCTGGTCTGGATGGTGCTCGTCCCCTTTGACATCTACCCCCAGAACATCAAGTCGATCGACCACATTGCTCACCATCAAAAATACGGTTGAATACTGTCTCTCGATGGTTGCGAACACGAGTTCCGCGGTCACATTCACGATCGAATCCTCTGCAAGCTGTCTCGTGTCAAGGATGAACTGATAGGGATAGTCGCCATCCGTTGCATTCAGTACCCCGTTGACAAAGAAGTTCACGTTGATGAAACTCTGCGCGGATACCGCGGCCTTCACAAGGACCATATCGCTCACAACATCCCCGTCCGAGGGGGATATTATCAGAAGGGTCCCGTCGGGTTCCTGTGTTCCAACGGGGGCCATCAGAGGGTAATTATCATAAACCCCGGCTCCGCCCGAGATCTCAACGGGATCGTCCCCTATCCCGTCCCCGCCGAGCAGATCCTGTCCGGGGCCCTTGAGAAAATCCTTTCCCCTGTAATCGTACCAGTGGTTTCCTCCGAGCGGATACGGGAGATTCCATTCATTGTCAGAAGTGTCATCGTACCCGGAGATCATATCGACATTATGATAGACGGTGATATTGCTGGTATGGACCAGGGAGAGCTCAAGCCCGGTGTTTCTGCTGATATCCCCCTCACCCACACTCATGACTCTCACGCCGCTATCTGAACTTTCAAATGTATTGTCCGACACGGTGATCCTCTCTGAATATCCTGAATGAACATCATATTCGTTCGACCTGAATGTGTTGTTCCCGACGATCACATCATCCACTGAGAGCAGGTAGGCCCCATAGTCCAGGGCCTGGAACGAATTGTTCGAGATCCTGACATGGTCCGTATACATCATGTATGCACCGAAATGCTCATCGGGATCATCACCCGGGGAATATTCGCTCGTATTGAACTCGTTATCCACAAGTTCCACGTACTCGCAACGGAACATGGAGATGTCTCGTTCATTCCCCTTGAGTTGGTTGCCGCGGATGGAAATATTGTCCGAAAAACCTCCCTGTACGGCTGAATATGTGTCGTTCACGATAGTACCGGTGATATTGATGTGGGAACAATTCGCCAGAATGACCTGGCCAAAATTCGATATCGAAGGTCCTCCGACCTGGTTCCTGAAATATCTAACCGGTCTGCCATTCACCGTGTTGTTGGGCGGGATAAGATGAGTTGTCCACCTATTTTCTGAATAACCATACATCATTATACCAAGGTTCATTCTGTTGTTGAAGATCCTGGCCTCGTAGCTAGAGATACCAAGATCGTAGGAGCCATCTTGATGGAATGTGCAGTTTTGAACGGTAATGTTCGATCCGTGAGAAAACCTTGCACCGTATTCTTCATTCCCTGAAATATTGGCTCCGATGACAGTTATGTTATTACTGGACGAGCTGAGTCCCCAGGAATTGTTCACGATAAACGGATTCCTGATCGTGATGTCATCGCCCCAAACATTGATTCCCGTACCGCCGAAGGTGGTGGTATCGTTGATCGATACTATACGGTCCCCTCCCAGGTGGATATTTAAATAGAAACCGGATACATTGTTGCCGTAAGATAATGAAGGCCCATTCAGTATCATTCCATAGGTGTTCCCGCCATATGCCAACGATCCTGCAAAATTAAGCGAATTGTTGGAGAAAAGATTCCCATATCCCGAGATCGAAATTCCACGGGAGT
>JAUVCN010000104.1 GCA_030595715.1 Thermoplasmatales archaeon
GGTGTCTTTGTTCTCGCCAACGATGTCAACGTGAATGGACAGAACATCACGGGAAGCACCGAGACCGGCGTGATAATCGCAAACAACGATGGTTCAATGATCTCCTTTTGTGACATTTCCAACAATGGAGAGGGGATCAAGATAACCGGCGGTGATCATAACATTATCAGGAACACCACGGTCCTCGGTTCAACCGGATCCGGTATTTACCTTGATTCCGGTGCGAATATCACTATCAGAGGATCGGATCTCTCCTCCAATGGAAAGGATTTCACTCTGAATGGAGGTTCTGTTGCAAAGGCCTATTCCATTGGAACATCGGCTGCCGATGTGAATGTAATGGATGAGACCTCCGAGTTCTGGCATATGTGGAGGATATCGGTAGAGGTCTTCAACAACGTGACCCTTGCACCGGTAACACAGGCCGATCTAGTGATCTATTCCGCAGACGGGGAAATGCTTGCATCCGGCCAGACGTTCTTTGATGGAACGGCCATGTGCGAGGCGGCCGATCTCAGCGTGATCGGATCAACGGTCACTGATTATACGCCGGCTAACATTACGGTTTCAAAGGAGGGTTTCGTTCCTTACTGGGACCCGGGACACGCACATACGAGCGATCACTTCGAGACCATCTATATTGCCGACAACAAGGCCCCTTCCCTGCCCATACCCATCAACGGAGAACCGGTCATCACACACGAGAACAGGCCCCTGATCACATGGGGACTTCCATATGATTGGAACGATGATAGGATAGAATACATCATCAACGTTTGGCAGGATGATATGGGGACCGGACCACATGTGGTCATCGATGGTATCGCCAAGAACACATCATATCAATTCACAAAGAACCTCAGGTATAACAGGGAGTACTGGGTAGAGATCTTCGCTTTTGACCCATGGGGCCTGAATGACACAGCAACATTCAGCTTCAGAACGGTCAATACACCACCGACAACACCTGAAGCATCCTTTTTCGAGGCACCAGTACCTTCACTCGTTGACCTGGTGATCCGGATCGATAATGGATCGAACGATGAGGATATGAACCCTGTTGATGACATCTCATACCTTGTTCAGTGGGAAGCGTTCAGGGAAAACACCTGGGTGACCATCACTACCGGATCCAACGCATTTGTCCTTGACCATAACCTTACAAGAGAAGGGGACAGGATCAGAGCCACCATCAAACCGTTCGATGGTATCGAATACGGAATACCGATCATCCTGTTGACCGATGTGGCAAACTTCGCCCCTGAGGCTCTTGTCAAGTATGTTGAGATCGAGTTGATCGAAGATACTTCCGAATCCGGTCTGCTGAACCTCTCATCCCTCTTTTCCGATAGGGATGGTGACAGCCTATCATTCACCGTAAGTGTCGAAAGACGTGTTTCCGCTGAGATCGACCAGGCTACGAATGAGATCAGGTTCATACCCGACCTTGACTGGTCAGGAAAGGATTACCTGCTGATCGAAGCTCTGGACTCAAAGCCACATCTTACAGACAATCCGACCATTCAGGTCAATGTGACCGTTTTACCGGTCAATGATGCTCCGGTGATCCTGGAGGTCAATGACAAGATCATTGACAAAGGAGAGATACCTCTCGTTCAGGATGTCCAGGGAGCGCCTATCATCATTACCGTGAAAGGATACGACCCTGACGAAGTGTATGGTGACGAGGTAAAATATTCTACCGATTTCGAATCGGTGATCGGAGAGGGAGTCCTGGATGAGGATGACCTTATCTTCGAGAAGACCACCGGAAGGATGTCACTCTATCTGAAAAACGCTCTTGTCGGAGAACATATTTTCAATATTACCATTACCGACAGCAGCGGTGAATCAACAAACATGCCCATCAAACTTCTGGTGGATAACAGGAACGATGCTCCAACAGTTCCCGTGATAACATCCCATGAGAACGGTCAAACGCTGATTTTGGGGATAGGTGAGGAAACGGTTACATTCACGGTAGCTGCATGTGATGATCCTGACCTTCATATACCCGGTTCGGAGGAGAAACTGGTATATGATTGGAACTTCGGAGAATATTGGGAGGAGAACAAGGGTCTTTCCATGGACTGGACCTTCAAGACCACAGGAGAATACCAGGTGATCGTCCGGGTAACGGATTCAATGGGACTTGTGGAAGAGACCATCATCACATTGAATGTCAATGTTACAAAAGAGGTTTATGAACCTCATGATACCGGTGAAGATGAACCATTCCTTGAGGAATATGGTATGATCCTTCTCCTCCTGATCGTCCTGCTTATCGTAATAATCGTCATTGTCCTTGTCGTTGTCAGGAAGGACGACCTTTCAGACACTGCCGAGGGCGTGGAGAAAGAGCATGAGACATTGGTTGCAAAGCAGCAAGAAGATGCGCTGGTTGCACAGGAGAAACTGCAGGCATTGATGTCAGGGGTTCCATTCTCCGAAGCCACTGGCCCGGCACTACCGGCCGCTCAGCCGGAAGGATCGGGATTGGAGGCACTTCCCGCAGCGGCACCGGAATACATTCCGCAGGAAGGACAGGACTCCATGGCACAACCGCCGATGGACCAGTATCCGCCGCAGGAAGGATATGAGCCCCCTGTGGCAGCACCGGAAGTGGCATATGCACCGCCGGAACAGCCCATGCAAGCAGCACCTGCACCTACGGAGGTTCCAGCACCGGAAGCTCCACCGACACCCGAGCCCGCTCAGGCACCGGAAGTGCCCGGTGCTGTCCCACCAACTGAACCGCAGCCTGGTCAGGACCCAAGCTATCTTCCACCCCAGGAATGAGATGGCAGGATAGTTTGACAGAACACATAGGCACCCTCTTTCGGGGGTGCCTTTTTTTATGTACAAATATTGTAAAAGATCAAGAGCTGCATAATTTCATTACTGACCCCATTCGGGTCGTAACCTCCAGTACGAAGCTCCTTTTCAATTACCAGATGGCCCTCATGAGCACTTCCCGGTTCCATCATTCATAGATGGACCTCATCAGGTCCATATCGTATATCATCGAGTCGAGCTCATCATTCTTGTTCACAACAGGGATCTGATCGTAATCCTTCCTTCTCATTATCTTGGCAGCTTCCCATGCAGGGGCTTTCCGGTATATCGTTGAAAGGTCCCTTACCATGAAATTCTCAACCGGGTCCATCGGGAGATCTATCTTGGCTTCCTGATAATAGAGGTTCATCACGTTTCTGATCCCTTCCCATGTCCAGGCATCCTCATCTTCCGATATTCCGAGTGTGGTCAGGGTGGTATTCTCACCAATATATTTGACATCGAAAAGGTCCCTGTCCGTGATAATACCAGATAACTTCGATCCGTTATCGAGGACAGGCATTGCATAGACCTTCGAGAGATTGATAATGGATGCCGCAACCCTCGCAGGAGTGGATGTGTGGATGCATACGGTGTGGCTCCTGACGAAATCCTCAACGGGTTTTCCGATCTTCCTCATCTCCACTATTTTCAGGATATCACTCGGGGTAACCATACCTATTATCTTTCCCTTCCTGACAACGGGTATCCTGCGGACATTCTGTAAAAACATTATCTTCGCTACCTTCTCGACAGAGGTAGTTGCTGACACGGTTGGAACATTCCATTCCATGAGAACAGCCACCTGTTCCTCCCCTGGATCATTGAATATATCCTTCCTGGTTATCACTCCCAGAACAGAACCATCTTCATCTGTCACCGGGATGCCTGTTCTCTTGTTATTGACAAGTATGGAAAGAACATTCTCCCTGGTAGTTGGAAGCTCTACGACGATCGGGTCCTTGACCATGACCTCAGATATGTTCATCATAACACACTCCTTTTGAGTATATTCTGACACATCATAAAATTGTTATTAAAGACTTTTGAGTGAAAAAAATGGATGGTCTATTCAGAAGGACCTGTCCAGGATACATCGTTCTGACCTTTGAACCTCACGATATCCGAGATGATCATCTCATGATCATCGGTCGTTGACCCCTTGATCAATGATAGGTGGGCAGGTTCTCCGACCCTTGGCCATCCTGTCTTCCACCAGGGCGTGAACCCAGGCAGCATCGAGATCAGATCGGAGCCTCCAATGGTCCTTCCAACTGCCATATCGAACACTTGAACTGAAGCCTCGATACCCTCCGATCCTCCTTTCCTGAGGAGCATCCAGGCGGATTCCATCTCCCTGAACATATCCTGCCTGACCGCAAGAGCATTATCGGTCCCGAGACCGATGAGAAGACCTTCATCCAACATATCCTTCAGAGGTACGTCCAGGCCGAATGCCTGATTGGCCCTCGGACATACAGCAACTGGAATGGACCTTTCGGATAGTTGACCCCAATCATCCTTGTTCCCGGAGATCATATGGATCACAAGGTCCGGGTCCAGTTCGATCACCTTACCAATATCCTCTCTGAACAGCTCGGAAACATGGATCGAAAATGGTTTCTTGGCCCTCTTGCATATCTCCCTTATCCCTTCAAGACCCGGAACGAGACATGGGATGCCGATCCCTGACGCGATATTGACCAGTTCATTGATATCATCCTCGCCCTTGGGCCTTCCGAAAGCATATACAATGGGAGATCCCGGAGGAGTGGCCTCTTCAAGCAGTCCTATCCCTTCGATCCCACCTTCCCTGAAATCAAGGATCCGGGTAACGCCTGGCAATATCTCTTCCAATGATGATCTGATCGACCCGATCATATCCTGGTGGGAGGCCTTTTCAAGGAACATTTCCTTGGAACCTCCCGGGAAAACCACTTCCTCGAGAGAATGTGGCAAATATCCTCTTGCTCCATGATCGCCTATATGCGAATGCAGGTCCAACAGGCCAGGAATGATCGTGCCTGTGATCGTATCATCATCAGATGTAGAGGTGGATCCGATATCAACGAAATCGATGATACCGTCCTTGACACCGATCGTGGCTTCCTGAACCCCATCGGGGAAAAGGAGTTTCCCTGAAAGGATGACGGTTCCCATACATAGGTGAATGGTATCTGATTGATTATGTTTATCCGTCCACGGATACAATACCGTTATGTCCTAACACCACATTAAGGTGCCAATGAGGATCCTGCACGTGAACAACCAGGCATCGGTCGGATATCTCCTCTCGCGGGCTCAGAGAGAGATCGGTCATGAGTCCGATCTTCTTGCCCAGTATGATCCTAAACAGAGGGCTCCGGATCATACTGCTGTAGGAGTGAAGGGGGTCTTCATGAAGATCCTTTCCCTGGCGCCCAGATATGACATCATACATGTCCACGGTGGTATCGGAATATCTGGTATCGGAATGTCCCCATTGAAGGCCCTGGGTAAGAGGTTCTTCTCTCATTATCACGGATCCGAGCTCCGCAGCAACATACAGACATCCTTCCATATGCTGGCGGAGAGATTGTTCATTTCAACACCTGACCTGAAGAGGTACTCGAAGAACGTTTCCGGCCGGGAATTGATCCACATTCCAAATCCGGTGTTCATGGAAGGTTTTGACCCTGTGAACTGGAATGAACGGCTCGAACACCTTTCCGGGGAAGGGCCTCTGAAGATAGCTCACCTCCCATCGAGAAGGGAGGTGAAAGGTACAACCAATATCATAGAAGCGTTCGAGGGAGCAGTATCCGAGGGTGCAAAGATCGAACTGGACATCATCGAAAATGTTACCGTGGAAGAAGCGATGAAGAGACTGGACCTTGCTGATATCTGCATCGACTGGATGTCAAACGAATATGACATACATGGTGTGGTCTCGATCGAATCCATGGTCCGCGGCATCCCAACGATCTGCAATATAGACAGATCACTTTATCCAGAGGACATCCCGATAATCTCATCAGGACCAGAGGACCTTAAGAACGTGCTTGTCGATATGGAAAGAAAACGGAGCGAGATCCCGAACATCGGAGCCTTATCGAGGGAATACGCATTGAGAATGCACCATCCGATGAAAGTTGCCAAAATCATAGAGGAATATATCTGAATGACATGGAGTGAGGATATGATAACCGAGAACGCTGTGATCCACCCGAATGTAAAGCTTGGCAGGGATTGTATCATTGAGGACTTTGCAGTGATAGGAGCTCCCGTTGGAGGTGACGAACCATACCCCGAGACGATAATTGGAGATGGAGCTCATATCAGGTCACACACCGTGATCTATGCAGGCAACAGGATCGGAAAAAGATTCCATACCGGGAACAAGGCCAATATCAGGGAGATGAACGAGATCGGGGATGATGTAAGCATCGGAACACTCTCCGTTATTGAGCATCATGTCAAGATAGGAAATGGCGTGAGGATCCATTCACAGGTATTCGTTCCGGAATATTCGATCCTCGAGGAAAAATGCTGGTTAGGTCCCAATGTGGTCCTCACCAATGCAAAATATCCAAATACACCGATCACAAAGGATCAACTGAATGGAGTGACGATCGGTTCAGGAGCTTCGGTGGGGGCAAATTCTACTCTACTTCCGGGTATCAGGATCGGTGATCACGCCCTGATAGGAGCAGGATCTGTCGTAACAAAGGACATAGGGGCACAAAGATCGGCTGTCGGAAACCCTGCCAGGGAAAGAGGATGGGTATGTGAGTGCGGCATTCCACTCTCCGGTGAACCCCGGATGAGATGCTCTGTGTGTGAGTCGGCATACAACCTGTCGGACGGAAAGATCGAAAGGATGTGACATTCCAGGGAGATATTTAGATGGGAATTGAACTTAACAGGATGTTCGTGGATTCGGAGATCAGAGAAGCTGTCATGGGCGTGCTTGAATCCGGAAGATATGTGAAAGGCCCAAGGTCAAGGGAGTTTGAAGAAGAGTTCGCAAAGACAGTAGGATCGAACTATGCTGTAAGCTGTTCTTCGGGTTCGACCGCCTTGATGCTTGCTTTCAAGGCATTGGGAGTTCGATCGAAAGATGAGATCCTGATGCCCTCACACACTTTCATTGCCTCATTGAACGGGTTCTATCATTATGGAGCAAGACCCGTTTTTGTTGACATCGATCCGGAAACTTACACCATGGACCCCGAGCTTACCAGAAAGGCCATCACAGAGGATACAAAAGCGATCCTTCCGGTCCATATCTACGGCCATCCGGTCGACATGGGTGCATTCGTGGAGATCGCAGAGGAATACGAACTACCATTGATCGGAGACGCTGCCCAGGCACATGGTTCCTCATTCAGGGGCCAGGACATCGGTTCGATGGGTGATATGACCTGTTATTCATTCTTCCCATCCAAGATCATCACGGTGGCAGGTGAGGGAGGGATGATCACCTGTGAGGATGAGGAGCTCTACCTTCATCTTCAGGCTTTGAGGGACCATGGAAGATATCAGGGAGAACGAGATACTTCATCGATACCCGGTTTCAATTTCAGGCTTCCCGAGATCTTGGCGGCTGTCGGAAACATCCAATTGAAACACATTCAGACCTGGGTCGATCGAAGGCGGGAGCTTGCATCTCGCTATTCGAAGGAGCTGCAGAGTGTAGGAGATATAAAGGTCCCCTCCGAAAGAAAATGGGGGAAACATGTCTACTATCTCTACGTTATTAGGACCTCCAGAAGAGACCAACTTGCGAAACATCTGAAGGAAAAAGGGATATCGACAGGGGTCCACTATCGTGTACCGGTACACAAAATGCCATATGTTGAGGGGAAATGGGAACTCCCCGAAACGGAGAAACTGGTGGATGAGATATTATCTATCCCTATGCACCCTCTTCTTTCTGAGGGAGAACAGGGTGAGATCATTGATTCCATTCGTAATTTCTTCTGAAGGTGTTGGTTGCCAATATGAAGGGATTTAAATAGACTCCTTACATTGACTGGCCGATCACAATGGAAGATGTCAGGTTTGCTGTTATCGGAAACGGAAATATCGGGGGGAGACACATTGCATTCCTTCTTGAGACCCAGGGAGCCATCATTCACATCGTGTGCGATGTTGACGAGGATAGGGCCAGAAAGGGAGCGGAAGTTGCCGGATGCAGATACTGCACTGACTTTGAAGAGGTCCTCTCGGATCCCGATGTCGATGTGATAGACATATGCACACCATCTGGATTGCATGCAGAGATGTCGGTCCAGGCCATGGAGGCAGGAAAGCATGCGATATCGGAAAAACCCATGGCCCTTTCACTTACGGATGCTGACATGGTCATTGAAACCGAGAAGAGGACAGGCAGAAAATATTTCCTTGTGAAGCAGAATAGATACAATCCACCAGTATTGGCCCTTAGAAAGGTAATGGAACAGGGCAACATGGGTGATGTGTTCATGATATCATCCGAGGTTTACTGGAACAGGAGAAGGGCATACTATGATGATGAAAATTGGAGAGGAACCCTTCGTCTGGATGGAGGTGCGTTGTTCACACAATCATCCCATTTTATTGACCTGATAATATGGTTAGGGGGAATCCCAAAAAGTGTTACCTCTACCATGAAGAACATCGAACACCCATATATCGAAACAGAGGACCTGGGATCATTGAGAATAGAATTTGAAAATGGATGTGTTGCGGTCATGAATTATACAACTGCCACATTCGGTCAGAACCTTGAAGGGTCAATAACGGTCCTTGGAACCGGAGGTTCCGTGAAGGTGGGTGGAAAATATCTCAATGAATTGACCCAGTGGAATGTGGGTGGAATCGAGAAACCGGATCTGCCTCCCGGAAGACCCCCGAATACATACAAAGGCGGTTATCAGGGATCGATGTCAAATCATGACAAGGTCCTCAGAAATGTTGTAGAGGTCCTTCGTGGAAACGAGGAGAAATCTGTTCTTATTAAAGAGGGTAGATTGACAGTTGAAGTGATGCAGGCTGCTCATATCTCTGCATTGGAGGGAAGGCCAGTGGACCTTCCACTTTCAGAAGAGGAATATTCCTTCGATCTTTCAAAATCAGTTCCGTTCCCTGAAAGATGAATTTATCAGGATCTTTTTTTAAAAAAATTGAAGATTCAGGACCTCTGTTACTACTAGATAAAAATGACACATCAGAAATACCTTTCCGACTAGTGGTGTAAGTCGGAAAGTTGCTGACTGTTGCGCTAAAAGGAAAACTCATTAACGAAAATCCCCATACAAGCATTGCAGGAGATCTCTAAAGAGAGTTCCTGAAATGGATGGAAAAGGAAAAATTGAGAGGAACCGATATTTAAAGCTGTAAAATAGGAGCGGGGGAAATCTAACTACCTACATTCAGAAAATATTTGGAGAGAGGAGGATGAAAAAATACATTCTATTAACAATTGGAATCGCTATTCTTGTATCTCTTTCTGGATGTATTAATCTTTTACCTGACAATGATAATAATAAATCTTCCTTGTCGATCAGATTAGAAATTGACAACTACTCAGGAGATCGATTCACATTATATCTACCAATACCTATTCGTTCCCACTACATGTATGGAAATCACACTGAATTGGAGCCAATATATGAATTGAGTGATCTAAGGATCCTTGAAGATAAAGATGCAGAAATGGAAATTGTTTCATTGAACTCAACGTATTTTCTTGAGGTGATTTCACAAGAAGAATTTTTGGTGATTGAATTGGATGATAAATTTAACCGAGGAGATGTCTTTGTATACAGTTTTTCAAATTTAAGCTCGGATGAAATGTATTCTTCACATAATGAATCTTTGATTGTAGACTATTTCGTATTCTATCATTATGATGATCTTACAAGAGAATGGTATCTTCCAATGTATGAATCAAAGGGAGGGTGGGAAGAAATTCCATTTGAGATAGATACTATTGGATGATTTGAAATTCCTGGTTTCGCCGAATATGGCAAATTCAATTTACTTATGCTCAATGATTATCCTATGGTCTTTTGATGTGATGAATAGATCATCTCCATCATGAACTCCTGCAAGGTCTGCAATTTCTTTTGGTATTCTAACAGCTAGGCTACCACCTACTTTGAAGACCTTTCTCTTAAAAAGGGCTCTGAGCTCTTCATAATCGCTCTCATCCACCCATTCATCCTCACAATTAGGACAGACCTCAACATCAGCATAGATGCCGGGAGAGATCTCTCTTTTCTCCTTATTCAGGGTCTTCCCGCACTCAGGGCACTTGGTCATTTATACACCTCCTTCAACTGTTATTATCCATATCGTTTCATTCTAGACCTTGAAGATGATCCTGATGAAAGATTTCCCGATCTTCCTTTCGATGATGCCTATATCTCCATTTTTCTTGGGTTTCTTGACATATTTGGCTGTCTTGAACATATGATGAAGTTCATCAATGCTCATGTCAAACCTTTCTATCAATTTTAAGGCTGCATGTTTTTTCATTTTTATAGGAAACTTATGGACCTCCACCGTATCACAGATACAATATAGATACATTGTATATATTATATTTTCGATTCAACATTATTCGTTCCGATAACCCCCGGAAAAGGAAATCCTTATAACAACTCAAGGGTCTATTCTTTGTTACAACTGATCCAATCGATTGACGATATATGATCATTATCGTCAATTTCCTTTTCCTCTTTCTGCTAAATTTTGCACTAATAGGAAAATTATTGACCAATAGGTGCCATAGTAGAATATCTCAATAATGTCAAGAAATATCGAAATCATCAAGTTTTTTCAACTTTCCACTTTTCTTCAATATTTCCGTTTTGTTTGACCAATCCTTGATTGGTCACACATACGTGAAATGCAACGCATTTTACTAATATCCACCACGAAGAGGAAATTGAAAGGTCCTTGAAAGAAGATCAAACAAGGTCCTTCACTTTATCGAATATCTCATCCCATCTATCCCAGGGAATGCAATCCGTCCCCTCCTTGATACAGATCTCGAGCAATTTATCCCTGGCAAATACCAGGTCTGCTCTCTTGGAAACACATTCATCGGTGGTTCCATCACCGATGAAGAGGACCTTCCCATGGTTCTCTTTCAACCTCTCGAAGTGTGAACACTTGCAATTTGCATTTATCGGGCAATCCTCCTTTCTGT
>JAUVCN010000068.1 GCA_030595715.1 Thermoplasmatales archaeon
ATCCCTCGCGTCAATCACAATGCACCATTACTTGGATTTAAGAAAAATGAAAAGTAATGGTGCGGGTGCCGGGATTTGAACCCGAGTAACTAGCTTGGCAAGCTAGAATGATACCAGGCTACATCACACCCGCATGGGAGGAAAGGAGGATATGGTTCCTCTTTTTAAAACCTTTCATCTGATGATAATGGCAGATATATGAACATAAATCGATTATCGTATGAGCCCCCTACACTGACCATGGAACCTGGTCCTTCCGATAACGTGGTCGCTCTTGTAACGGGGGGATACAAGAATATCGGATCTGCGATCTCAAGAGAATTGAAGGGATCGGGTTATCGGGTTATCGCCACCTATCGTTCCGGAGAACAAAGAGCAATGGAAGCTTCAAGGGACCTTGGTATCGAGGTCCACCATGCCGATATGTCAAATGATATGGATGTCGACCATCTCTTCAAACATCTGAGGTCCCGGAACCTCTTTGTCGGAGTCCTCGTCAACAATGTTTCATCTTTCCCCACAGGTCCTCTTGAAGAGATCGATCCCGCCGAGTTCAGGGGAGCTTTCGAAAGCTGCGTCTATTCCTCTTTCTATTCGATCAACAGGTCCATTCCGGACATGAAAAGGATCGGTGGAGGTAGCATCGTCAATATCGGAATGGCCGGTATCGAGAAGGTAAAGGGTTACATCGATGTTGCGGCCCATGCCTCGGCCAAGACCGCACTTGCCGTATTGACAAGATCATATGCCCTTGAACTCGAAAGTGAGAATATCAACGTGAACATGGTATCTCCCGGTATCGTGGACAGACCGGAAAATGATGAGGAGTGGAGGGAAAGGATGAGGTCGATCTCCCCGTTAAGAAAACTGGTCACTGAGGGAGATGTTGCGGGGGCGGTGATCGACCTGATAAGTGATAAGAACAGGACAGGGGAGGTTGTGGATGTTGTTTGAGCATGATGACCATCAGATCGGGGATATCCCGGGGATATCCCGTAGGCCCTCGAATATAAGACATAATTATAAGAAATGAGCCCTTTTAATCATAATATCCGATAAGGAAATGATCTGTGAGGTATGCATGTGTGGATGGGTCTTCTTGGGATGTTCTTTGGTCTCGCTCTACTGATATGGGGGTCGAATCTCCTGATCGATGGAGCCGCAGGCCTTGCCAAGAAGAAGGGGATCAGCGGTCATGTTATCGGTCTTACCCTTGTGGCGACGGCGACATCCCTTCCGGAACTCGCAACCGCAGTTTCCGCAACCATCTCGGGAAGCAATGGAATTGCCCTGGGAAATGTTGTCGGGTCCAATGCTTTCAATCTAGGGCTCGTCCTCGCTATCGGTGCCCTCATTCTCCCGATACTCCCTGATAGGGCAGCCATGAGGGATGGCATGATCGTGCTTGGAGCAACAGGCCTCTTTTCGGTCTTCGCTGTTATCACGAATAGAGGGATCGGTCGGATCGAAGCAAGTATCCTTCTGTTGATCTATATCGGATATGTGATCTATCTTTTCAGGTCAACGAAGTTCTCCGGTGAGGTGGAAGTGGGAGATAAGAAGACGACATCTTTGATCATAATGCTTCTTTTCGGGTCAATTATACTATTCTTCGGTTCGGTGATCCTTGTACCATCCGCCGAGAGATTGGCCGGAGTATGGGGTGTGGAAAATTCAATAATTGCAGTCACTCTCATTGCCGCGGGGACATCGCTTCCGGAACTCCTCGCCGGAGTCACAGCCGCGATCAAAGGTCATGAGGGTATAGCTGTCGGTAATGTCTTAGGGTCCAATCTGTTCAACATACTTCTCATACCGGGAGTTGTGGCATTGATACACCCCCTGGCCATCAGTCCACTCCTTGGGGAGGGATTGATACCTGCAATGCTATTGCTGACAGCATTGGCCGTGGCATTGAGCTACAGGAAAATGGGAAAGAGATCAGGTATAATGCTAATGATAGGATTTACCCTTTTCATGCTGCTAACGCTTGGCAGTGTAATATTCTAATGACATCACTCGATAAGGTCCTCGACCGGTTGCAGATATGATACCTTTATCGAGGCATCCCAATCATTGCCATTGTCCTGCGACCTTACAAGGAAACCACCAGGACCGACAATATCACCAGCATTAGTACATGATACCTGAAGGGTCCATTCAGCTCCTCCTTCCCTGTCGATCTCATCGACCTGGTGGCTGATCGAAAGGCTTCCTGATTCGGAAGGTCCGTCGGAAACAGTGGTCCCATTGGGAGATACCAGAGCTATCTGGAAGGAATCGGGCAGGTTGCGCTGCAACCTTGGCGCACTCTCATCCTGCCAGCTGAATGTAACATTGATCCAGGTCAAGGTTCCCTGTGTCAGAATGGGAACTTCCGTCTCCGCTCCCTCTCCGGTGTGATCCGAAACGCTGGTGGTGATGGTTGTCTCCGTGAACACGATAAGTGTCTCCCCCACTCCTTTTGCGTCTGGCGGATAGAAGGTCGTCGTTCCTACCGAGAAGGTCGCGAATAGTATGATCGGGACCAGGATGAGTGGAACCATCACCGTTTTCCTCGTGTTGAAGAACTTGAGGTAGAACGGTTCGTGATGCACTTCCCTTGCCTCATCGATGTGAATGCCTTCTTCCTCTGCCTTGATCTCGGCTGCCCTTTCAATGATGTCCTTTCCCCATGCCCTGTAGTAGAACATGAATCCAACCAGGATCAGGAGACCGACCGTGATAACGATACCATAGAAGAAATGAGGCATACCCATACCAACTGCGATGACAGTGGTAAGTATACCAAAGATAAGGGCCCCAAAGAAAATGCCAGTGAAGGATGCGAGGAAATTGCAGCCGATATATGCCGACACCTTCTCTTTCGGCGCCAGCTTGGAAACGAATGCAAGGTAGCCCGGAGCAACCATGAACTCTCCAATGGAATAGATCACGATCCCCCAGATCGCGATGTAAGGGTTCTGCATTGTGAAAGCTACCCATGTTAGACCGATCAGATATACAATTATACCTAACATTAGAACCTTCAATGACTCAAGTTTCTCCACAAATTTTGCCAGTGGAATACCAAGTAATATTATTGTACCGGGATTGAACACTCCAAGCAACATCACAGGGAAGGAGGCAGGAAGGAAATGGAATCCGTACATGATGGTCTGGAATGGGGCCAAAGATGCAGAATAAAGGGCCCAGAATCCCGCCATAAGAAGCATCATCACAACGAATTTCTTATCCTTGAATGCTGTGAGTATATTGGTTCCGACGTCCTTGATGGTCTTGACCTCACCAGACCTCGGTACCTCTTTGAATATGGTAAGAGCGATGATAATGTTCAGAACGAAGTAGACAGATGAAATGAGGAACACCAGATGGTAATTCTCTTCTGTAAATACACCAAAAAGGATAAGCGCCACCCAGGTCAATGCAAAACCGGTGGCTGCGAAATTGACGGTCCAGTAATAGATACTGTATGCAAAATTCCTGTCAGCCTGAGGTGTTGCTTTTGCAATGGTGGATGAGACAAGGGGCTTGTAGGTTCCGATACCGAAACCAAGCAGCATAACACCGGTGACGGCCATGAAGGCATTGTTCGCAAATGAAAGGTAAACGTAAGCGACGGTGAGGATCGTGAAAGCAAATATCATCTGTTTACGGTAGCCTACTTTTTCAGCCAAAGCACTGCTTAGGATGGGCCATCCATACTGGAACGGATACATGAATACGCTGAGAATAAGACCCAGCCAAATGGGAATGCCAACGTTGTAGATGAAGTGGACAGCAAGAATGGGCATCATGGAGTAATATGCGCCCCTTTCCATCAACTCGAAGATCTGAACGATCCAGAATACCGTGGGAAATCTTTTGAACAGACTGACCTTCTTTTTCGATCCTGCAGGGTTCATAATAAATCTCATTGATATCGGCATTGATTATTTAAAAGAATTCGTCGGACATTGGAAAATCGCCCCTTTTTCAGGGTTCGACTGTTCGTTTTATCTATGATAATGGTCATCGGCGATAGGAAGGGTAGAGGAAAATGAAGAATGGTAGCTCTGGGATGGTTTTGATACTTGTAACCGTTGCCCTCTGGTCCACGATCGAAGTGGTTTCCAAGCTTGTCCAGGATGACATCCCTGCGATGACCATCGCCTTCATCAGGTTCACGGCGGGCGGTCTGATCCTTCTTCCTCTCAGCCTCAATGAGATAAGAAAGAGAAAGATGAAGGATGTAAACTCAAGGGATTGGGTCTCTCTCATCTTTATCTCTGCACTGGGTATTACTCTCACATTTTCTCTATATCACAAGGCCCTCGAGTGGATATCCGCATCATCTGTGGCAACATTGGTCTCGATGGTGCCGATCTTCATCGCCCCTGCTGGTTTCTTTCTATTGAAAGAGAGGATCGAACCGATCCAGGTCCTGGGACTTGCTCTTGGAGGCACGGGAATATTCCTGATCTATTTCGCGGAGGAACCGAATTGGAGATCGGTGATCGGAGTTCTCGTCATGGTCCTCGCTGTCTTCTGCTTTTCAGTATATGCGGTTTTGATGAAGAGATTGAACCGGAAGATGACCCCGAAGGTGTCCACTCCGATCAGTCTGTTCATCGGAGGTTTGATGATGGCCCCCATCGTCCTCTTTGACGGGGCTCCTCTGTTCAGGCCCATGGAACCTATTGGATACGTTCAACTGGGTTGGCTTTCGTTCGTGGCCGTGGGTCTCGCCTATCTGTTATATTTCATAGGGCTTGAAAGGATCAAGGTGGCCAAGGGGAACTCATTGATGTATCTGAAACCACTGATCGCAGGAACCCTTGCATGGATCGTTCTTAATGAATCCCTAACTCCGGCAAGGATAGCATCCGTTATCCTGATTACCGCATCAATATATTTTGTTCTGAAGGGAAAGAGCTTCTATGGGAGGATCATGGGAGAAGATAGGAACAGATAAGGATATTTATCTGCAAAAGATTGATTTACTCCTGAATTGGTGAAGGACCGATGAAGATCTTTCTGATGGATGTGATAATGGGTTTGACCCTTGTTCTGACGGTCATATCCATCCTGATCGGTTCCATCATATTCCGTGGGAGGAGGGACCCCGGACCCATGATCCTGCTTATTTCCGGTATCATAGGTTCATTCGGTCCCGTATTATTCCTTCTGGATCAGGTCGAGGTCCTATCCATCGATCCTATCTTCTCCTTTGCCATGATCTCCATATGGGTTGTGGGGGTCCTCATATCTACGGTATACTGGAGGAGAAAGGGGTGAAGGACCCATTGGACCTTCCTCTCCGGAAGAGATTGACCGAATACATAAGGCGGAATCCCGGGGTCCACTTCAGAAAGATATCAAGGGACCTCGATCTTGCTATAGGGCAGGTGGATTTCCACCTCAACTCACTTGTCAAGGGAGAGGTCCTGATCAAGGATTCATCCACCTCAAATGCCAGGTACTTCGTTCGCGACAAGTTCACAAGGGAAGAGAGAAAGGCAATGTCCGTTCTCAGAAGGGAGATACCCAGGGGCGTTGTCGTCTACCTTCTCGAGAATCCGGGTTCCACGCCGCATGAGATCCTTGGATCCTTCAATTTCACTCATGCAACCCTGTCATATCATCTGAAGAGATTGGAAAGGTCCGGTATCCTCGTTGTTGAGCAGAAGGGAAGGGAGAGGTTCTATATTGTAAAGGACCAAGATATCATCGAGATGCTTCTTGTGTTGTACAAGACTACCTTGCTCGATACCATAGTTGATGGAATATCCTAACCCTTCCTGTAATATCTGTTGTTGACAACGCTCAATTCCTCTCCGCTTGTGTCCACTCTCTTCTTTGACATGTATACGACGGATAATACCAGTACGAACATGATGAAGGATATACCTATTGCAAATGAGACGATGTGGTCCAGAATGTAGGACACCGCTTCCTCTCCGGCATCTCCAAGGGTTTTCAGGAATTCATCCAGTATCATCAGGGACCCACCGACGCTGTAGGTGTCGATATTCTCTGAAATGGATGACGAGATCCTCAATGTGTTGACCTCTTCGATACTGCTGATGTTAACCTCGGTCGCGACGGTTTCTTCACCATCGTCGCCGTTCGTCTCTGCATTTTCGTCTATGAGAATCTCTCCCAGTTCCTCTCCCTCGCCATTCTGGTACCGGAATCCGTGGCCCTGCATATTCTGTTGTCCATCTTTCCAGCAGCAATCATTTCCAAGTCCGGACGAGGGGACATCCAGTTCTATCGATATCTCTCCCTCTCCGGGTGGGTCAGTGATCTCGAGGTCAAGGTCCAGGGTCCGTTCCCCGTCTCCCCATTTGTACTGGAATACCAGAATGACCCCGGAGGTACCTTTGATCTCATCATCAGTTCCCTTCCACTGCATCTCGGACTCATACGTGATCCTATTGCCCGGGTCCAGGTCATCTTCTGATATCTCCCATACGGCATTCTTGATATCGATCCTGTAGGCTCCATCGCCTGTTCTCTGTTCTATGGAACCAAGCGATATCATGATGCCGGAAGTTCCCTTTTCGTTCTCTACTGACGCTGACGGGGTCTCCATTCCATATCTGTAGTTGAACCCCTTTTCAAGATGTCCATTCCTCGAACCTTGATCCATCATCGGTCCCGGTCCGCGGGAGTCCGTGTCTGCTCCAGGACCTGCATCCATCATGCCTTGACCGAACGCCGGAATTGAAATGATGAGAACGAATCCGATCAGGGATGCGATCAGGGAGATTGCCATCTTCTTCATGATGATACATTGAAGAGTGTTATATAAGTTGGATTTGGAACACTTCTCTAGACGATACCATTTGATCTTTCATTGTTCACTATATCGATATTATATTCATTGAAAAACAGATCGGTCGAAGATATCTAGAGGGATGTACCACATCTAGAGATGCGTTCCAGAACGAGGTTAAATACCTACCATGATGATGAGTTGTGGCGCGGTAATGGCCCACCACAGGAGATAAGAAAATGACAGCAAGAACAATGATGTTCGGCGGTGCGGCCGCTCTGGCCCTTTTGATAGGAGTTGCGTTCTTCGCGGCTGCTACGGGAGGGGAAGACAATAGTTTGTTGGAAGATACACCTCTTGGAGAGATGCTCCAGAAAGGGGTCGATAATGGGAAGGGTGAGATGACCCGTGCCATGGATGGAGATTGTGATCCTGAAGAAGCGGAACAGGTCCGTGAGCAGGAGCAACTCAAGGACGGAAGCTGCGGCGACGGTCCTGCAGAGGATGGTTCCGGCGAGATGGATCAGGAACAGTCCCAGCAGAGGTCTGAAGGCTCAGAAGCACCCGAGGACGCAGAACAGACCCGTGAAAGGGAACAGGTGAAGGACGGAAGCTGTGAAGAAGAAGGTTCCGATAAGATGACCCGTACCATGGATGAAGACTGCGATCCGGAAGATGCAGAACAGGTCCGTGAGCAGGAGCAACTCAAGGACGGAAGCTGCGGCGACGGTCCTGCAGAGGATGGTTCCGGCGAGATGAAGCAAGAGCAATCCCAGCAGAGGTCTAAAGGCTCAGAAGCACCCGAGGACGCAGAACAGACCCGTGAAAGGGAGCAGTTGAAAGACGGTTCCTGTGACGATGACGCATCAGAAGATGAGGAAGTCGACACATCTTCCGCTGTTGATGCCGAGGACGGATCTACCGAACGATCCGGCGATCAGCAGCATGATCGGGACAGGGAACAGGATAATGGCGGCACAGGCCCCCAGAATCACTATGGAAATGAGTAGATATTCTACACATTCGTTATGGATCAACGGGACCTCGTTGAGGTCCCCCTTTTTTTTTGAAAAGGTTTTCTATCAAATATCAGAAGACCATAATCTGAATATAGGATCTCTTTCAGGACAAGATATGCTTCGGCCGATCTTTCAACTCTCAATGAACTTGATCCCCATCTCTTTCAACTTATCCAAGGCCGGACCGTAGATATTTGGCAGGATGGGAATATGGACTCCGGAAAGCCCCTCCAGTTTGCCATTCAGTATCATCTCGACACCAATGGCAGCGGGTAGCCCAACCGTCCTCGACATGGCGGAGTCCCCTCCCGGCAACCCGTAGTCTATCATGGTGGATCTCATTATCTTCCTGCCCTCATCTGGTAATGTTACCTTGAATGTATGCTGGAGAACGATCATGTCCCTCTCACTTTCACCATATACCAGCTTCTTCTCCAGAAGGTCCGCAAAGGAATCCATTGTACTCTCTTTGCATGCAGGCTCCTCATCCGAGAATAGACCGAGCCATTCCCAGTTGTTCACGGCAGTTTCATTGTTCCTTGTATCTATCTTTTCGATCGCCCTCGATCTCAGGTCACCATCGCCCGGGATCAGGTCCCCCATCATTCCGAATAGGGAATCGGAAGAGGACGGTTTCTCTTCCAGTATGCCAATGTCATGGAGTCCCTTCCATGTGTCACACCAGCCAACGTTCCTCAGGGTTCCCCTGAGGATGGTCCTTGCTCCAGGGATCCCATAGATGTCTGCATATGGAACAGAATCCCTGTTTGGATAACCCTCGAACTTTCCGAGGCCCGGGATATTGATGGTTTCGTAATTGGCAAAAAGCTCCTTCCCTGGAATATCCATGATCTTGCCGTCCTTCTTGAACCTTGCATTGTTCTTGGAAGCCAGGACAACTCCCTTTGGGCTCCAGGAGAACTTGTATCCCCATGGATTCGTGTTCGCCTCCGGAGCGGGGAGACCACCACAGTATGAGATGAACTCCTCCACTGTTCCGCCCCTGGCATGGACACTGTCTATCACCCTCTGCGCCTCCATATGATCAATGCCTGGATCGAGTCCCATCTCGTTAAGCAGTATTATCCCTGCATCTTTTGCCTCCTCGTCGAACCCCTTCATGGTGTCGGAGACATACGAAGTGGTCACCATGTCCTTTCCTTCCTTGATGCATGCCTTGGCAACCATTGGATGGCATGTGTAGGGAAGGAGAGATACAGTGATATCATTCTCCTTCACCAGTTTGTTGAGATGATCGTCCTTGTTGATATCAAAACAAAGGGCGTCCCCTCCTCCACAGGAGTTGACGAGCCGCTCTGCCTTCTCCACGGTCCGGCTCGCAATGGTCACATCGAATCCCGCTTTCACAATATGATCGACAAGTGGTTTGGCAACAAGTCCTGCTCCAAGTACTAGTACGCTTTTCAAGTTCACAACCCCCTCAAAAATTCCTTCATATATTGATAGTTCTCGGTGAATTCTCCGTTGTAGATGACCATGGCATTCTTGATCGGTGTGGGTAGTTCGATCTCCCCGAAGGGTACATCCAGATCTGCCTGGCAAAGCGATGGGATGAACTCCTTCAATTTTTCACCGAAGTATTCAGAGGATTCTTTTGGTATCTCACATGGAAGGTTATCAACAGGCATGATGACAGGTCCGGTCCCCTTCCACCCTGGTATGGCTCCATCTTCCCATGGGTCGTATACAAATACCGGATCCTCCGGGGAGGTAGCTTTCAGGGTTGCCTGTATCGCTCCGTCAACATCACAGGAGATATCACCTATCACACGGAGTTTGGGGGATCTGTGGTCCTGATATAGTTCCTTGATCTGCTCCTTGGAAAGGAGCCTTGGGTACCTTTCTTCCCAGTAGATGCAGTTGACCAGAGCGGATAGATAGGGAACATGATCGAAGAATTTCGTTCTGTATCTTTCGGGGTGATCATAATAGTCCTGTAGATCGAACTTGTGGGATGGGTCCTTGGGTTCAACCAGGTCCCATTCGTTGAATATGACCTTGTAGATATTGTTTCCCGCATCCTTTCTCTTGTTCAATGTCGGAAGCTCGATAGGGTTCACTTCTTTGACCGGAAGAAGGTCAAGGATCTCCTGCGCCCCCTTTGATACGTTCCCGGCTCCGGCAAGGCCGATCACAAAAGGCCTCATCGAATATGGGATGCCATATGTAGTTATCAATCGACCAATGGATGAGATATGTTCTCTGATATTCGGAAGGTCTCCATATTCATGGGCTTTCATGATCGATGAGAATGGGTTCCTCACCCCTTCCCATTCGAACCTTCTTCCGATCGCCCATAACGTATCGACCATACCTGCAACGCCGGCATGCCAGCCAAAGAAAATGAGCCTCCTTCCGTGTTCATCCACTATCTTCTCGTAATCGATGACCGTGCAATTGAGGTCCATCAGTTTCTTCATCATTGGCATGTTGTGCTCTTGACCTTTGATCGTATGTGAGAAGAACATGTATGTCATGTTCGGAATGATCTCGTGGATAGGTATTTCCTTGATGCCGAGTGTGATATCCACTTCATTGATCTCCTCATCGATACGCGCACCCGCTTCCTCGTACTCTTCGTTTTGAAAGACCCGGAGGTCAGATGGCTGTATGGAAAAATCTATCCCGTGATCGTTCACCAATCTCAGAACATGTTCAGGAGTAAGAGGCGCCCTTCTCTCCCATCTGTTCTTGCTTTCCCTGCGGATACCTATCCTGTTCATGGCCATCGCTTACCCTGAAGGGGGAGCTTGGATTAAAAAGAGATGGATGTCAATCCATCGGAGCGTTGTACTTTGGGTGCTTACTGTTCCTGTCATAGAACTCTTCCATGGCCTCTTCCCATGCCTTCAAAGATTCTTCTCCGCTCTCGTAATATTCTATGGAGAAGAATTCCGCTTCATCGGCTGGTGTGTCGCCTTCCGGAAGGTGTTTTGGAAGATGCTTTTTGAGATTACCTCTTCCGATGAAGAGTATTCTCTTGGAGCGTCCGGCCAATTTATAAACGCCCCATTTCTTTTCCACCTTCTCCACGTTCTTTTCCTCGTATGGATAATAGGTGAACTCCATTATCATGCGTCTCTCACCCTTTCTGGAAGTTAGTTTGCTCCTATTAAAATGATTCTTTACATCTATCGTTTGTATAAATACCCTATTTCAATTTTCCAAGGGCACGGATACTGCCAATCCTCTTCTTGGAACGGGTTTCAATTATCTTGGGGTCGTATCGTTTCCCTTTTCCATCCTGGTTGTATGATCCAAGTTCCTTGAGGATGTGGAATGATAACGGCTCAACAGCCGGATAGGACCCATCCTCGATCTTGATGGATACTCCCAACCATTCACCTTCGACAGGAAGCGCCATGGTCTGCAATCCGGCAGCACCGGCCTTGGAGATCAGTTTTCCCGGATGGTCTTCCATCATGATAGTGTCGAATCGATCCGTCCCGGCAATGATCTTAGGATGTTCGATGAAAGCATCTCTCATTCTCATGAGGTCCTTTTCATACGGTTTTCCCGAGGGATCGGCAAGAATGGCAAAGAGTTGCGCCATTTTCGAGATCGGCAGGCCGTAGTTCGGGATATCGCACCCATCTTTTCCAACATGGATCCCGTATTCATCGATAGATGTCAGTTCTCTGATCATACGGACGATCTCGGTGTTCAGTGGGTGGTCGACATCGGTGTAAGTTGCAGTGTCCCATCCCATGTGTTTACATAGTGATAGAGCGCCGGTGTGTTTCCCCGAACAGTTATCGTGGACCCTGGTGTATCTATTACAGAGTTCCCTGGCCGTTTCTTTATGAAAGGGGGGATGTCCACCGCAAGCGAGGTCCGCCTCTGTAATCCCAATTTTCCCCATCATCCTCTCTACGATGTCGATATGTATCCTTTCTCCGGAATGGGATGCGGCGGTCATGGCGATCTCTTCCGGGGTGAGATCGAACTGATCAGCGGCCCCCATATACAAGATAGGGAGTGCCTGGATGGGTTTGATACAGGACCTTGAATATGTCATATGATCAGGATCTCCGGACGAGAACCTGATGTTCCCATCCTTGTCCACCACGGCGATGTGGGCCCAATGGGTGGCTTCAATCAACCCATTCCTTTCCTCGATCACCATATGCTCTCCTGCGGGGAGCTCACCTGATAAGATGTCGGAAAAAGACATTGTACCGGTGATGTTCAGCAAGTAGATATCATTGATGGTCCCGGTCAAGGATGAGAATAGTTTTTTAATACCTTCAGTAATGGGGTGTTCAGCCGATGCGAGGGTAGCCAAGAGGTTAACGGCGACAGACTCAAGATCTGTTCCTTAGTGGTTCGTCGGTTCGAATCCGGCCCCTCGCACTTTTCTACCGTTTACTGCAGAGCAGTAAATGGTAGGTGAGGGGCCGGATTCGAACGAAGTTGTCAGAAGTCGAACGAATGAAATTCATGAGACTTGTGACCGCGCACAATTTCTGAGCGATCTTTGTTGCGAAGATATTGCTGCAGCGCGAATCCGGCCCCTTCTTGGCCTTTAACATCCAACCTTTTTCTGGTTTTTAGAGAGCACCCTTAAACCATGATCCGAACAAAGTTGTCAGAAGTCGAACGAATGAAATTCATGAGGCTTGTGACCGCGCACAATTTCTGAGCGATCTTTGTTGCGAAGATATTGCTGCTGCACGAATCCGGCCCCTTCTTGGCCTTTAACATCAAGCTCGGTTTTGCTTTGAGGATAACATTTTTTCAATCTGGATTCGAATTTGTTAACGAAAGACATGAGTTCCTCTCCCCTCTCATGCTGTTTTATTCCAACGAGGTTCCATTTTAACCCAATGTGGTCACTATTATTCTGACAGCTTGTGATCTTACCATGTACTACATGGAACGGCTCTACCAAATATGTGAATGAAAGTTGATCGATCGTTGGCGTCAAGGATGAGCTTTTTTTCTTCACTCAAGGTATTCTATACCTATCCCCTGAGGTTCGAAGACTGCAACCAGTGTCCTTCTTGTCGCCTTCGATCTGTGCTTTTCACCTGCTTTGATAAGTATTGCCATATCTGGCCCAACCTGCATGATGTTCTCCTCCACCTCGATGGTGAGGTGGCCTTCCAGAACCAGGAACATCTCATCCTTATCGTGCCTGTGCAGTTTGTGTTCTCCCTCCATCCATGCAAGTCCAAAGTACTGGTCATTGAATTTGAAAACAGGGGTCTTCTTGAAACTTTCCGATATTCCCAATTTGAATTCGTTCGTATCCACTATCTTCGCCATTTGGTCACCATTTGAATATATGGGACTTGAGTATATTTTAACCCTGGCACGATAGATAGGTGCAAACATGACCTGACAGGATCCTTGAACCGGAGATATGGATGCTATGATCGTATAGCCCTCAATTTCATTCTGGTCCATAAAAGATATAAATAACCATGTTCCATGAACTGGACATGGGCACCTCAAGAGACATCATATTGATATCCCTTTTTTCGATCGCTCTGCTGATATTTCCGTTAGTCCGGGCGGATGATGTCCAGGACCGGGGTCATGTTGACATCGATCAATACATAACGATCAGGATCGAGTTCGATGAAGGGGAGTCTATGTCCCTGAAAGCGGAGATCTCGGCATCTGACGATCCCATATCGATCTTCCTGATAAAGGGGGAGGAAGAGTATCAGGGGTGGAAGGATACGGAAGAGATCGACATAGACGCGATCAATGCAGGAGAGAATGTGACGTCCGGGAACGGGACGTTCATCGTGATAGAGAACTTCTCTGCAAGTAACGTTACGAGCTTCACGGAATCCATTTCCATTGGTGAGAAGGATGTATATTACCTTGTAATTGTCATATTCAGGGAGGCTGGAATGTCCAAAGCTGACATCCTCTCTCGCGGCTCAACGGTGGAGTACAATGTTGAGTGGGATGAGGAGATAAAAGAGGTCCCTTACTACCTGATCCCTATCGCGATCCTGTTCGCATTGATAGGCATCGGTCTGCTCATATTATATTTCAGATCTAACAAACAGGATGAGGGGGGACCTGAAGAAGAGGAGGACCTCGTACATAGCAGAAGGTCCCCCATGCCGCCCTCCGGCAGAAGAGCCCCTCCAATGAGATAAAATGAGATATAGATCCAATTATACGGGTATCGTTGCATATATATTCACAGCTTTTATTGAAAATCCTTTAATCCTTCTTTCCAGTTGTATCCTCATGGGACGAGTGGTATCGGGTCATTATATCGGGGAACCGATCTCGGATATTCCGTTGGAGGATGGTCCCGATCCGATCGAGACATTTCTACCAAAAGACTTTGTTCAGAGAGGATA
The DNA here is from genome assembly GCA_030595715.1 of Thermoplasmatales archaeon. Taxonomy (GTDB): domain Archaea; phylum Thermoplasmatota; class Penumbrarchaeia; order Penumbrarchaeales; family Penumbrarchaeaceae; genus Penumbrarchaeum. The sequence goes on from JAUVCN010000068.1 coordinate 14,130, forward strand.
CGAATTTTTGATGAAGAGGATGATAATGATCATCGTTTTCATGTTCTCGATAATGGTACTAGTTATCTCCCCCTTTATCCTGTTGAGTGGATTTGGATTGGGTTTTTTCATTCTGTTCGGGTGCCTGATCCTCTTCTCATTCGTAATGGCCTTTTGCATAGTATTCTTCTCATTCCGGAGATCCATCAAGAAGAGGGGGAGCCCGAGGACAGATATATTCCCCGATCATCTGAGGCTATTCTCATATTACACATTCGCATTTCCATGTGTTGTCGCCTCCATCCCTTTGAAGAATATCAGGTCGATCGAATTCAGGGGGGCGGAGATATGGGCCAGGAATCTCAAGAGGACTCCCGGAGTGAACAAGGTCATGAATGGTATCCCCATACTTCCCGATGAGGGTCTGTACTCTTCATGGTCCCGTCCGGAAGATCTCGTGGAGATCTTTCTCAGGACTCCTATAAATGTCAAGAAGATGGCCCCGCCTGTTGGTTGGCGAGGAGTGGCAAAGGTAAGGGTCTTCAGATTGGGAAGTGTGATCATTGATATCGACAGCAGGTCCCACTACCGCTTCGAGAAGATGGTATTGGAGGGGAGGGATCGAATTGGATGATCCGGGTAAGGTGCAGGATTTCGCATCGGGTTTGGAATACATGGATGTGGTAAAATGGTTGGCAAAGGGTTTTTCAATTTCCTACCTTCTGTTGATCATAATGATATTCGGGGTGTCCATCCCCGTTTCCCTCTCGACTGGGGATCCGGTATCCGGTTTCTTTATCGGCATCATGTTTACCGTTTTGATGGCCTTCTCCCTGCCATTCATGATCCCATTGCTATTTGCCATGGCAGGATTGAGATATTGGGTGGTCTATCGTAACTGCAAGAACAGGGTAAGGATACGCGGTGGAAACCTGTACGTCACCATCCAGAGAGCCCCCCTCTTTCCAATGATGGATAACAAGATACCGGTGAACTTGATCGACAGGATCGAATGTCCGGAACAGAGGTATTTGCCCGAGAGAAGGAAGAGAACACCGCTGTGGTATCGGATAATGTCAATGTATCATCGAATACCCCTGGGTGGTCTCTATCTACATCATACCTCGAAGAGTAACCTTCTGGTAATGTATCTGAAAGAACCCGTATCCATTACCAACAATGAGATCAAGATACTGATGCACACTGCATTGAATTTCGATACACTTCCCGTTAAGGAGGTTATCATCAACATCAGGAAAAGGGACCAGGACAGGTTCAGAAAAGCTGTTGGGCCCTTCAATTCTTCCTGAAGATCGGTCATACAATGCTACAATTTCCGCTATTGGGCATTGTTCTTTGATGAGGTATCAGTTATTGAGCTGATCCTGAGAAAAGCCACATTAAACTTTTACAGGTTTGATATATATTCCATATAAATCTTCAACATTCATACCAGACGTAAATTGCAATGAATTCTGGCAGATGACAACCTGGTCAAGAGCCTTTTTTATCGTTCACTCCATTCATGTTCAGATGTTGTAATAAGCCCACCCGAGTTCCGGATCCAAAA
>JAUVCN010000110.1 GCA_030595715.1 Thermoplasmatales archaeon
TCCCTGATGTTTCCGGTACCTCCACAAGGACGGAGGTCCTGAAAATGGAGTCGGTATCACATGGAGGAAGAGTGATGAAAAGGGTCTTCGTATCCTCCTTGAACTTCAGTTTCCAGTCGGTCTGATGTTCGGAGATCCTCAGGTCGATATCATCCACAATATCTCCCTGGTTCCTGAGCATGATATCGATAAAGGTCCTCTGCCCAGGATATACCTTGTATTCCATATCCTTGGTATTGGATGGTGTTATCAGCAGTTCATGGTCTACTTCGGCATCGAGTTTGATGATGACAATGATGAAAGCCCTGTCACCTGTTAGATCTCCCATCCCGTCCACTCTGATGGAGTATTCTCCCTTTGGGTCCATGGTCATGTCGGATGGCACCGAGACAGCCAGTGTGATCGATCTCCTTTCACCGGCAGGGACCTGAACAGATCCTGTGATCGACACTGACCAGCCATCGGGAGTATCCAGTTCCATCACAATGGTCTGATCGATATCCGCATCGTTGTTTCCCCAAAGAGTGAAGAACATATCATCTCCGGGCAGGGCTGTCCTGATGGGGGAACCTGTTGCAGTTAGCTCCTCACCCACATCAGGGTCGATGGTGATCGTACCCTCATTGATCAACGCCCTTCCGTCCATTTCATTTCCATTAACAGCCAGAACGGTCAAGGTTCCGATCAAGAGTGCGATCAACACCATTGGTGTGATCATTTCGACTTTCATCCAAAAACAATCATATCGAACACTATTTAAGCCAATTAGTACACATGTTGGATTGTTATATCAGATGAAAAGCTGTTGTTTTTTACCATCTGGAGTGCATTGATCTCGCACGGTATCATCTCTTCGTAGGAAAATACTATAGGTGAAAAATATATCACGGGACGGCACAGAGTATCGACGGAGGATGGCCTATGGTAGGAAAGAAGGCAGTGAATGGTCCAATGAAGAAGAAAGGACCTCTTGGCAATTCCAGGGTCAACATATTCCTTGGTCTACTGGCAATGATGATACTGCTTGGATCCCTCGGAGCTCTGGTTTACAATGCTATGAACACCCAGAGCACAGAGGTTCTAACCGTTAACGGGAAGGAATATGACTGGAACACCCTCTACGATGAGTTCGATATTGCCAGGGTCGACGGCCATGAGGGCGTCCTTATCATCGATGTCCTTTCGGATTCCGGTGTAAGGGACCCCGAGGGGAAGAACTTCCGTTTTATGGGAGCCGATGGTTATCAAAAAGAGGTTCCATGGGAGGATGTTCAGAACGGGGTCCTTGACCGGGAAGAGAAAAAGGTGATACTTCCCAACCTGGCCAAGGCATTCTGGATAAAGGACCTCGTTGAAATCATGGTGGTATGAGATGAAGGGAATGAAGTATCTGGCTATCTTCTCCTTCCTATCGATCATGGGAATGGCCATAGTCACAGGCTGCACTGAGGAAAAGGATGATGATGATATCTCTATCCTCGTTGCCGGAGAAGATGTGTCCCTGGATACCATCTTCGATGATCATCCCTCGATCTCGGTAGAAGGTACGGACATGGTGACATACGAGGGAGTTTCCCTGGGCGTGATCATAAACCTGACATCTTTATCCGATCCCGAAGATCACCAATTCAAGATAACGGCTTATGATGGCTGGAACAAGATCGTAACATGGAACGATATGATGGCCGGGATACTGGTCAAGGAAGACACGATGACGGTCTTTCCGGGACTTCCGGGGAAATATCGTATCAGGGGTGTCGTATCGATCGAGACCGCTGAGGCATCTACCATACTCGTTAACGGGCATCTGTTCGTATGGCAGCAGTTGTTCTACATCATCGAAGATCCCATCACACTGATGGATAACGGGTCAGATCCACATGAAGGCATACCGATCTCACAGGTGGTCAACATTACAGAATTGGAAGATCAGGCATCCCATGATTTCATCATCAGGGCCTCCAATGATTATTCCAAGAATGTTACATGGGAAGACCTCACGAACGGGATATTGATACTTGATGAGAGGATGTCCTTCTTCCCTCACCTTTCACAGAAATACAGGATCAAGGATATAGTTGAGATAGAGGTGGTATGAAAATGAATACATCGAATGATAGAAAGCCGGTCGAATATATCATGATAATTGCCGGGATCATGCTTCTCGGATCCATCTGGGGACTCCTCGAATGCACTCTTGGAGGTCTCAAATGGGAGGTTTTCGGGTTGAATATCTCGATGGGGTCTGTCATGGCCGGATCGTTTGGTCTTGCATTCATGATCCTTGCAAGGAGGATGTTCAACTTCACAGGAGCAGCTTTCCTCGTTGCTCTTGTGGCAGGATCACTTCGTTTCGTAGCTCCTGTCGGTTCATGTGTTATCTGTTCCGCAATTGCAATTGGTGCCGAGGGACTTGTCTTCGAGATCATACTGTCAAGGAAGTCATTCCGCGAGAACCTCTTCGGGAACAAGGACTTCATGACGTTGGCATTCCTTGGAGTGATCAGCGGATTCACCATTTTCACTGTCGGATATATCACGACCCAGATCATGACCCCTGTATTCACGGGGGGAACACTGGTGATGATGGACGTTTTCCGCATAATTCCACTCATCATCGGAAGATCATTCTATGCAGCCGTCCTCGGTGGGATCTTCGTGCCGGTGATCGTGCTCTATGACAACCTCCATCTGGATCTGAACAAGCTCAACAAGGGAATATATTTCACAGCATCCTCTGCATTCAGCATTCTCTGCTGGGTGATGGTGCTGTTCATATTGTTCTGAGGTGAATAAGATGACACAGAAGGTAAAGATGATAATATTCCACCCGGAAAAGTGCAAAGGTCACCTCGATTGTGAAAGGGCATGCTCCCGGATCCATTTCAAGGATGATACGGGCGGTGATCATTCAGCGATCAAGATCATCAAGGAGAATGGAACCTACAAGATGGCCAACTGCAACCAGTGCGGTCTCTGTATCGATATGTGCCCTGTTCAGGCCATAAAGAGGCTTCCGAACGGGATCGTCGTTCTGAACAAGGATACCTGCATAGGATGTCAATCATGTGTGGCTTTCTGCCCGGACCATGTGATGAGACGGGCGGAGGGACAGGTGGTGCCTTTCAAATGCATCTCGTGCGGCGCATGTGTCAGGGCCTGCCCGGAGGGGGCTCTTGAACTGATCGATGTCGAACTGTCCGGGATCGAAAGGACCGTATATCATACTCAGGGGGTCTGTGAATGACCGAGTGTTTCAACGAGGATAAGAATGCCAGGCTCATAGGCAGGTCGGATGGTCCTTTCGAGACCAACAATACAAAGCACACCTGGGACCTTGAAAAGCTAAGGTCCGGACACAGGGTATTGATGGAATATGAATACGAGATGAGACCGATCGACAGAGGTTATGCAGGTCGGTTCCTGAGAGTGGACCTATCATCCGGTTCCGTGGAAGAGGTCCCGCTCACAGATGATATCAAGAAGAAGTTCACTGGAGGCAAGGGATTCGGTCTGAAGCAGATATGGGATATGGTCGGCCCGGATACCAGATGGAACGATCCGGAGAACGTCCTTGCCCTCAACAGCGGTCCCATGAACGGGACAACCCAGTACTCCGGGATGGGGAAATGTCTTTCCACCACGATCTCCCCGAGCACCAATGTCATCTGCGATTCCAATGCGGGCGGATATTTTGCTCCTTACATGAAGTTCGCAGGGTTCGATTCACTTGCCATCACCGGCAAGGCCGATGAGGATGTCATTATCTTCATCGACGGTATCGAGGGAAAGATAAGGATAGAGACCGCCCCCTTCGAGGAGACAAATTCCCATCTGCTCGCGGAGCAGCTCACACATCTATATGCTACCGAGGATACCGATGAGGCCAGACAGAAGGTGACCGTTGTATCTGCCGGAAAGGGGTCAGAGAACTCCTACTGGGGCGTCCTGAACATCTCTTTCTTCGATCCGAGGAGAAAGGTTGCCAGGCTCAAACAGCATGGAAGAGGCGGCCTTGGAACCGTTCTTCGTGACAAGAAGGTCAAGGCGGTAGTTGCAAGGATCAAGGGTTTCACCGGAATGGAGAACAATCCAGCCGACATTGACAAGATCGCAAGGACCGGAATAAAGCACCACACTCAGATAAGGGACCTGGACAAGAGCCAATGTAATATGAGGACCGTCGGGACCGGGAATCTCGTTGAGATCATGGACGCTTATGATCTTCTACCAACGGAAAATTACAGGTTCGGTGGATTTCCAAAGGCATCCAAGATATTTTCTACGGAATTCTACAAACTTTTTACACAGGTGATACCAGATGGATGCTGGTACGGATGCACAATGGCATGTGCCAAGACCGTGGACGGTCTTCTTCTGAGGACAGGACCGTACAAGGGGCAGAGGGTCACCGTTGATGGTCCCGAATACGAGACCATTGCCGGCGGATCCAACATGTCCTTGTGGGACCCGTACTGGATCCTCGAGTTCAACTTCTACTGCGATACATACGGACTTGATACGATCTCTGCAGCGACCACGATCGCATTCATCATGGAGATGTACGAATATGGCATTCTCAACAAGGAGAGATGCGATGGGCTCGAGTTCAGCTTTGGAAATGCAGATGCTATTATGCAGTTCCTTCACAGGATCGCTGATGGCGATCAGGGTGAATTCATCAAGGTTGGAGCAAGAGGTGCAAGAAGGATCAAGGATTGGCTCATCGAGAAGGATTGGGGGGATCACCAGCTGATCGAGGACTGCGGGATGGAGGTAAAGGGTCTCGAATACTCCGAATATGTATCAAAGGAATCCCTTGCCCAACAGGGTGGTTTCGCACTTGCATCCAAGGGACCTCAGCATGATGAGGCATGGCTTATCTTCATGGACATGGTCAATGATCAGATACCAACGTTCAAGGATAAAGCTGAGGCTCTTCACTACTTCCCCATATGGAGGACCTGGTTCGGATTGACCGGCCTTTGCAAGCTTCCATGGAATGACACGACCCCTATCACGAATCCCGAGACGGATGAACCGGCAAAGGTGCCAGAGCATGTCCAGAACTATGTGGATATCATGTCAGGCGTCACAGGGTGGGACATCAAAGGAAGCGACCTGTTCGACCAGAGCGAGAGGGTTTACAACTTCCAGAGGTCGATGAATGTCTGGATGGGCAAGGGAAGGAGAATGGATGACATACCTCCATACCGATCGATGGGTCCTGTGACCGAGGTGGAATATGTTTCCCGAAAGGACAGGTATGATGAACAACTGAAAGACAAGCTCGGTCTTTCGGAGGAAGTGATAGGGAAGATGTCCATTCCGGAAAGGATACTGTTGATCAAGGAATTCCGTTACGATCAGTATCACAAGCTGGCTGATGCGGTATACTGCAGAAGGGGTTGGACACCCAACGGAGTTCCCACACCGGAGAAGATGAAAGAGCTCGGTTTCATCGACGAGACAGAGATGCTCGAGACACTCCAGAAGGCGATCGATTCGGATGATGAGAAGGGGCTCAATGTCTGGGGTGGAAAATACACCGAGGGTGAGGACACCCCATCGGAGAAGCAGAGATACTGGGAATGATCCAGGGAGGCTGACCAATGGAGAAGATCGAGGTTTCCAGGAAGCTCGAAGGATCCTTTGTCGGGATCGCCGGAGCGGGAGGCCTGGGGTCGAACATCGCAATGGCCCTGGCCCGGGCCGGGGTGGGTCATCTGCTGATCGTAGATTTCGACAGGGTGGAGGCATCCAACCTCAACAGGCAATATTTTTTCCTTGATCAGGTGGGGGATCTAAAGGTAGAGGCCCTGAAGAAGAACATTCTCAGAGCTGTCGATGGCTGCGATGTGGATATGATCAACGGAAAGCTTGTGAAGGGTTCCATGGCAGATCCTTTCCGGGATGTGGATGTGGTGGTAGAGGCCCTTGATGATGCTTCCACCAAGGTATCATTCATAGAGGAGGTCCTTTTAGGTCTACCGGGTAAACCCATAGTGGCTGCTTCCGGGGTAGCCGGGATCGGAGGATCCGAAAGGATAAGGCAGCGAAGATATGATGATCTCTACCTTGTCGAGGACCCGAAGGCATTATCCAGCGAAGAGGATGTGCTTCTATGCCCCAAGGTAGGGCAATTTGCACATCATCAAGCGAACATCGTCTTGGAACTTCTTGTTGGAGGGTCCGAATGAGCATTGTTGTGAACAAACGATCGGTCGATTTCATTATCGATGAGAGTGTGGACCGTTTGCTAAAACGAATGAACTATACGTTCCCCATGGTCATCGTAAAGGTAGATGGGACCTTGGTCACAAGATCCAGGTTCAGTTCTCATCTTATCAAGGATGGATCCAACATAGATGTGATCCATCTTACCAGTGGAGGTTGATGAATGGTAATTCATGATGGGTCTGTCAGGAAGAGGTTCGCCGAAGGGGCGGTCGATGGGAAGATCACCTGTGAGGATTGCTTCAAGATAGCAAAGGAGATGGGTATTCCCAAGGATGAGATAGCATCTACATTGACGGATATGGACATAAAGATAATCAAATGCCAGATAGGATGTTTTTCCTGAGTGGTCAATGTGATCATTGTATCCTTGATAGGGCTCAAGAAATGTGGAAAGACCACGACAGCAGAGGCTTTGATCGGGGAATTCAAGAAAAGAGGTATGATCGTCGGCGGGGTCAAGTTCATGCCCAACTCCACAATTACCCTTGATGTGGAAGGGAAAGATACCTGGAGACACAGGAATGCCGGGGCCGATTTTGTCATTTCCCTTTCCAGGGGAGAATTGGGATACATAGGTGATATCAAGGGTAGGGCTGTCCTGAACGACGCTCTCAGGATCGTGCCGGATGGTACGGACATACTGATATGCGAGGGCCTGAACCAGAACGATCCGAACATCATCAAGGTCCTGGTTGCCAAGGACCTCCCATCCATTGAAGAGACCTACAGAGTGAGAGGGATCAGGAAGGGTTTCATCGCATTGACCGGGATCATCTCCAATGACCTAACGGAGCATCCGGAATACTTGATAGTGAACCCAACTCGTGAAGATGATATCTCAACCCTTGCCAGTATGATAATGGCCAACGTTCCTGATGGGTAGAAGAGGCGAATGGGATCATCCTGTAATATATGGAAAAGTGATCATTTCTTGTCGGTAACTTTGATGAGGTGGAAACCGAACTGTGTCTGTACGGGATTTGATACATCTCCCTTGTTCAGAGTGAAAGCTGCATCCTCGAAGGGTTTGACCATCTGTCCCGGACCAAAAAATCCCAGGTCTCCTCCCTTTTTTCCGGATGGACACTGGGAGTGTTTCTTCGCCAGGTCTTCGAACTTGGCCCCAGCTTTGATCCTGTTCAATATCTTATCCGCATCCTTTCTCGAATCGACGAGTATGTGACTTGCTCTAACCTGTGATGCCATATTGGGTCCTCTTCCACTTCAGCGTTGGAGTGATATTTAATTTTCACCCGTGTTTTCACCGGGGGAAAGGTTTTATACCTCCCTTTGAAAGTGGAACAATGGGTAGAGATTAATAGTAAGAGGATCAGTGATCAGTTGAAAAACTACCCAAAAACGTATGAAATAATGCATTCTTGTTTATGTGCCAGTGTACTTTTTTATATTCAGTTTTGTGATTATAATAAGTATTTCGAAATGTTTATATATAATGCTCTATGTCGGGGAAAGGAAACGTTTATATCTGATAACCCAGGCAGATATAAATTCCAAGGAGATGGATACAAATGCCAATGGATGAAGCACCGGTGGCGGACCGGAAGAGACAGAAGGAAAAGATCCAGATAGAAGAGACCACCACCTGTCCTGAGTGCAACAGCGATCATATAACACGAGATTACGAGAGGGGAGAACTGGTTTGTGGTGACTGTGGGATAGTCATCAATGACCTGCAGATAGATATGGGTCCGGAATGGAGAGCCTTCGACTCAGTCCAGACCGAGCAGAGGGCACGGACAGGAGCCCCAATGACACTTACGATACACGACAAGGGTCTGTCAACCGAGATCGGGTGGAAGAACAAGGATTCATACGGAAAATCCATACCGACAAGGAACAGGGCCCAGATGTACAGGCTGAGGAAATGGCAGAGAAGGATCAGGGTATCCAATGCAACCGAGAGGAACCTTGCATTCGCCCTTTCCGAACTTGACAGAATGGCTGCAGGTATCGGTCTTCCCCGAAATGTCAGGGAGACGGCAGCAAGGATCTACAGGAACGCTGTCAACAAGAACCTTATCAGGGGAAGGTCCATCGAGGGAGTTGTCGCATCTTCCATCTATGCAGCCTGCAGACAGTGCAATGTCCCGAGGACGCTGGACGAGATCGCATCAGCTTCTCGTGTAGGAAGAAAGGAGATCGGAAGGACATATCGTTTCATGACAAGGGAACTTGACATGAGGCTGATGCCCACATCACCACAGGATTACATTTCCAGGTTCTGCTCCGAGTTGAAGCTTTCGGGCGAGACACAGACCAAGACCATGGAGATCCTGAAACGTGCCGATGAGATGGAGATCACATCGGGAAGAGGACCTACGGGTATGGCGGCAGCAGCTATCTACATCGCATCTATCATGACAAATGAGAGAAGGACCCAGAGAGAGGTCGCTGATGTGGCTGGTGTGACAGAGGTCACCATCAGGAACAGATACAAGGAGCTTGCAGACAAACTCGGCATCGATCTTGAAATTTGACCTGATTATAATAAAAAGACATATGAAGGTCAATTTTCAAGGCCAGGAAAAAACCGAAAGCGAAGCTTGTTTTTTTCGATGGCCTCGAGATCTGAATAATAAATAGAAAATGGGGCCTTCTGGCCCTTTTCTTTTTACCTAATCAGTATACCTTGGTATACTCTGGTATAGGATAGTATTAATACTGATCAGGTCATTAATTCAATAATGGCAACCACGATCAAGATCTCGGAAGAGATGCATGATAAGTTACAGGCCTTCAAGATGTATCCCAGAGAATCCTATAATGAAGTACTTGAGAGAATATTGGAGGACCTTTCCGAGCTGAACGAGGAGACAAGAGGGAAGATCGAAAGAGCAAGGAAGCAGATCGAAGATGGTCAATATACGACACATGAAGATCTGGGTAAGGAAATGGGATTCCAGTGACCTATTCAATTCTCTGGTCCGATGAAGCTAAGAAGGACCTGAAGAAACTGGATAGACCTGTGGCAAAGAGGATCTATTCTGCAATAGGAAGGCTGAGAGATGACCCTTATCGAAATGTAATTAAATTAACGAATTCAGAATGTTTCAGGTTGAGAGTTGGCGATTACAGGGTAATATTCGATATTGAAAGCGGCAATCTTCGGATCCTTGTTCTTCGAGTTGGTCATAGAGGTATGATCTACAAGAAATGATGTTCAACCTCCCTTCTATCTTCTTTATGATGCGGAACAGAGACAATCCTAAGCATATGTCAGTTCTATCAAAGAATTAGATATAGGGTCACATGCAGGACCGCAGATATTATGATCAAAATGAGGAATTGGATCTTCTTTGTCTTGTGCCTGAAGAAGTACATCCCGACAAATCCACCGAGGAAGCCTCCTATCAAGGCCATGCCGTGGAGGACCTTTTCAGGGGTCCTGTGACCGCCTTTCTTGGCCTGGGCTTTATCGATCCCGTAGATCCCGAACAATGTGATGGAGGTTCCTATCATAATGGAGATATGCCACCCCTGATCGAAAGGTGATAAGGACCATATCAGAACGGTGAGGAGAATGGCAACACCCAGTGAGTAGAGTATCGATGACTGTGTGATGGTCATCCCTCTCGATCCCTTGTTGCCCTTCCTTTTCCTGCTCATCGGATGGGGTAGGTCCATTCTCATTATCTTTGTTTTCATAGGGAAGGTCCTTGGAATATTCTCAATAGTGGTACAATATGATCTCAGAATGATATATCCTCAAGAAAGGACGTCAAGAGGAAGATAGGATAATTAGAAAAATTATATGGACACTCATTTTCCTACTTTGTGTTGAAAGAGGAAACCAATTTTCCCGTATATTTAAAGGATCCAATAAATACCCTTGATTAGTTTATTAAAGTATCGAAATATATTTCCTTTTTAGGGGGATTCAAGGAATGGTATTACCCAGGTTTCTTCTTTTTCTTAAACTTAATACTCACCAGTTGTAGAATTGAGATCATTATTGTTATGGAACCAATTCCTATACCTATGATTCCCCCACAACACATCGTGTATGTAAATCCTGTGACTTTTTTTTCTGATATTATGATGGTCCCATGTACTCTCTCTGTTGTTATTGAAAAATTTGTCTTCTCTGAAATTGAGAAGTCATCAATTTTGTAATATTTATCTCCATCT
>JAUVCN010000148.1 GCA_030595715.1 Thermoplasmatales archaeon
AAGCCATATGGCCATCTCTGACGGCAAAGACCATTTTTTGACAATTCGGGCAGTAGATTTCCATTTTCTGACCGATGTGTATACAGATTGTAAGTATATCATGCATTTAACGTTATAAACATGATATTAATGCCTATCATCCAATTTGCCGAGTTGATGGTGGAGTCTTATCAAGTGGAGAAAAATTGTTGAAGTTAAGAATTACTGTCATCAAGAGTAACATAAAGTATATAAATGAACTGTTATTATCATTAACAGCATGGAACTTATGACCTTGAACCCGTGGTGGGAACATAAAAGCGCGATAAACCTTGATAAGCATGTAAGGGCGCTGGAAAATTTCAAATATGTTCATCATCCAACCATTCTGAAAGAAGATTTCAAAAAATGCAGCTTGTACACGATAAGAGGTCCTCGTCAGATAGGCAAGACAACATTTCTCAAACTGTTCATCAGGGAGAAGCTCAAGACCATTCCAAAGGAGAACATCTTCTACTGGTCATGTGATAACCTTGTTTCAAAAGATGACCTGATCAAGCTCCTGAAGGAATATTCAGATTTCTGCAGTATAAAGGGTGCAGAACCGGAATACATCCTTCTTGATGAGATAACGGAAATACAGGATTGGCAAAAAGCTGTAAAGTTCGTCATCGACAACGATATTACAAAAGATGCATGTTATATTCTGACCGGCTCCAACGCGATGGACCTGAAAAAAGGGGCGGAAAGATTACCTGGTAGAAGAGGAAGACATGGTAAGGACCTGTTCTTGTTGCCTCTAACATTCAGAGAATATGTAGAATTGGTCGATCCGGGATGGTATGAGGGGCATTATAATGATAGTATTGAAGAATTGAAATTCAGCAGTGAGAAATTGAGGATATTCTTTGAAAAATTCCTCATCACAGGTGGAATTCCTCTGGTGATCAATGAATACGAAATGAATAGGGAGATACCAAACTTCATTTTTGATCTTTATTATTCATGGATCATAGGCGATATATTGAAGGAAGGAAAGAATGAGCAGACACTGAAGGAATTGATGAGAAGCATACTAGTATGTTACAGCACTCCTGTTAGCTGGGATTCACTTGCCAAGAGATCCTCGATAAAAAGTCATGTTACCATTGCCTCGTATATCGAGGTCCTTTCAAATATCTTTGTTGTTCTGGACTGTTATTTTTATAATATTCACGAAAAGAAGGTCAATTTCAACAAGAACAAGAAGATCTATCTGTATGACCCATTCATACTACGGGTCTTTTCGGAAAGGTTGAATATATATGTGGACAGGGAAAAGATGATCGAAGGGATCGTCGGAGCAAAGATCAAACAAGAAGATGTCCTGGGAGATATCTATTTCACAAATATCAAGAAAGAGACCGATTTTGTAACAATATCCGGTAGTGGGATCGATGTGAAATATCAAAACAATATTTCGAAGGAAGATTTCACAAATAGAAGATATTTCAATGACTTCAAGGTACTTTCAAAAGATATATTCGATAGGGACACACTGCCTGTTCATGTTTATCTCTTCATTGAAAGAATATAGGATCTCCCGGGTTCATTATGTGTCCTGATCTCGAAAATCTCGCAAACTCTGTCTTTGATATCATTGATCAGAACCTGATCGCTACGAAGCATAATGACTCACCACTAGATGACCTCTCACATTCTTCTTCAGAGCTCACTCCCCAGGGCGAATATGTCGTTCCATGAGATCTGTTCACTCTTCCTTCTCCTCGATCAATCCTTTCTGAACGAATTCATACAAGATGTTCTCGGCGATCCTTGAAACATTTGGATCCATACTTCTTGATAGCTCATCGAACAGAGGTTCCCTTTCAAGAAGAATATCATCATCCGGGATCAGGTCCTCTTCAAGGAGAAATTGAATGGCTCTCAAACCTTCTTCCTGCACATTGCTCTCTTCATCCATCGCAGCTTTCATCAGAAGGTCCAGACAATCATCGATGTGGAAGAACATATCGGGGTCTTTCTCTATCATCTCTCTTAGACAGAAAACCGCATTCACTCTGACCCCCTCGTGTCCATCTATTGTAAGCTCCCTGATCCTTCCAAGTATCGGTGGGACGATGAGGCTTTTCACATTATGGAATGGAATAACATTTCCAATTATACAGAGACCGTTCGCCATAACCATCTTTGCTGTCTCCCTTGTCATTCTGTTATCGCTGACCCTCTTTTTGATCCTGCTCTCACAGAAGAGGGATGATACTATCATTCCTCCATTCTCCCTCATCAATTTCTTTGAAAAGGTCCCTCGACCATCTATTGAGATGATCCTCATCAGAACTCCGGTCAGATGAAGAAGGTTTGAAAGATCATCTTCTTCGATCATCTTCAGAAATCTACTCACAAGCTCATCATTGGAAAGGATCGAGATATTTTTCTTATCGACAAGCTCATCCACAACCTTGAACAGACGTTTCTTGCAATCAAGATCATTATCATTGAAATATTTCAGAACCAATCTAAACTCGGACCCCGGTGTTCTCTTTTGATACTCTCCCATCTCTCCGATCAACTTCTGCCTGGAGATGACATGGGGGATCTGAATGTTTTCTTTGCCCCAGTGAAGAGATTCGAAGGGAACTCCGATGGGATAGTTTGTGAGTCTCATGAATTATAGTATGCATGGAATAGTAATAAATAGCGTCACGTTATGACCGTTACATAGGAAGTGAGATCGTGACCAATCTTCGAATAGTAATATGCTGTGTATCTTTCGAGACAGTGAAGGTCCTGGACCCGATAAAATTCTACAAAGCTGACAGGGTCCATCTGATCCATTCGGGAAAGAAATCTCCGTATGTGGATTTCTTCAACCATGTAACTGATGTCCTTGACAAAACTGGCGTCCCATGGGAAGGCCACGATATCTACTACGCAAATTTCACCGATGTGATGAAGACAATGAGGATGATAATCAGGAAAGAGAAGGTTGAAGGTAACCACGTTTACGTCAATGTGGGCGCAGGTCCGCAGATCTATTCATCAGCAGCGATGATCACTTCGATGATGGAAGGAGCGATCCCGTTCAATGCTCCCACAAAGGAATTCACTGTGAAGGACCACGAAAAGGTATTCTTCCAGAATGGGAAACCGATAGGAAACGCATCAAAAGTAAAGGATCCCGTGGAGATCCCAACATTCGAGGTCCAACCTCCTGATACAAACCTGATCAAGGCTCTTTCCATATGGGAAGTGACCACACAGAAATACAAGAGGTTCGCAACAACGGAAGTGTTGAAGGAACTGGAGATTGCAGGGATGATGGATGATATATGGGAGGATGACAGAAGAAAGAAGAGGTCCCAATCCGCTTTGATGAGATACAGGAGGAACTTCCTCGAGAAATGGGAAAACCTTGGATGGATCGAGAAGAACAACCGGGGGAGATATTCTCTTACTGGTCAGGGGAAGATGATGTTGGATATCTTCAATAATTGATATTAAAGGACCTTGAATAACGTGTATTTGGACCTTCTCAAAAGATACAATTTTGATCCAACGATTTCCATCTACTACTGTTGGGATTATAGGAACCATGAGTTGGACCTTGTGATATCTCAGAATCGCAAGGTAAACAATTGAGACAGTCTACTGGGCCCCTTTCTCTAGTTCATAAAATTCAAAGATCCTTTCCCTTTCTCTTGGAAAAACGATGAACCTGTAGGCTGTCTTCTCGAACCAAGATTCGGTCACAACAGGACCCCAGTCATGATCATCGGGAGGTACCACTTCGATGATAAAGGGCAGTCCGATACCTCTGATATCATTGATATCATCCCATCTTAAAAGCTCGTTATATCCCTCTTTGTAATGTGAAAGATGGATGCCGTCTTTTTCTATTCGGTACCTATTGGGATAGTTGACGGTGAAGTCTGCCCAGATCTTGTTATTTAAATAATATACAACAAGAAGAAACAGACCGATAGCGCTGATCACACCTGTTATAATAGCAGTTATCGGAGGCACGAATTCGATGCTCGGGAATATACCAATAATAAACATCATTAGAGATGTGAAGAAGGAAACTACTATCATCATCAGAGTTAGATCATAGATTACCACACTGGACCTCTTCCAATCCTTGTTCTTTCCTGTGGGTTCCAATCCTTTTTCATCTATCCTATCCCATATGTGTTGCCTTATCCTATCGAGGTCCAGGATTTCTGGGGTCAGGCTCATCCCGGTGTTGAAAATTTCATGTTCTTTGCAAACATCATCGATGATGGGTAAGATCTCTTCATCTGATCTCAAGGCTATCAATTCATATTTTACTGGTATATAATGGAATACCTTTGGTTTCTTATTCTTGGTGAAGGTAAAAAACAGGTCCCTTTTTTTCAGACCATAGGCAGCAGGCAATCCATATTTCTTCTCCATTTTATTGAATATATCTATGATGGATCCTGTGTTCATTCTTCTATTTGTATGCATGAAACCTGTGCTTGATCTGATCTTGAATTTATGGAGTTTCAACCAAAAGAGTAAGATGCCGATCACTAATAGAAGGAAGAAAGAAGCATACCAAACACCCATTATTATCACGATCGGGATCATAACTGTAAAAATACCAATCATGATGTATTCGAATAGGTTGGAATTTTGTCCCTCATTCCATTCCAATGATCCGGAATGCTCATTGATCTCTTTGTTTTCCATTGCTTTATTCACCTTGTCTACTGATGATCATATTTGCCTTGAGGAACTTTTCCTGCTTTCTATTTCATCAATGAGAACATCCTGGAATTCACGATCGATGTCGATGATCACTTCCATTACCCAGTATTCCTTTATTGTGAGACCAAAACGGGTCCAAGCACCTAATTTCTGGTTATTGACTCTTACAGGGGTGTCGAGGTACAAGATCATCAGGTTCTTCTTCGTCGCGTACATCGGGTACAATCCTCCTTTCGGAGGGAGAGGGTGTAGTCTCAGTAGCTTCCATCGCCACATCGTATTCTTCCATCTCTCTTTCCAGTATTCATCACCGGCCTTTTGTACACATTCGATCGATGAGATCGGAATGGAATTGGAGATGGCCGGTAATACGGACCAGTTCTGGTGGTTGATGTACATTCGACCGTTTTTAAGATGGATCCTGTTCCCTTTCTTTACAAGTCCCCATACAATCAATGCACTGAGAGCCATCATTAACACAATAAAAGGAAAAGTCAAGAGCGTGATGAATAGAATGAAGAATATCGTCAGGATCGCAATGATGGGATTGGGGAAATTTCCCTGTGCGATAGATATGGTAATTATTGCGCTGCCAATGAAGAGTATCAGGAAGATGATGAAGACGAATGAGCCAGCCATCATCTTGATCAGGAACAGGTAGATCTCCTTGAAACCGGACCCAATAGGGATCTCTTTCATATTGCCCGAGGATGTAAACCCTACCATGAACTCCCCTCCTTAGACTGGAATTTGTTTATCTCCAGGACCTCTCTCCTGAACCTGGAGAATTCTGCGTTGTTGATGTTCACGATTATCTCATCCACCTTTTTCCCCTTCCGTGGATTCTCACTTCCGGTCCACACATAATCAAAATATGGTATCCATATAGGTTTCCTGAATCTGACCCTGAATAGGTCCTCCGGTCTTGAAAAATTATTGAAATAATCCCCCATTCTCGGTTTGAAGATATTGTAGGCGAACCTGTGATAGAACCTGGTCTCCCTTTTCCTCTCCTCTAAGTACCTTTCATCGAGGATGACAATATCCTTGATATTCTTTAAAGGAACCTGGATCTTTCTGGGGGATGCCATGTTGGTGATCACTACCTTCACGGTCATCGTATCATCCGTGAGCTGGATATGATTCTCTGTTTGTGAAGAAACCACTTTCTTGTAACCAATGACTATTCCCAGTGGAAATGAGATCAAGAATATTGGGATCATCAGGAACATAGGTAACAGTAGAATATAGAAGGTGTTCAATTGTATCGGATCCGATGTAAGGCCGATCAATATTATTGGCGAGAAGATAACAAATGTGATAGTTTCGAATAAAAAGATAAACAAAGGTGCAATCCACAGTATCCGTTTC
>JAUVCN010000069.1 GCA_030595715.1 Thermoplasmatales archaeon
TCCCTCTGCCGAAGCACCCGCAGGTATTATCAATAGGCCCGCGAGGGCAAGAGTTAGCATCACGAAGATGCCCAGCATTCTTGCATATGTCTCTTTAGACATCTGATGTCCTCCAGTTATACGTCCTTTTTTTACCAGGAACTAGCTGGCTTGTGCGGTCAATATCCTTTTCTTATAAAGATTTATTCTTTATTGACCGCGTTTGAAACTTGGACCAGCTACTACTGGCCAAAGCAGGAACCCTCTATTGATTTATTATATTTAAAATCCACTATAATCAGTTGAAGGTATTGCCCTTTTACTATGATCATAGTACCTTTGTCTGAATAGGGATATGAATTACCACATTGGCCCATATGGAGCCTGTAACAGGTTCAAAGGTTCCGATCATGCGACATTCGGTTCGGTCGAACCGAACCTGAGGGCATCCGGCATGAACTTTGACAATTTGTGAACAAGGGAGTCCTTTCTGGAATCCGAAATGAGGGCATATGTGAGGACCTCCTTGATGTTTGCCACAGGGATTACCTCGACCTCTTCCTCGAACCTGTCCTCGAGAAGGACATCCTTCTGGTTGGCTTTTGGAATGAGGATCCTCTTCAATCCGGATTTTGCGGCTGCTTCGATCTTCGCTGTTACCCCGCCTACGGGGAGGACCTCTCCCCTGACAGACAGGGACCCGGTCATTGCCAGGGACATGTCGACCGGGACATTCTCCATGGCAGAGATTATGGCAGTGGCGATCGAGATGGAAGCCGAATCTCCCTCGACCCCGTGTGTGTCGAGGAACTGGACATGAAGATCATAATCGGAAATATTCTTTCCAGTCATCTTCTTCACGATAGCAGAAACGTTCTGAACGGATTCCTTGGCTATCTCCCCAAGTTTTCCAGTCGCGATCACCTTCCCCTCTTCCTTGGAGGATGCAGGCGTCACTTCCGCTGCTATCCTTGTCACGATACCGGACATCTCCGAAAGTGATTCATCTCCTTGTATGACCGCAAGACCATTCACAACTCCAACCAGGTGGCCTTTGTTCATAATATGGGCATATTTGTTCCTGCGTTCGATCATCTCATCGGCAACCTGCTGTTCGAGTGACCTTGACATCCGCTTGCCCTTGATCAGGTCGGACTTGGTCACTTTCTTGTGACCGTTCTCACGGGCGATATCTCCACCTGCCCGTATAAGGCCACCGAGTTCTCTGAACCGTAGTGATAACTGCCCCCTGATACCTGATCTTCTCTGGGCTTCTCTGATAACCTCGGCTATGGCTCCGGTGGTGAAATGGGGGATCTTTCCATCCTTTCGCACCTCCTGCGCCACGAACCTGACGACCTTCATCCTGTTCTCCTTGGTATCATCCATGGTCTTGTTGACAATGATCTCGTATCCATACCCCTTGATCCTGGACCTCAGGGCTGGATGCATCCCGCCGTACCTTTCGCCATCCGGCCCTCTTCTCCCGTAAACGGAATCGAGGTTTCCCGCTGCGATCAGAATGAAATCGCATGGAACGGGTTCTGTCTTCACCATTGCTCCGGCGGACCTCTCTGATTGTCCGAAAATGGAGAACTTCTTCTCCTGCATGGCGGTGAGAAGTGATTGCTGGGATTCAGGCCTGAGGAGGTTGATCTCATCAACGAACAGCACTCCCTTATGGGCCTTGTGGATCGCACCTACTTCCACCCTATCGTGGGCGGGGGTTTCGAGTCCACCGCTCTGGAATGGATCATGCTTCACATCCCCTAGCAGGGAACCTGAGTGAGCACCTGTGGCATCGATGAACGGAGCCTTACCGGTCCTCTCGTTACCCATCAATAATTTCGGAACCAGGTCCTCATCCTTCTTGGACATGTTGAGGAATCGAAATAATATGAACACTGCGACCACGGCCATGAACCCGAACAGGATGACCATGATATCCTGCTGGTAGAAGAAGAAATAGAACAGGGTGAGCATGATAATGGCCGCCATGATCATGAAACGCCATGAGGACCTCTTCTCTTTTCTGACCTGGGCCTGTGCTTTCTGGGCCTTGACGATCTCCTTTCCCTTTGAGCCCGGAACTGTCCTTATCCTCGGTTCATTGGGATCCTCACTGTTCGGATAGACGATGATGTCCTCCAATTCTTCAGGAGGGAGATAATCGGTCATGGACTTTGCGATCATGGATTTACCGGTTCCAGGATCACCGATCAGCAACAGGTGCCTTCTCTGCTCGGCAGCCTTCTTTGCAACCTCCACAGCCGTATCCTGACCTATGACCTGGTTCATCAGCCTCTTCGGTATCTTGATCTCCTTTGAAGATCTGATACCCTTCTTCTTCAGCCAGGTCTCAATGCCCTTGATGGTGGACAGACCCTTCTCTTCTTTTGTCAACTGAACATCATCCTTGCAGTACTCTTCAACAGGTAGACCTGAACCTTTAAAAAATCTTTCCCCGTTCCCATACATATCTGGAAGGAACCAAAACATTTTTGATAACATGCGAACTTGTCCATATATGGGCCCGGATCAACTTCGAAGAAAGAGAAGAGATGAATGGGGAAGAAAAAGCAAGGACCCATTTCTCGCGTGGCTCTATGCGGACCCAAGAAGAGGAGCCAGATTATCAGCGGCCATTACAATAGGGCTGATCCTGTTCTGGGTCTCGGTTGTCTTCGGTATCCTTGTCTATCTGGCGGTCCTCATATTGTAGATCATATCGACTGCAGCATGGAAAAAGCGATCCGCATCTCCTTTTTTGGATCCTTTGTCTCGATCCTCCCGTGTCCTGGATAAAGGGTTGATACGTCCCATTCGAGGGATTCCTTCACCGATCTTCTGAGAAGGTCCAGATCCCCTCCGGGAAGGTCCCATCTTCCGACACCCCCATCGCAGAATACCAGGTCACCGCAGAAGAGATGTCTGTTCTCCACTGTTATCAATGATATTAGGCCAGGTGCATGTCCAGGCGTTGAATGTATCTCGAAGGATATCTCACCGATATCGAGCGTCCCTTCCACTTCGGTGATATTCGATACAGGTTCCATATCAGCCCCGAAGAGAAAGGAACCGGTCAGGGTCGGATCCCCCTCCCTCATTATCCGGGCGCATTCGGGAGAAGAGAACAGCGATGCATTGAACTTCTCAGAAAGATATTTTGCACCCCCCGAATGGTCGAAATGTTCATGGGTGAGGATGATACCATTCAAACTCTCACCCCGGAGAAGATCGATCAGGTCCTTCTCTACGATCTTATTGTACAAACCGGACCCTGCGTCGATCATGACCCGTGTGTTTCCCCTGGTGATCAGGAAAATATTGGAGTCGACTGGTCCTGCTGATATCTGATCGACATGAAGCATTCAAAGCACCTGAATGAAAGGATGGTTTATTAGTTGATATACCATTCGATGAACATGGTCGAAGGGGGCGGAACATGGAAATTATCTCCGGTGATCAGGGAGAAGGTCCTTGGAAGGACAAGACCCTCTGATGAGGAATGGGTCAGATTGAAAGAGGTTTCCAGCTCACTTCTGAAGGAGATCGAGAAGGCCATCTCGACCCTGGGATTGAATGATGTCAGTCCGATGATGGCAGGTTCCATTGCCAAGGGAACGGTTGCGGGAGAACCTGACCTTGATGTATTCATTCTGTTCCCACCAGATACGAGCGGGGAGATCCTGAAGGATAAGGGGATCAAGATAGGGGAAATGGTCCTGGGATCACCCGAAAAAAAGTATACCCAACATCCATACATCACCGGAGATTTCATGGGATATCCATCTGATATCGTCCCATGCAGGAAGATAGAAAGGGGTCAGCCGGTCTCGACCGCCGTTGACAGGACCCCGCATCACACCGAATATATCGTAAGCAGGATGAGAAGGGACCAGAAGGATGACACGATCCTTCTGAAAAGTTTCCTGAAGGGAATAGGTTCCTACGGAGCCGAGGATACGGTGAACGGTTTCTCCGGTTACCTTTGCGAACTGATGATACTGCTCCATGACTCATTTCGGAAGGTCATGGAATGGTTCGCAGGTATGCCAGTGATGGACCCACCTCCGATATCAGCGGACAGGATCTCCAATGAGAGGTTCATGGGATCGAACGTTGGCCCTTACCTCTTTACAAGATCGGACCTGATCTGTGAGAGACCCGAGGATATCGACCATTACAATTCTACATTCGCTGGACAGCCCATCGTGATCATAGATCCGGTGGATCCTAAAAGGAATGTCGCGGCACCTGTGTCCGATCAGGTCCTTGCACATACTTCGTTAATGGCAAGAAGATTGATGAAAGCCCCTGACGAAGAACTGTTCTCACCTTTCAATGATCGACCATTCAAACATGATCCAGGCAAGGTTCCGTCCGGTCAGGTGGAAGGGTGTTCCTTTTCCATACCCCTGCCACCGGATAATCCGGACATGGTCATCACCCAGGCAAGATCATTCATTAACAGATCCATCAAGAATATGACGAGACAGGGCGATTGGAAGGTATGGGTGGACCTGATCCTTCTGTTCCCACCTGATTCATTCGTGGACACGTCCTATCGGAAATCCCGATATGTCCATTTCCTCGAAGGATCGAAGGAACCTCTGTTGGTCTTCACATTGTTCTCCGATCCGGAGAACCTACCCTCGGAGAAGGTTCACTGGGGTCCGCCTGAGACCCATAGGCGTGCCCGGGATTTCAGAGATAAGTGGGGAAAGGACACGAAAGTGGACCATGGGACAGGAAAGCTCTTTGTGATCGTTCATCGGGACCTTGTTGGAAAGGCCCCGATATTCATGAGGACCTGGTCGGACCTCAAGATAGGGCCCTCTTTCAAAGGAACTGTTCCTGAACCTGTGGAAAATCAATTAATCCATGAGGTGATTTGGGAGTCATCGGAGCACTGATAGGGGGCCCTATTTCAGTTGTCCAATATGTCTTTGATCAACAGATCTTGACGCGGTCAGCTTCTTAAAAAAGGGCATTTCAGGTTCCGGCATCCCATCGGAGATGGTCAATTGCCTATTGAAAGGAACGATTACACCGAAAACCTTGAAGGATCTCTCGTTGAGCTAAAAGAAGCATCGACCGAGGCCAGGAGATGGATAGTTAAGATGATCAATGCAGCGGGATCAGGCCATCCGGGTGGGTCCCTCTCATCCATCGATATTCTCATGGTCCTTTTCACCAAGGTAATGAAACATGATCCTGCGGATCCGACCTGGCCGGATAGGGACAGGTTCGTCCTATCCAAGGGCCACGCCTCACCAGCACTCTATACTGCATTGGCCATGAACGGATATTTCGATAGGACCGAACTTCTGACCCTCCGAAAGATGGGATCCAGATTACAGGGACATCCATCGATGAACAAGACACCGGGAGTGGATATTTCGACAGGATCTCTCGGTCAAGGTCTATCACTGGCTATCGGAATGGCGCTGGGTGGAAGACTTGACAGGAGGGATTACAGGGTCTATTGTATCATGGGAGATGGTGAGATACAGGAAGGTCAGATCTGGGAAGCTGCAATGGCTGCAAGCCATTACAAGATCGACAGCCTCTGCGCTATCCTTGATAGAAATCAGCTTCAGATAGACGGACCCACCGAGAAGATCATGTCAATAGAACCGATCCAGCCAAAGTTCGAAGCGTTCGGATGGCATGTGATCAACATTAATGGCCACGATCACAAGGATCTGTTGTTGGCATTCAAGGAAGCGGAGAGTATCAAAGGGAAACCCACATTGATACTTGCGAATACGGTCAAAGGAAAAGGGGTTTCCTTCATGGAAGGATCCCTGAACTTCCATGGAAAGGCACCCAATGAAGAAGAACTGGAACAGGCGCTTTCCGAACTTGGAGGTGATGTCTGATGGATTGGGAATTAAAGAACATGAGACCTGGATTCGGCGAGGCACTCGTCGAACTGGGAAAGAAATATCCACAGGTTGTGGCCCTTAACGCTGATCTATCGGGATCGACCACCACTGCAATGTTCGAAAAGGCCTATCCGGAGAGGTTCTTCAATGTTGGTATTGCCGAACAGAACATGATGGGTATATCAGCGGGTCTTGCCGCTACCGGTCACATCGTGTTCGCATCTACTTTTGCAATGTTCGCAACCGGCAGGGCATACGATCAGATCAGGCAATCGATAGCCTATCCCAAGTTGAACGTGAAGATCGTTGCGACCCATGCTGGCATAACCGTGGGCGGTGATGGTGCGTCCCATCAGATGCACGAGGACCTCGCACTTATGAGGGTGCTTCCTCATATGAAGGTGATCGCACCCGCTGATTACATGGAGACGAAAAAGGCGGTTCTGAAGGTCGCAGAGACCCCTGGACCTTGTTATATAAGAACTGCAAGGACCAATACTCCGATGATATACGACGAGGATTACAAGTTCAGGATAGGAAAAGCTGACATAATCAAGGAAGGCGATGATGTAACCATAATTGCCATGGGACTGATGGTATCAAAGGCCATCGAAGCCGCAGAGGAGCTGAAGAAAGAGGGCATCTCCGCCAGGGTCGTTAACAATTCGACCATAAAACCCAGGGACAAGAACATGATCATAGATTCCGCGAGAAGGACCGGAGCCATTGTGACGGTCGAAGAGCACAATATGATAGTCGGCATGGGATCCGCCGTGGCAGAGGTCCTTGCAGATTACGAACCGGTTCCGCAGAGAAGGGTAGGTATTCCTGACGTATTCGGGGAATCCGGTGAATCCGAGGAACTGATGCAGGCTTACGGTCTGACGATCGAGAATATAATCGAGAATGCAAAGATAGCAATAGCAATGAAGAGGTGATACCGATGAAGATCTTTTTGGATACAGCAAATATTGACCATATCAGAGAAGCGAACGACCTGGGCGTGATAGATGGCGTCACCACGAATCCCTCGCTCATTGCCAAAGAAGGTAGAAGGTTCGAAGAGGTTGTGAAGGAGATATGTTCCGTCGTCGACGGCCCGATCTCTGCAGAAGCCGTCACCGAGAATGCTGAAACGATGTTCGAAGAAGCGAAAGAGCTTTCCAAGATCCATCCGAATGTCATCATCAAGGTTCCGATGACGGCTGAGGGGTTGAAGGTCGTAAAGATGTGCAAGGAAGCGGGTATCAAGACAAATGTAACACTGGTCTTTTCCGCCAATCAGGCCCTGCTTGCCGCAAAGGCCGGGGCAACATATGTTTCTCCGTTCGTCGGAAGGATAGACGACATCACAGAATACGGCATGGAGCTCGTAAGACGGATCTCGGCCATATTCATGAACTACGGGATCGAGACCGAGATCATTGTAGCATCTGTCAGGAGCCCCATTCATGTACTCGAGGCAGCGGAGGCGGGAGCCGATATCTCAACTATCCCCTACAAGGTCCTCATGCAGATGGTGAAACATCCATTGACCGATCTCGGTATTCAGAAATTCCTTTCAGACTGGGAGAAGGTGCCAAAGGAATGAGCGAAGAAAATGACCATAGGATCCTCATTGTAGGGGTCGGCTCCAGAATGAGAGGGGACGACTCCGTGGGACCTTACGTTATCGACCTCCTCAAAGAAAGAATGGATGAGGAGGGATGCCCAGAAGGGCATCGCATTTCCCTCATCGATGCCGATGTCATGCCTGAGAACTTCACAAGACCTATCAGGGAAAGTGGAGCTTCGGTCTGCCTTCTGATCGATGCGATCGATATAAAAATGGATCCCGGAGCGATCAGGAGGATACCATCGGATATCATCGATGGGACAATACCCTGTTCACATTCTCTCCCACTTTCATACCTGATGCAGTACATTGGTGAAAAGATCAATAAGGTGGAATTGATCGGGATCCAGATCGATACCACGGGACTGTTCCAGGAGATGACGGAAGTGGTCAAGAAGGGCGGTGAGGAGCTTGCCGAGATCCTCTGGAAAAATACGTGGGAATCCATAAAAACCTACGAGAAGGGTGAGAGTCCTTCGGAAAAAGAGTCTACAAATTACTGTTGGTGATGTATCAAGCGAACATCACATCATTATCCTTGAACTGTATATCCATGCCTTTTGTTGCTTCTTTGACCTTATCGTAAGAATTCCTCATATCATCGTGTGCAATCCCATTTTTGTTATTTAACTAGAGTTTTGCGTTTTGAGCAAAACACCAGAAAATGAATGTTATTTTTTTAAATGCATCCAATCATCCAAGAATCTGAAGAAGAAAATGAAGTTGTCATTTCACCGACGTCATTGACGAAAGGATTTGGTCGTTTCATTTCCTCTACATGCTGAACCCCCTTGGTGTGATCGACTAAGGATATTGTTCATTAGACACACAATTCTGTAGTGGATGCCTACTTTTGAGTTATATTGAAACAATCCTTTTATAAATTATGTATTCCATGCGTTATAAGGATAGTAGAGAGAAGGGACAGTTTAGAAGGTGAGTGCATGTCAAATAGAAAAATACGTGGTATCATAATTATAACCACAAGCATCATCATGCTTGCAATGGTAATGGAACCTGCAAATGGTTTTTCAACTATTGGAAATTTTTTTGAAACAAATGACATCATCTGTTGGTTGAATTTCAATGATGATCATTCTGATAAATCTGTTAATAGATATCCAGCCACCCCATCTGTTCTGCCAGTTACGCACACCTCAACAATATGTTATGATGAAAAATCAGTTGATTTCCCTAGTAACCTGAATCAATACTTTGATTTCAACTCTCAAGCAGCAATACAAAGATTGAATCTGAATAATGGAGTAGAAGATTGTCATGTCAGAATCTCTCTTTGGATTGATCCGGATGAGGATTATGGTTCAACTGGAGCTACTATGGGCTTAGTCTCAAAATATATAGATCATCAACATGGTAGCGTTAGTTCTGGTTGGGAGTTAGAACTTGAAGATATTAACAACGGTGCTGGACAGCTTAGATTTAGAATTGATAATACTGTGCACCAAAATAAACGTTACGATATGGTTACCATTACCCCCGGTTTTTTTAATGAAGAGCCAAACCTATTTTATGGAGAAACTTTTGTAATCGCAGGATGGGATTATTCACCAGTTTCTCATGATGGATTTATCTGGTTGAAAGCGATAATCAAGTCTGATCCAAATACTTTTACTGTTTACAGGAATTTTAAACCTATTTTTAATCTTCCATCTTCAACGGATTTTGCAATGAGAGTGGGTGATCATTCTAGAGCATCTCCTGGAAAATATGTTGGACTCATGGATGAATTCAGTATTACAACGGGATATACTGCAGGTGTTTTTCAAGAGGACTTATGGGGGGCAAATATATATTCACTCCCACATGAAAACCAAATTGCTTACTACAATTTTGAGAACATTGAAAACAAAAACTCGATAACCTATGATGAGCAATGCAATATGTTCTTTGATGGAGCACATGTGGTCCCTCATAATGGAAAGATCGTCGATGAAAACTATCAAGGTGCTTCTTCATCCAGCTGGGATAATTCAGATTGTCTCCAACTGGATGGAACTAATTATGGCCAGATAAAGAAAAATATTGATGGATGGGGTGTGTCAGGAGGTAACTTTGCTTTATCAGGTTGGCCAAAAAACAATCATATTAAAGAATGTGAAGTCGGATGTATATTCAAGATGGAAGGAGAATCTGAGAACGATCAAATTCTCCAAAGTAAATATGGTCAGTTTAAATATTTAGGAGGAACCGTCGACCATGGATATAAAATTGGGATCGATAGTAGCAATAAGTTATTCGCTGCTTTAGCAATTAACTATTCAACCATAAAAATCCCGATAAATGCCTATAATGTCCAGCTCAATACCTGGTATAAGTGTTTACTTCATATTGAAAAATACGTAGTCGGTGAAACATATCATATCGACGTTGAAGTGACCATTTGGGAGTATTCTGGAGGAGCATGGGTTCAAAGAGGTTCCACAAATTATATGTACTCTCACGAAAAATATGTGAGTGGGTATCCACCAATGTGGAGAATAAATGATATCTCCGATTGGTGGATGGGAGATGCAATTATCGGAGGTACATGGGACAGCAATATCAATATGGTCGTAATCGATGGATTTGAAGGGAAGATCGATGATGCAAAATGGTACAAGAGCCTTGCCTTCGATCTGAGAGGATATAATAAATATGTTGAAAATAACCAATAAAAATAAAAAATGAGTGGTTGCATGAAAAGGAATATGATCCTTATGTCAATCTCAGTAATGTTATTGATATTGCCATTTATTGAGGCTGATCCTCTCATTTGCTTGAATAATCCGAATTTGTATGTATTGGATGGGAATGAAGGATTGTATTCCACTTTCATAGGAGGCGGGTATGAAGATATTCTCCGTGATACCTTCATTGATAGTGACGGATTTATCTATATTGTGGGTAACACAGAAGTCGAAGGATTTGGTACCAAATTCCCTACAACTACCGGATCATATTCCCCCGAACCGAATGGTGAAAGAGATGCATTCGTTGCCAAGATCGATCCGAAGTGTCAAAATTTGATATTTTCGACATATCTTGGTGGAAGTGGTTATGATCATGGTAAGGGAATTGCGGTAGATAAAGATGGATATGTATATGTTACAGGACTCACAGTATCCAATGATTTCCCAACAACTCCAGGTGCTTTCAACGAAACCTTGAATGGACATATGAGTGATATTTTTATTACAAAACTTAAGCCAGATGGATCAGATATTGTCTATTCGACTTTTCTTGGTGGAACACACAGAGATTTATCAGAGAAGATCGTGGTCGATGGAAATGGGTCAGCATATATTGTAGGTTATTCATCCTCGAAAGACTACCCGATTACCAACCCGTTATTGTCCGGTAATATCAATTTAACTGAACTTGTGATAACAAAACTGGATCCATCGGGTTCATATCTTGAAATCTCCAGAAGAATCGGCAATGGAATAAGTTATGGAATGGATATTGAAATAGATGATAAGAAAAATATTTATGTCACAGGATACGCCGATTCGAGTGGTTTTTTTGTAACGGAAGATGTATATGATAATACACACAACGGATTTGAGGATGTTATTGTTGTGAAGTTTGATCCAAATGGAGATATTATCTTTTCCACTTATGTGGGTGGTAGTTATGCTGATAGAGGATTCGGAATAGCTGTTGATCCAGACGAAAATATATATGTTACTGGTGATACACGAGTAGTTGCTATACATTCCGCGGACTTCCCTGTGACCTCTGGGGCCTATAAAACGTGTATTAACAATACTATGGATGCATTTCTATTTAAAATGAATAAAATGGGAACAGCGTTGAATTATTCGACATATCTAGGTGGATCTGGAGGGGAAACTGGATACTCGGTTAAACTTGATGAAAGAAATCGTGCGTTTGTTGCAGGAAGTGTTAATTCAGATGATTATCATTGTACATATGGTGCATATTGCAGTTATAAAACGGGGGAGCTGAATCCAGATAAGGATGGTTTCTTGAGTTTGCTAAGCATCAATGGTACAGACCTTTTATATTCCACCTATTTCGGAGGTAGCAATCATGATATTCTGAACTCATTGGAATATTTCGGAAACAACACCGTTCTTCTGGGAGGATATTCCACATCCAGTGATTTTCCAATTTCACAAGGAGCCTATCAATCATCGAAACATTATGAGAATGATTGTTTTATTTCATATCTCAATATTACAACGATACCGTCACTTCCCAAGAACCTTTCGATCCTTCAACAAGGAACATCGGCGAGATTAATCTGGGATCCGCCCTTGTTCAATGGTGGGGCCAAGATCACAGGTTACAAAGTCTATCGTTCAGAAGACACCAGCGCATTCGATGAAATACAAACTATTGGAAAAGAATCATTCTACAATATATCCGATCATGACCCGTCAAAGATATGGAGGTTCTATGTAACTTCCCTCAACGAGATAGGAGAATCAGCTCCAAGCAATATTGTTGTATCCAATGATCTGACCCCACCCAATTTCATACGTGATAATACTGCATCCGTTGGTTATACCGGAGATCCGTTTGAGTTCTCTGTTGAAATCCTGGACAACATAGGCCTGAGCAATGTACATATTGAGGTTTATCAGAACAACACATTGATCTTCAATCAATCCCTTGATAACACGGAGAATAATGAATGGATATCGTCAATCATTGTTCCTCATTCATTGATACCTTTGAACTATCGTTTCACGGCTGTTGATTTCAGAGGAAATCTGAATATATCTCTGACGAGAACAATAATTATACGGGATAATGACGCTCCTCAAATAATAGAAATTAAAACTCCGGATTTTGCCACTACTGGTGATGAACTGGTCTTTGAATGTGAGATCATTGATAATATTGGAGCGAAAATGGCTTCAGTTGAGATCTCCGGCCTTGTTCATGAAATAGAATCTATCGAGTTGGAATCAGATGGAAATGGTTATTGGACCTGTTCCTATTCTGTTCCGCCAGATAACATCAATGATATCAACTACAGGATCAATGCAACCGATGGAACAAATATAAACCGGACCGAGTTCATCTCGATACCAGTCCATGATAATGACCCTCCTACAGTATTGGGAAACCATTCTGATATATCTGCTTCAAATGGTAAGGATTTTCATCTTTCATTTGAAATAGTTGATAACATCGGAGTATCATCTTCTTGGTGCTTGATCTCGTTCGAAAGCGAAATTGTAATGAACATATCATTGGAAAATAATGAAGATGACCGCTGGATATCCGATCTTAGCATACCGGATCATGTCAGTTCTTTGAGATATCAACTGTTTTCGGCGGATGTGGCCGGAAATGTATTCATTGGAGGACCTACTGATCTCCCAGTTTGGGATGTTCTGTTGCCAAAAATAATTGAAGATGGCTCCTCCATGTATGGTTATACCGGAGACCCATTTGAATTCAAGGTTGTGGTTGAGGATAACCGTGGGATCCTTTCAGTCAGATCCGAATATTGGTTTGGAGATGGAGATCACTTCTTCTTGACACTTGAAGGTGAAAGAACCCATTCCTCGGAGATAATGATCCCTTATGATTCTCTGGATGAACTATATTACAGATTCATTGTTCTTGATGTTAGCGGAAAGAGCGCAACTTCAAATGAAAAGAACATCAAGATATTTGACAACGACGAACCTGAATTGAAAGTGGATAATATACCGCATTCTATTGGTACTGGGGAGATAAAACAAATAGACCTTGAATTGTGGGATAACATCGAAGTGGATGGTTTTAATGTTGAGATCAAGATAAACGATCAAACAAGTTACTTCGACAATCAGTCCTCTGTCAATGATGTCAGCATCTGGAAATTGAATGGTCCAGTCAATGAAACAGGTGAAATTTCGATAACATTCCACATAACCGACTCTTCGGGAAATGAGAATAGTACCGGTCCTTTCAGTATCCAATTATTGGATATTATATCACCTTCGATCAATCACATCGAAAATATTTCGATCATGGAAGGAAAAATATTGAAGTTGGAAATAGAAGCAACCGATAATATTGGGATCGAGAGAGTAGAATGGAATGGTCTTCCATTCAATATTGAGGGGGATTTATGGGAAGGGCAATTCAAGGGATCAGGTCAATTCAATGTCGAAGTTATTGTGTTTGACGAAGCAGGAAATCATAATACCACGAGGTTCCTTGTAATTGTCAGAGAAAAGGAAAGAACCATCAACCCAATTATATTTGCATTCTCGGCGTTGGTAATCGCCGTGGCATTATCATTGGCCTTCTATTTTATTTACATGAAGAAGAAGAAAACAGAAAAGATAGATGTGAATGGAATTGATGCGAACCCGGGAATTGAGAATACTGAAATTGATAATAAAGAGATCATGTCCATTAATTGATCATATTCACTCATTTTCCCTTAATGTAGATCATCATAAGGTCGAAAATAAAAAAGATTTGGGGTCCTTATCAAGAACCCCGAACATATCCATTGAACCTCATTCTTTCTTTGGTTCAGGCACTTTTGGAGCTTCTTTGGTATGAAAATATTCCTAGCTGATGACATCTGGTTTTCATAGCCCCGCACAATAGTAGATAAGTATAGACAATCTATTGTGACTTGGGAAAAATATTAGATAACCGATCCATATGTGTTTCCCAAGTGCGCACACCAGTGCTATGTAATTGTCGATCTGGTGTTGCTGCATCTCGAACTTGCGTTTCAATATTGAATTGACGAAAGAAAGTTACGAGGTTATTTTGACACATTATCCTGGGTTTCGAAGTCTCGATCTGGGAAAAGCGGAATAATGTAATGTCGATATATAATTCCCAGACACACACACTGGCAATGATCAATCGACGTTCCAGTGCTGCTGTGTCTTGAACTTGCGTATAGATGTTAAAGTGACGATAGCAAGTTACAAGATAATTTCCAGTGACGAAAGAGACTTACGAAAAAACCCGCTTGTCATTTTCATCTTGCGTTGTGAAATATCAATTCAAGAGGGTTTTTTAGGTTCTTCCTTCTTTGGCTCCGCTTTCTTAGGTTCTGGCTTTTGAGGTTCCTTCGCCTTGTTTTCGGCTGTCCAGTTCCCGGAATCGATCACCATCATATCAGGTCCGTCCTTGTCCAGATTTGCCATCAGGAAAGTATCGGACATCCTGATACAGTTCTTGGGACAGATCTCCGTGCAAAGAGCACAGAAGGTACACCTTGACATGTAGAACTTGACCTTTCTGCCGTCGGGAATGAACTCGATCGTCTGTGAAGGACATACCTTGATACACATCTGACAACCGATACAGGCTTCCCTGTCGTACTCCACCTTACCTCTGAATCCGGGTGGAACCTCCACCGGTGGGTTCAGTGATACTTTTCCGGCCTCTACCTTCTTCAGGGCACCATGGACGTTCTTCGGTGCATGTTTCAGCGGGAAGGGGTTGGTCGCGGGGTCAGAGAAGAACTGTTTCAGAAGTTCGAAGAATGCATGCGTAACCATCTTTCATCACCTCACACCAAAGTATCCAGATACAGCAGGATAATGCCGAGTATTCCTATGATCGACAATGGTACCAGATAGAACCAGGAAAGTTTGTCTATCTTCAACCTCGCCGCACCTACCCTTATTACGGTCACCGCCAAGAAGTACAGGACCTCGATCTTCAACAGCCAGAATGCAATATCTATCCCCCATGAGATCGGATCGTTCAGACTCGTACTGAACACCTGCTCGATCACCGGAGAGAAGTTGTATGGGAAGAACAGAGCGATCGCAAGTGACGTGAATGCCACTGTCTTTATAGCATCTGCCAGATAGAACATGGCAAGATTGTTCCCGCTGTATTCAGCGATGATCCCTCCACCTATCTCCGTCTCTGCCTCTGGAGCATCGAATGGGATCTTGGAGAGCTCTGACGGGATGATAAGGAAGAATACAACGGTAAGCAGTACCGCTCCTCCTATTCCAAGTGCTCCCACTCCGGTGAGTGTCCATAGACTGTTATCCGGACTTCCAATGACCGAAAGATCGAAAGCATTCAACCCTGCGTCGAACTGTGTGATCCTCCAGGCTATTGCCAGGATCACAACAGAGAGTGGAAGTTCATATGACATCATCATGACCATCTCTCTCTGGGCTCCGATCGTCGCGAGTGGCGATCCGGAGGCAAAACCTCCAATGGCCATCATCA
>JAUVCN010000067.1 GCA_030595715.1 Thermoplasmatales archaeon
CATCAATCCAGTATCGTGAGAACATCGAAAATGGAGAGGACACCCTTCAAGAAGGTCAGGTTCGATGATGACAGGATCAATTACTCCGCGGTCGGTGCGACAGCAAGGAGGGGGAAACTGCGGATACTCAAGAGGATGGAAGCAATGAAGAAGGATTCCGATCTTAATCCCTTCAACAAAGAGCTTTTCTTTGATGGGACCACGCTCAATGAAGGTATCCCTGAAGCGGAGGGATATGATATAGGGATCATCGTATCAGGCGTTACCTACAATTATACTGTAGAGGCCCTGAAGGAGCTTGGTATCAAGGCAAGGATCTTCAAACCCGGACTCATCAATCCACTTCCTGAAGGAAGGATGAAGGAGTTCATGAAAAGGGTAACCACCTTGATGGTTGTGGAGGAGCTCTCGCCTTATATTGAAGGGTTTACCAAAGGTTATGCACAAGAAGATGAAATAGATATAAAGATACTTGGAAAGGGGTTCGGTCCGTTCACCGAGTTCTCGGAGTACAACGTACCGATACTCGTGAAGGCCCTTTCCGAAGCAACCGGTACCAAACCCCCACTGGACCATCTGGCCCACAAGGAGAGGATCGAGAAGCTGGCTGACATCCTACCTATCAGGCCCCCCGGTTTCTGTGCCGGATGCCCTCATAGAGGTACCTTCACTGCTCTGAGAAGAGCTACCGGAAAGACTCCCATCTACTTCTCGAACGATATCGGCTGTTATACAATGCTCGTACTTCCACCGTTGGAGTTCTCCGATTCACAGTTGTGCATGGGAGCATCTCTGGGAATTGGTGCGGGTGTGAGCATCTCGGCCGAGGAGAAGGTGGTGGTCGCAATTGGAGATTCGACCATATTCCACGCGGGTCTTCCCGGGATCGTGAACGCGGTACACAACAAGAGGGACATGACCATTATCGTCCTTCACAATTCCGTTACTGCCATGACCGGACAGCAGACCCATCCGGCAGAGATCGGGACCATTGGTGGGAAGGAGGGAGTATCAATAGACCTCGAAGGGTTGCTAAGGGCGATAGGTGTCGGGAAGATAGTGAACATCAACTCGTTCCAGATAAGGAAGAACCGGGCCCTTATCAAGGAAGCTCTGGACCACAAGGGTGTATCTGCGATCATATCTCACGGAGAATGCGCCCTGTACCATTTCAGGAACCTCAGGAGACAGGGAGCGAAGCCTGTCCCATTCTTCGTTGATAAGGAAAAATGCAAGGCCCCATACAACTGCATCAAGGATTTCCTCTGCCCTGCGATATCCATCGATCCAGCCGATGGAAAGTCACTGATCGATCCCGCCGTATGCGTTGGATGCGGGGAATGTGCCCAGATGTGTGGATTCGGAGCGATCAGGTCCACTGCAACACTGAAAGGAGGAGAGGACAGGGTGTACTACACCAGAGAAGACTATGACGAATATCTTGAGGCCACATCAAAGAAGGAGGTGGTACAGTGAGCGGTGAATATTTCAACATGATAGACTGCGGGGTAGGCGGACAGGGTGTCGTCATGATGGCAAATATCGTGGGTGAGGCCTGTGCCAGGTCCGGGCTGAACGTCGTTTCGGGTGAACTCCACGGCCTCTCCCAGAGGGGAGGTTCCGTCATTGCCCATCAGCGGATAGGGGAGAATGTCATGTCACCACTGGTACCTTACGGAGAGGCCGATGTACTGCTCTCACTGGAACCGATGGAAGCTCTCAGACATCTACCCTTCCTGAAGGAAGGGGGCATGGTCATAACCAACACCAGAATGGACCACCCGCCCATAGAGACACAGATGCTTGCCAAGGGAGAGATAGAGGCATATATCACCTACGATAAGGTCCTTTCACGTATCCGATCAACGGGTGCAAGGGTGGTCGAGGTGGATGCCATGGCGCTTGCCATGGAGGCCGGAAACCCACAGACCGTGAACGTTGTTATGGTAGGTGCCCTTGCAGCATCCCCTGGCTTCCCCGTCGGAAAGGAGCATATGGTGGAAGCGGTGAAGGAGAACGTTCCAAAGAAAGCGTTGGATGTCAATCTGAAAGCCTTTGAACTTGGTTTCAATTCTCTTTGAGATAGTGGATACGGACCTCCGGAGGTTCAGTATCACTCTGAACAAACACATTACCGATCATCGGAGACACTTACACGGGTACTATTCTTCTATGGAGGTCCCTCTTCTGGTAACAAATACCACCAGAACGATGATCATGATAAGAAGGAGGGCCACCCCGATCAATATTGGAACAAGGATCGGAAACGGACCTTCATCTTCCTCTCCATGGACCTCGATCAGGATATGTTCCAGTGTCTCCAATCCATCTGGATCCATTGCCCTGATCGTGAGATAGAAATCGCCTTCGACCGAATAGGTGTGCTTGAAGATCATATCAGGGCTGTAATCCCGTGTTGAATTACCATCACCCCAGTCGATGAAGAACAACAGCCCGTCATCTGTTCCGGTCTCCGGTATATCGATTACGACCTCCATACCAACGTTCGCACTTTTCTTCAAGGGGAGCTCACCAATATTCGGCAATGCGGACAGGTCCCGTGTATCGACCTTCAAATAAACCCTATCCGATGTGTTACCTCTTCTATCCCTTACGATCAATGAGCAGTTGTATATGCCCTCATTGGAATATCGATGTGTCGTAATTCCCCCATCATCCCAATCGGTCCAGTTGCCATCTCCGAAGTTGAACCGGTATTCCAAAGATCCCGCTTCCGGATCCGATGAAAGTACCGCGCCATCCAGGATCATCGTGACATTATCGACCAATCTTGCCGTCATCCCTGCGACAGGTGGTTCGTTACCGACCTTTTCCAGGACCTCGATATCCAGGCATTCGCTGTAGGTCCATATGCCATCCGATATGACGCAGTTCACCGAGACGTTCCCACTTCTCATGTATCTCCATTGCACCTTGTCCGAGAATGAATCGATGTACACACCATCACGATGATCAAGGTCCCACGAGATCTCATATCCGGATATATCCTGAATGTCGGTGGTAAACTCGATCTCGTCTCCAACGTAAATATCTGATAAGGATGACCCGATCGAGATGTTCGGTTCGGGGTCGGTGATGTTCGATACATTCATGAAGAATGGACCGACTCGATCCTCCTGAATGATCCTGTTATCTTCATCCAGGACCTTGATAGCAATGTTATAGACCCCTCTTTCGGGGAACTTCAATTTGATCTGCTGATCTTCGTTCGACCCTTCGATCACCCTTCTCAGCTTAAGAGATCCATTGGTGGGGCCGGACCCCAGGGTTCCGGCCATGTGGCAATCCAGAATTATCTTGGTTACTGCTCTGGTGTAATTCTGTCTCGGGTTGAGGTTGATAACGACCGCATCTCCTATCCCATCCTCGTCAATTATCTGTCCGTCCACAGGATCGAGGGGGTTAAAGATATCATCATCTTCATCCTCATCATCAGAACCTGCATTTGGATTGTCGTGGTTGAATATCAGGGATACACATCTCCTGAAATTATCATAGACACTGTTCCAATAATAACTCAGATATTGATCCATTGCAAGATAGGTTTCCCTACGCGGCATCTGAACATTCAAACCGCAATCACCATCGATGGAATTTGAGTTGATGATCACATCTTCGTAAGAATCGATAAGTTCCATGGTAGAGGTGAATATTGAATGACCGACAGGATGATTGATGTATCCTATCAGATGATCTCTAATTGAATAGAGGAATTGTAAGAGGTCAGCATATTCGAATTTCCCCTCCCAGGGACCTTCTCGTTTTTCAACTTCCATGTAGGCATCATATATGGTTTCTCCAAGTAGGGACCAGTTTTCAACAATGTCCTTGAACAGGTCATTATATGCTGAAATAAATTCCAGTAGAATATTGGAATCGAAAAGTGAAACCTGAGCATCAAATTCAGTTCCACCTGCCACCTCATTGAACCCAGACAGAAAATCAGATCCCACCTGGATAGGATTGGGTGTATGTGAGTCCCAATCATAATTGCTCTTCAAATGGCTGAAGACTTTTTGAGTATCAAGACCGTGATGTTTATAGAGGTCCGTCTGAGGAGAAACCTGATAATTGACATATGGGGCCAATCGAGCTGAAGTACTCAATTCTGCCATTTTACAACCCGAGAGAACTATCACTTCAATTTTTCTTCTGTGATGAGAAAATGTATTCAATACACCTGCGATCTTATTAGGTTTCATGATATCCGTTGTAAAGGATCTCTCTTCTTCACAGATTCCGTGATGTCCATATCCATGGTCGCTTAGAACCAGACAATAGTTTTCAGCAGGACCCAGGAATGATGCCCACCTCATGAAATCCATCAATGTAGAAGATTCGTCACTTTGGACCTGATCATGATAGAACGTCCCATGACTTTTCTTATCATCAATATCCCATTTCCTCGCCCCATCTTGTTGGGGTCCATCATAGGGCTCCACATCATTGAATTTATAGCTCCTGTCAAAGAATGAAAATGCGTTGAACTTCCCCCCTGTCCCTTCGTTATCAAGTCTATCTGTTACTCGATCCATAATAGTTGCAAGGTCATTGTCACCTGCAAAATAGTACATGAATGTCCAATCACCGATTCCCTCCTTTGAAACATGGACCTGGTACCACATTAGAAGTTCCTTGTATGTGTGAATTCCATCTCTGTCCTTCAATCGATAGGTCAAGGTGTAGTTGCCTTCCACCGGGTCGGCTGGAACTGTATACAAATTTACAATATCATTGAAAATGGTCCGTGAATCAAATGAGTCCAATCCATCTGCAATGATCATTGATGAAACAATGTTATCTTCAGGGTCCTCCAATATGAAGTCCAGGGTCATATCCGCGCTATGGTCTATTCTCCCGGCGATCGTAACCTCTTTGATATGGGGAGTATCAGTAATGACATCTCCAGGAAAAACCTGCCCATTTTTCAATCCATATCCAGTATATGTTTCAAGTTTTGCATTGAGGTCCACATATCTATCATCCACAAAGAAGTCCTCGGTCCAGGATATCCTCTCCGCTCCGTCATTCACCGAGATGTTGATTGTCACGTCTCCAGACCACTTATCGTTTGAGAGTGATGATGCGATGTGAACCGCCCAAGCTGTGCCTTCGGAACCGGTACTGATGATATTCTCGAGAAAATGACCTCTGCTTGCCGTGAACCAGACATCGATGTCCGGAACGATCGTTCCCCCTCTGGTAACTTTCACCCCGAACCTGTGAGCCCCCCAGTTTTTAAAAGGATGCTCATCATAGACCACCTCTATATCAAGTGGATCCAATTCTTCCACAACATAGATCATTTTCGAAATAGCGGAGGACATGTGATCTTGTTTACCAAGTTGGATGGTAACCGTTATGGATCCTGTCCTATCCTCCGGAGTGATGGTGAAGGACGACTCTCCGGTGGAATTCGTTTCCCTTCCATAATTCCCAAGAGTTCCCGCCCCCCAGGCTGTTATTGTCAAATATGAACCAGGTTGAGGTTCACCATTTGCAAGGACCGTGACCGTATAGGCCTGATATTTTCCACCCTTTTCTATCTGGTCAGGTCCTGTGACGACTGCATACAATTTGTAGGTGACCTTGAGGTCCTTTGATCCCTGAATATCGATCGCTCCATTCTCGACGGTTGCGGTCACTGTCACATCCGTTGGTCCTTCTATCTCATCCGGGGCATGATAGGTGAACTGGCAGTATCCATTAACATCGGTCACCAACGATCCGGGTTCGATCGAACCCAGTGTGACAGAAGGTGTTACGGTCTTCAGTGCGATCCCGACCTGCACCTCTCCATCCATCTCGTAGACGAAAACAGTGACCGTCGTCTCCGTGCCCACCTCTATGAACTGGCCATCAATTGTAACCTGAACAATTGGTCCGGATTGTATGCCTTCCGTATCAAGTAACGGAAGAATACCTGTTATTATGAACATGATCACCATGATGAAACCGATCGATCGACCATTTTTCATTTCAATCCCACAGCCATGTAATGTCAATATGTCCATTATCTTTATTGTGGAAGTTGATCTATGAAGCCATCAGAACATCTTATAATGAGATAGACCTTTTTTTTTAACATTATCCACCCCTTCAAACTTTCATGACATGTCCAAATTCTGTTCCATTCATTTTATAATCCCCTGAACTTATTGGAGTATGGAAGGGACCTGAATGAAAATATTTGGTATCTTGTCGATCGCCTTGATGATCTCGGTTGCATTCCTGTCAGGATGTCTGGACCTTGGTGATGACGATAGGGAAAGAGGACCTGTGACTTATGAATCCCAGTATATTGGGATGAACGAATACGTGAACTCATCGAACGAGTTCTCATTCGATATGTACAGACAACTCATCAACGGGACCGATAATGTATTCTTCTCTCCATATTCGATAGCGATCGCTCTTGGTATGGCATACGAAGGGGCAAGGGGAGAGACAGCTGCCGAGATCTTGAGCGTGATAGAGCTTCCGGCAGATGATATAGAAAGAAGAGCGATGATAAGGTCCCTGCAGTCCCAGCTAAATCCCGGAGGGACAAGCTACGAGCTGAGCACAGCAAACGCTTACTGGTTAAAACAGGGAGAGGACCTGAATGACCTTTATCAGGATACCATCGAGAACCATTACCTGGCCGGGGGGCAGGAACTTGATTTTGCCGGTGATCCTTCGGGTTCTGCAGATACAATAAATAGCTGGGTGGAAGGGGAAACGAATGATCGGATCAAGGACCTGATATCCCCCGGCGTGATAACTCCTCTCACCTATCTGATACTCACGAATGCAATCTACTTCAAGGCCAACTGGAAATGGCAGTTCGATGAAGAGGCGACGGAAGAGCAGGATTTCTATCTGTCAAGCGGTGGAACGAAGAGTGTTGACCTTATGAACATATGCGATGAGGAGATCGACATGAACTATGCGGAAAACAGCGATGTACAGATGCTTCAGCTCCCCTACAAGGACGAAGAGCTGTCAATGTATATCCTGCTTCCAAAGGGGGATGACATATCCACAATGGAGTCCATTATCGATCGGGAATACCTGAACGATCTCAAATCGGAAATGTATGGTGAATGGGTCGATATCTATCTGCCCAGATTCAAGTTCGAGCTGAAGTACAAACTCAACGAGGACCTGAAGGAGATGGGAATGCCTCTCGCCTTTGATGAGGTCAATGCTGACTTCAGCGGTATAAAGGAAAATGGAGATGACGACCTCTATATCAGTGAAGTGATCCACCAATCCTTCGTTGAGGTCAACGAGGAGGGAACCGAAGCGGCAGCAGCCACTGCTGTAGTGATGCAAGAATATGGTGGCATCGGCGGTGGGGACGAACCTGAACCGATCGAATTCAGGGCGGACCATCCATTCATCTTCCTCATCGAGCACAAAGAGACCGGGCAGGTCCTGTTCATGGGAAAGGTGGAGGACCCCTCTGTTTGATATGAATGACCTCATCCTGTGGATGTCTGGGCACCATTCTACACGTATATTGCCCATTTCCAGAAAGGTATCATCTTGATCTTTTGACCTTTTTCCTCCACCTCTCCCTCGAGGCCCCAGGTGATGAGAAGGAGATCCTCGCATCGAAGCTCCTTCGACGCTTTCACAAGGGACCGGATCTCCCTCTTGTTCATATCAGCAATATCTGATATCATCGAGACCTGAATGAGTCTCTCCACCTTTCGGTTTCTTGAAAGGACCAGGTCCACCTCGTGGTCCTGATAATCCCTCCAGTAGTTGATGGAAAAGGTCGGATCCAGGTAATTTCTTCTGATCAGATCCAGAAATACTGCATTTTCAAGAAGGTTCGCTATCTGATCTCCGGGAGATATGGAGAGGAGCTCCACAATACCGGTATCAATGGAATATACCTTTTTGGGAGAAGTGGATCTCTCCTTCTGCCTGAAGGTGAATTTGTCAACGATCATCAGGATCGACGCCTCTGTCAGATAATTCACATAGTTCATCACTGTATGCGTGCTGCTCAGGTCAAAACGTCTCTTCAGGCTGGAATAGGTCATAAGATTGGAGCTTGAACTGGTAAGGAATAAAGCCAGTTCGCGGAGAGTTCGGACATACTTGGGGTGAAATCGACCTATGACATCCTTGTTGATGATATCATTGTAAAGTGTATTGAGGTATAATCGGGCGTTGGCAGGGTCCAGGACCACCTGGGGGAATCCACCCGATCGAAGATATTCCTCTGCTCTTGTTTTCAGGTGCTCAGCTTTTCTCGTTGTTATCTCACCCCTTGCCGGGATGCCGGATCCTCTGGCAATGAGAGATTCACGAAACGAGAATGGTAGCATGAATATCGGCAGGTATCTTCCTGTCAGGTGGGTGGACAGTTCGGTGCTTAAAAGGTTTGCACTACTGCCCGTGATGATCACATTCATCCCTTCTCTTTGGAGCCTGTTGATGAAAAGCTCCCAGCCGGGCACATTCTGGATCTCATCCAGGAGAGCGTGGGTTGGTTGATCAATGAGTCCGCATGATATCTGAAATACATGGTCCAGCTCCTCCTTTGTGATCCCTACCAATCGCTCGTCATCAAAATTGATATATGCATATTCATGGTCTGATAGAAGTTGATGGGCCAGGGTCGATTTTCCAGATCTACGGACGCCAAATATCACCTTTGTGGAGGCGGACCGAAGGAGCGGTCTTGTTTTCTCGAGGTATTCTCGTTCTATGAGGTTCTCATCTTTCAGGATCCTGTTCTTTTCATCCTTCTGTCCCAGAAGGATCATTCTCAGGATGGCCTCGTCCATGAAACTGAAACGTCCTAAGAGTATTTAAAATTGTGCAGTCAACTGCATAATATATAATGAATATGTGCACTTGTTTGGTCAAATTAAGCTTTTAATTTGTGCAGATCCATATAAACTCCTCTACATGGGAAAGGTGGAGGACCCTTCTATTTGATATGGAAGCATCATTTTCTTCTCCCTGTTACAACAGGAGGAATTTTACCGATAACATTTATGTCCGTATAAGCTTCAGGACGCTTGATGAAGTGCCCCCTGTGCAATTCCAACGCTTCACCCTTTTACATCGGGCCCCTGGGTGAATACCATCGATGTGAGCTGTGTTCTGGGGTTTTTCTATTGCCGGAATATCATCAAGATGAAGAAGATGAGAAGAAGAGATATGAGACCCATAACAATGATGTCATGGACCTCGGTTACCAGAGATTCGTTCAACCCCTTGTTGATGCGGTACTCGGGTCTTTTTCAAGTGGACACAAGGGTCTTGATTTCGGATGCGGGGAAGGTCCCGTGATATCGTATCTGTTGAAGAGGAAGGGATTCGATATTGATCTCTACGACCCTTTCTTCCATGCGGACAAGACCGTTCTTTCACGAAAATACGATTACATCATCCTGTCAGAGGTAATGGAACACTTCAATCGACCGGAGAAGGAATTCCGAACCCTTTTTTCACTTTTAAACCCCGGAGGGAAGATATTCTGCCTGACCGAACTGTATCGTGACAACATCGATTTCGGCAAATGGCATTACAAGGATGATGAGACCCATCTGTTCTTCTATCATGAAAGGACCGTCGAGTACATTGCCGAAAGATTTGGAGATCCGACCTTCAGGGTCGATGGAAGGTTGATAATTTTCAGATCAGACCTGATTTGAGTCTTGAATGATGAGACGGGATACATTGCTGAAGAGGGCCGAAGGAAGAGAGAACGGTGATGATCACTTGGGTGATATTCGAAGTGCATCAGTCGCAGAGATCCCCTGATGATCAGATCCGGGACAGGATCATGATCGTAATGATAGGCAAGATGGATCATGTTCAATGATGATCAACTCATCAATTATGAATGGACCGATCCAATTGTATTTCTCGTGCGGTAGGCCGGATCAGTTCGTTTTGATGTTTTCCAGATCTTCTTTGAACCGGGGAATATCATCCTTTATTATCTTCCATATGTTCTCCCAATCGATCCCAAAATACGAATGTGAAATGATATTTCTGAGTCCAATGATCTTCTTCCAGGGTATGGATCGATTTTGAAGATGGACATCCCTATCAAGGTTCTTTGCAGCTTCCCCCATGATCTCCAGATTTCTTATTACTGCATCTTTAACTAGGTCATTTCCCACCAGGTCCTCGTATTCCATTTCCCGAGTGTATCTATCTATTTTCTCAATGGAATTTCGAATATCATTGATGAAATGTTGATCTGTTCTTTTCAAGTAAAGACCGCCTCTTTAAAAATTTCTTCCTCGAATTCCGATCTCAGGCTCTTGGTCGTAACGAGATCAACCTTGATCCCGATCCTTTCTTCAAGATGATCAATAAGATCTATCAGGTCCAGACCTATCGGTTCAGACAATTCAACGATAATATCAATATCACTTCCTTGTTTCTCTTCAGCACGAACGAAAGACCCGAATATTCCAATCCTTATTACTTTGAAATTTTTTTCCAATTCCGGTTTCATTTCCTGAATGATAGATATGATCTCATTCAATGTTCTCATCGGAGTATCTCCTGAAGGATATGATCGGAGATTGTTGTTACGTTAATATAATTATTTCCATTACAGTTCCTGGCAAATAGATGAAAGAGGCGATAATTATTATTTGGTCAAAAAATAAACAGTTTTTAGTTGTGTCATCTCCTGATCAATTGAGCTTCAGTTCATATCTCTGTTCTCTGCAAATGCGGTGTGTATCTGAAAGTAGGAAAGGTATTGTAACTTTCATCATTTTTTCGATCAAAATAACAATTTTTCCTTTACTGAGAGAACTTTCACCGTGGGGTTTGATATCTTAAATAACAGACAATTACAATCACTTACCATCGATGGAAGGAAGGTATCGAAATGAAAAGGTCCATGATAACGATATTTACCATTCTGTTGCTCCTTGGAACCTTTGCATCGGTCGGAGCAGGAACTGAAGAAAAGGAAACATTGATGGGATCGAAAGTTGGAGCTCCCGCTCGGGAGTTGGGCGACACTTATGTCAATGAGGACGCATCCACGATAACTATCGGTAACGCGCACATAGAGATCGTACTGAGCAAGGATACTGGTGGGGGGATCTCCAAGATAATAGACAAGGCGACAGGTATCGATCTAAGGGGTAACAAGGTCCCTCCTCCTATTATTTTAATGATCTATTACTGGACAGGAAGCTCTCATGATATCGTCATCCAGTGGGATGCGGGATCTATCATATACTCGAATGAGACATCAAATGACCATTCCAGGGTCGTCATGGAATACAA
This sequence comes from Thermoplasmatales archaeon, assembly GCA_030595715.1. Lineage (GTDB taxonomy): Archaea > Thermoplasmatota > Penumbrarchaeia > Penumbrarchaeales > Penumbrarchaeaceae > Penumbrarchaeum. The sequence goes on from JAUVCN010000067.1 coordinate 11,290, forward strand.
TAGGTTCAAAGGGAAGGACCTGAACGCAACGGTTACCATAACCCTTGAAAATAATTCACGTATGGCGGGGTTCAGGCTGGATATCGAAAATGATGAGGAGTTCATCGTTAAATCCCTTTATTTCCCTGTGATCTGGGGTCTGGGCAGCATCGGTGATGAAGGCAATGATGATGAGGTGTTCTATCCCATTGGTGATGGGATGGTTATGAAGGACCCGCTTTCACATTACGGTGACATGCACATGACGGAGATGTATCCATCAACCGCCTCGATGCAGGTCATGTGCCATTACGATCCTGATGAGACAGGCCTGTACATGGCGGCCTATGATACCAGAGGTCACCCGAAGAAGCCATCGCTCGATTGGATGGAATGGGGTGGAGACAAGCACTTCACAGGTTTCTTCCAGCATATGATACCTGAATCGATTGGAAATGACCATGTCATGGACTACGAGTGCATGGTGGGAAGCTTCGAGGGGGATTGGCTCGATGCTGCCGAGATATATCGGGAGTGGGCCGCGACCACTCCTTTCGTCTCCGGTGGCAAGGTCTATGAAGACAAGGATACTCCCGAATGGTTCTCGAAGACATCGATCGTCTCATCTTCCAACAGGGATGCCGATATAATCCACAATCGATTGACGGATATCGTGAACATCACCACGGAGTTCTCTGAACTGACCGGTGTGAACACGACACATCTGATCTTCGCTTGGGCCAAGAACGGCGCATGGGTTGGTCCTGATTATTTCCCACCTGCCGCAGGTGAAGAGAACTTCAAGAATGCCACAGCCGAGATATCCGGGAATGGTGATCATGTCCTGCTCTATATCTCGGGAAGTGTCTGGAGGATCGGAAGAGGTGATATCGGTTACGAGGATTGGGAATTCTTCAATACTATTGGGAAACCCTGGGCATGCATTGATGCAAATGGGGATCCAACGATCGATGCTGGTTATCTCATTCTCAACTGGACCAGTGCCAGGATGGATCCGATGACCGATTTCTGGCATGACACAGTTGTGAACAATCTGATGTCATGTCTGGACCTTGGGGTTGATGCTGTCCAGATAGATGAGTTCCCGATAGGGTCGATATTTCCTTGCTACAATGCCTCTCACGGCCATCCATTGGGTTACAGCAAGGAGATCTCCGAGGCATATCTTTCCATTCTCCAAGATAGCAGGATCAACGGAAGAGCGGAAAATCCGGACCTGATAATATCCATGGAAGAGCCGTGTGAATTCTATCTTCCGTATGTCGATACATACGTAAGCAGGGACAATTCCCCTGAATTCATGATCTATCCCATTGCAGTAGAGAAGTTGGGAGATGATGTTGAATTCGTTCCTTTCTTCTCTCATGTCTACCATGAGCATGTTACCTCATTCGCTGAACCGATCCCCATGAACCTGAACTATCCGGAACTGTTCACCAAACAGATGAGAAGGTCCATTGCCAGAGGTTTCATCACGGGAGAGATCGTCTCCGGAAGCGGTGATAGGAGCGAAAACCTGAGGTCCGATGTGATCTCCCTCTACAACACAACAGTTAGGGCATCCGCAGGATATGCGAACGATTACCTGATAAGGGGAAAACCTCTGAGAGCTCCCACTCTGGATGTTCCTGATATACTGGTGGATTGGTATTTTTATTCCAATGGATCGATCGGAAACCCGTTCCACGAGAGGTCGATCCTCAACTCTGCCTGGAAAGATGACAATGGCAATATCGGGCATACCCTGGTGAACTGGGACCTGACGAGCAGATCATTCGATATCGAACTTCAAAAGTATGATCTGGAGGATGGAAAATGGTCCGTGATCATCACGAAGAACGGTGTGAGAGAGGTCCTGTTGCGAAGCACGGACCTGCCTGTGACGGTACATCTTGACATGGCACCGGACGATGTTGTTCTCCTCGAGGTCACGAGGTTGCCGGACCTTTCGATCGAACTCGAAGATGTGGTCATCTCGGATGATCTCAAAATGACCGAGGAAGAATATCCGGTCAATATCACATTTCACAACGATGGAACCTCCCCGGTAGGAGAAATCGAGATCGGATTTGAATTGAATGAGACCCCATTGGAACCGGTAGTGTTCACTGAAGAGGTCCTTCCGGGTGCATCAGCAACGATCATTTGGACCCTGAACACCACCGGAGTGGTCGGAGGAATGGAATTGAAGGTCCACCTGGACCCGGAAGACATGATCGAAGAACTCGATGAAAATGACAATTTGGTTCAATTCGAACTTGACATATTACCGAGGCCCAAGGGCAACATCTCATTGATGGTCCTGGATAACGAGACCGGTCTCCCGATCGGAAATGCCACGGTTGCACTATTCAGAGGGTCCTCATTGATCCTTGAGAACCTCACCGACGAGAATGGTTCCTTTATTTTCTCGCAGGTCCCTGCTAGCAATTATCTGATAAGGGTTTGGTCCGAGTTGTATCTCAATGGAAGTATCGATTTTCAATTGAAGGAGGGGGAGGACCTCGAGGTCGGGGTCCGACTGGACCCCCTGCTATTAAATTTCGAGGTACATGGTTCGGTTGTAGATGACGTGTCCGGATCACCATTGGATGGTGTTCAGATCAAGCTCGTTTTCACAGAGAACGGGACAGTGATCGAAACACGTATTACCAGCCTCACGGGGATATTTGTATTCACTGGCCTTGTTTCTGATAATTTCACCATTATATCTTCCAAGGATGGATACCATACTAAGGACACAATTATCTTGATAGAGCTCCCTGACAAGTACAACGAGATCGAGATACGTCTGGTGAAAAGCCCGATCATTCCACAACTGGGATCGATCAACGGGTCGGTCATCGGTGCCGAGACAGGGGACCCACTTGTTGGCGCAAATATCACCATCGACGGCGTGGATGGTGTATTGGCGACAACAGATGATGAAGGGAATTTCGAATTGATGGACCTTGAACCTGGTTCATTGATAATCTGGGCCAGTGTTCAAGAATATCACTCCAAAGGGTCTACCGTTCTCATCGAAGCAGGAAATGTGACGATCCTGACCATCGAACTTGAAAAGATCGTGATACCGTTCATTGAAAAGGCTGTTCTTAGAGGAATCGTCCGAGATGTGGACGGAGCTCCAATTGCAGGAGCCATCGTCAGAATGGTGGGTTCAAGTATTTCGATAACGACCGGTTCGGATGGAGCGTTCATCTTTGAAGGTCTGGATCCTGGAACCTATGTGTTGAGCATATCGGCAGTTGGATATATGCCGTTCGAGTCATACGAGATAACTCTGGGAGAAGGTGACGATATCGCCACTCCAGTAACACTTGCAAAGATCTCGGAAGAAGCGACCGGCAAGGAGAATGAAGTAAAAGAAGGAATGCTCATCCCTCTTTTGATCATCATTGTTCTGCTGATATTGATCTCATTTTCTATCTTCTGGGTCTTCAAGAAGAGGAGAGGAGGCCAGATCGAGGAATGAATATGAACAAACAGGTGGTCCTCCAGTTCGATCTGAAGGTCCGTTGATATTTTGAAGTCAATGGATGAAAGGTGGATTTTCATAAGCGGTCAATATCTATTCAAATATTCTTCCATATCTCTGACCGACCAGCTTCTGCCCCCACATCTCCTCGATCTTCTCTTTCACAATCTCAAATCCAAACTTCCTGTAGACCATCGCTGCAGTGTGCAGAATATCTTGAGTATAGAGAAATGCTGATGTATAACCGCATTCATCGATGAATTCAACTGCCTCTTTGAACATCCTGGTCCCGATCCCGTTTCCTCGGAGTTCCGGGTGTACCAGGAACCATCTCATCTGAGCAACATGCTCTGAATGCTTCACCACAGCAAGGCAACCCATGATCCTTTCGTCCTTCTCCACTATCCAGATCTTTTCCCGGTCGGAAAGCGGTCTGTCAAACTCTTTCAGTGTTTCTCTGACGTAATCTGCGAATTCCTCGTTGAAACCATATTCCGCGGAGTAGATGGTCTCATGCAGATCCTCGATCTCCTTCAGGTCTTCTTTGCGGAGATCGTTCCTTATGTGGACCTTCTGTGACATTGGATCAACCACCAATCTACTTCTTTTTCAAATCGAACTCTTATTTGATATCACGCTTTTCTAACAAGAACCTCCAGAGAGCTTCCACTTCAATACCATTTTCCGCCTCTTCCTCTCCCGTCCATGTTATGATCTTTCTCTTATCACATCCGAGCTCATCACCGAGTGAGTTCAGGGCCTTGATCTCTCTTTCTCGATTATTTTTTGCTAGAGTTTGCGTAACCTGGATCAATTCGATAGGTTCATCCCTTTGACATATCACAAAGTCGACCTCGGATGACCTTTCCCTCCAGAAATACAGTTTGATACCACTTTGTCCTGCCTTTCTTCGGTATAGTTCCAGGAACAC
>JAUVCN010000150.1 GCA_030595715.1 Thermoplasmatales archaeon
AGCGGACCCACGGGGACCTTCAGAAAAAACTGATTCCAAATGATAACTGACGGTTTTTTCCTGGCCAACAATTCTTATCAATATATCCCGCAGATCCGCCTTACAATTAATGATGATAAAAAACAGGCGGACCCACGGGGAGCTTGGAAAAGATGGTGCAATGTCATGAGATCTTTCAGATCGATCAGAACGGCTGGAACATTCCACCATAGAAGATGAGGTTCACTATCTCCAGGAATATACCGACCCCGAAGAATCCCACCAATCCAAATAACACGGATAGTGGAAGACCCGGCATGACGTTCTCGGTATCGAGATAGCTCAATGTCTTCTTGAGACCGAGCAAGATAAGTGCCATTACAAGGACCGTTGCCAGGATCGCTATTACCTCAGATCCTACCGGGACATAGAATCCCATCCACGGAGATTTCAGCATCATCCATTTGAATGTCGATGAGACCAGGACCGAGAAGAAGATGAAATCACCGATACCAAGGGAGTAATATTTGCCCTCATACAGGCCATATGATGTGATGTCCTCACCGGGTTGTATATCGAACAGCTTCTTCCTTTTTGGAGTGTTTGTCTTTGGGATGGATCCCGTGACATGGGGGGGAGCTCCCTGTTGAATATCGGGATCCTGATATCCTCTGATGGCCTCCATCTTCCTCATAGCTTTGATCTCCTCCCTTCTTGCCACCCTTATCTCATCTCTCTGTTTATCCGATTCTGTGATCATGTCCTTGATGATCCCTCTCTTGGCGGCCCACAGGTCCCATAAGGCAACTCCGGTTATCAACGGTATCACTGCCCATACCGGAAGCACAATTGCAAGGAATGATCCTAATAATATACAAAAAGCGATCAGAGCTGGATTCTTCCTTTTAGGTTCCAGGGACCTGAATACGATATTGTAAACAATGAAGGACCCGATAACGAGTCCGATCCCGCTGATCACAATGTAGAAAAGGGTATTCCTGGGTATAATGAGCTCCATGGCATTCTCAAGGAAATCCCGAAAAAGGTAAAGATAGAGCATGATGGATATCGAAGCGCATAGTCCCAGCGCGGTCAAGAAGAACAGTTTCAAGGTCAACTTCTTCCTTCTTGTGAACAGTTTGTAGATGCCGAAGGCCGATGCGATGGCAATTCCCACCATCACTCCGGCATTCAACAATCCACTGAAGATCGACCTCCCTGGTGTATCCTGCTCAATGGTGGTGGTGTTTCCAGATGAATCCGTGACATTGATATTTTCCCTGGAATTCGGGATGGTGTTATCTATTATGGTGTCGGGGATTATTGTGATGGTGGTCGATGTATCCTCGGTGAAACCAGAGAAGAAATTATCACTTTTTTCGACCTCATCGGCAAGTTCCTTCGACCTCTCGAAATCACCCCATTGAGATACAAGGACCAGAGGAACCGAAAGCATCAGGACTAGCAGGACAGGAATATACATGGTCCATCTATGCTCTGGCATCACCCTTTGAGTGGCTGGCAGTTTAATCTATTTTGTGGAACAATATCATCAAATTGGAAAAAATTAGAAATACCACATTACTTCATGGTCGCTCGATGACGGATCGGTTGTTCATACTGCTCGGGTTCATAATAGGCCTTGGACCTACTTTCGGCCTTCTGTGGGCGATAATGGCCAGGTATGAATCGAAGATAGATGACAGGGCGACCAATACATCATTTATCATTGGTATCTTTGGCGGGCTTTTGGTCATAGTGGGTCATCTTTTCTTCATCGTAAATTATTCGATCTCGGCATTTGGATTGGTTTCAGCCTTCGGTCTTGCGCTGGCCGAATGTCTTCTCTATTATGTCTATTTGAACAGGAAGAAATTGAAGACAAGGTCCGATAAATCGTTCATGGGGCTTGCATTTGCCCTGGGTTCCGCATCGATGTACATCGCTTTCATAATGGGTCAGATGCTTGTCAATCACGATTATTACTGGGATGATGTCCTCGGAATGATCATTTTTGCCGCGGGTGTTGCCACCATTCGAGGTTCCATGGGTATATTGATGGCGTTGGGAAATAACAGGTCCAAGATGTTGAAGAACGCATTGATAGGTTCTATTGTCCTTGGATTCTTCAATGTTCTTGTCTTGATCTATCTCAATCCGATCAAGCCCTTCTTCTGGATATTTAGCGTGCCAGCGATGGTCTATGGAATGATCGTCTTCGCCGTTTTCTTCAAGAAGCTTGCCGATGTCAAGAGATGGGATCCTAAGTTATGACACCGGTTACCTTTGCGATCTTCCATGCAGCCTTCTCTTCCAATCCTGTTCCCAGAATGGTATATCTGTTCGGACGGATCCTGTGTGCTTCGAGGAGTGCCTTCACCACCTCTTCTTCTGTCACACCCAGGCCGCTGGCATCCACCGGAGCTCCGATCGTCATCAGAGAATCCCTGATGCTCTTCCAATCTCCTCCATGGAGATACATCATCATGATCGTGCCCACTCCTGTCTCCTCGCCATGCAATCCCGGATCCTCGGCAAATGCATCGAGTGCATGGGCGAACATATGCTCGGATCCGGAGGCTGGCCTTGAAGAACCGGCAATGGACATTGCCACTGATGAGCTAACAAGTGCTTTCAGAACTATCCTGATAGGGTCAGTATGCTTGGGTTTGATATCTTCAGCTCTCTGCATGACCAGCTTTGCGGTCATTTCTGACAGAGCGGCCGAATATTCCGAGAATGGTTCCCCCTTCAATCTGTGGGCTAGTTTCCAATCGAGGACAGCAGTGCAGTTGGAGATAATATCGGCACAACCGGATGCTAATAATCTGTAAGGTGCTCTGGAAATGATATCGATGTCAGCTACGACCCCAAGGGGTGCCTTGGCCTTGATGGATTTCTTCCTTCCATCCATTTCTATGGAAGCCCTGGAGGATGCGATCCCGTCATGGGATGCAGCTGTCGGTATGCTCAGGAATTCCAGGTCCTTCTTGAAGGCCACATATTTTGCAACATCGATGGGCCTTCCCCCGCCGACTCCCAGGAGGAAATGGTCGCCGTGCTCCTTCACGAATTCCTCGACCACATCGGTGGATCGATCGGTGGCTCCCTCGATCTCGATCAGCTCGGTACCATACCCCAATTCAGATAGTGACTCTGCCACCTTGTTCCCGGCGATCTTCCTGGTGACCGGATCGCATACGATCAATCCGGTGCCTTCGAGATGGAATCTCTTGCAAACCCTTCCAACCTCTTCAAGGGCATCCTTTTTTATCAGTATCCCCCGGGGTAGCTCCATGAACGGGAATAACTCGAATTCATTTTCCATCTTCGATACCTCGATATTCTCTAATATCTGATACCTATATGAAACCTTTATATTCATTATGTTTGATTGGTAGTGGGTAAAAGATGTTTAGAGTTGCAGATCTGCTATTCACCGAGGAAAAGGTTTACGATCTTTCGATAGTGGTTTCTGATGATGTCGATTTTATATCCTCATTGATGGAACAGGTAAGGACAGAGAAGACGATAGTACTGACATCCAAGGGTAAGGATATCAATGTCAGGGAAGGTGTGATCTATTACACCTACACAAGGAACCTTGAGAACTCGATCTATTTCATGAACTTCATAGAGAGGCTCATCTTCAGGATATTCCTTGGTGGCTACTTCAAATCGGATATGGAGGTCCTTCTGGTCTCTGATTATCCTTTCAAATTCCTCCTGGAGTTCAACTCTGCTGCCATGCCCTTCTACAGGGTCATGGAAGAACTGTCGGACATGGTCGACAAGGAAGTGATGGAATCCCTTCTCAAGATAATTTTCGAGCTTCACCTCGAGGGCAGAGAGGGAAAAAGGGTTGGAACCCTTTTCATCGTGGGTGATACAGAGAAGGTCCTGCAGGGATCGAAGCAGCTGGTCGTCAATCCCTATCATAATCAGGAGGAAGGGGTAAGGTCCATTCTGAACAAGGAGAACTGGGAATCGATAAAGGAGTTCTCCCAGTTGGATGGGGCCTTCATCATCGATTCAAGAGGGAGGATCCACTCCGCGGGTAGATATATCATCGTCGATCCGCAGGTCCAGACAACAGGAGGTCTCGGGGGAAGACATCTGGCTGCAGCTTCCGTAACTTATGCCACGGATGCCGTTTCATTTGCACTCTCCTCATCCGGAACCATCAGGATATTCAGGAATGGTAAGGTGGTCCTGAAAGAGGACCTCAATACTTCGGAGGGATAGTCGACGGTAGGTCTCTTCGGGTTCGAACCGATCGATGATACCCTGATAGCATTACTTCTGCTTCTTCTTCTGAGCAGGTCCCTTGGATTGCTTGTGAGAAAGATGAAGGTATCTCCTATAGCAGGCGAGGTGATGGGTGGTCTGCTGTTATCTCCTCTATTCCTCAATCTATTGGAGGAAGGGGTGACGCTGATCACTTTCTCGGAATTCGCCATAATAGTGATAATGTTCCATTCAGGACTTCATACGGATTTCTCTTCCTTCAGGGAGTATAAATGGACCTCCATAGCCGTTGGCACTTTCGGGGTTATCGTATCATTTGGTTCGATATTCGTCCTTTCATGGCTTGTTTTCTCACTTTCGATAGAGACATCCCTCTTCCTCGGGGCGATCCTTTCGAATTCAGCTATTGAGGTGTCATCTGCCATGCTTTCAAGGACAAGGTTCGATAAGTTGAGAACGATAGTTGTCGGTGCCAGTTTCATCGATGATATCATCGCTGTTTTCATCCTCGGTGTTGTCCTATCATTCGTATCAAGGACTCCGGGCGTCCTGATCCCCTTTGTCGGGGAACTCGAGGGGGCAACTGCCACCATCGTGAGTTTACTTTTCACGTCCCTCAAAGTATCTGCATTCCTTCTGATAACATTCTATGTTCTGTCAAAGGTGACACAGAAGATACTTGACAGGTTTTCGAGGAAGGGATTCAAGGTGTTGTTATCGATCGGGTTCCTGTTCGCGCTTGGGTTGGGGATCATATCCAGATGGATGGGACTTCATGAGGTCATTGGGGTCTATCTGGCAGGTCTGATCCTGAGCAGATGGGGGGTGTTACCTGATCCCATGTTGATCAGGGGTGTGAACTGGATGAAGTTCAAGGAGACCTTCACCCTTATGATGGATTCACTATTCTCACCGATATTCTTTGGCGTTGTCGGTATTCTTCTCGGATCAAGCCTTTATCGGGAAGGAGGAAGTTCTTTTTTCTACATACTGATCGGAGTGCTTGCTTTCACTTTCTTCGCATTCATGGGTAAGATCGTGGGGTGCGGGATCGGAGCAAGGATCAAGAAGATAGCTCCATCGGGAGCTCTGCTGATTGGAACTGCAATGGGTGGAAGGGGAGCTCTCGAGTTCATCTTGATCAAGTACGGGCTTGTTGAAGGTCTACTTTCTCCCGATGAGTTCTCGATAGTCATTATCGTTACACTGCTGACCATCCTTCTCACTCCCTTCCTGTTCAGGTTCGTGGAGAACTGGAAGAAGGATGATCCAGGATTGAAGGATCTTTAGGATCATTGGGCGGATTTTGTTTTTCTACAATAATTTAACATTAATCAAGAAAAACAAAGATCAAGAAAACTCGTAACTCACTCCTTTTTCAAAGGAGGTTGTAAATTGCTCCCGTCAATACCAATAGTATCCGCAATTTCAACCCACAGCAGCAATGGTTCGTCAATAATATACCACCATTGTGCGTGTCTTGAAATTCCATAACAGCTATAAATCGCTCAGCAATTTCAAGATC
>JAUVCN010000139.1 GCA_030595715.1 Thermoplasmatales archaeon
CATTCGTTGGATCCTGGGTCATTCAGGTTCCTGATGTAGAAGGTTTTCCCTTCATATTCTGTCCTTTTTATTGCTTCATGTTCCATTAACTTCTCCAACAAAGGCCAGCCCTCGCCCTTCTTTTCAAGCAGTCTCATAACAGCATCCTCTCTCATAGGATGGACCGATGTGATGCTAAGGAGATCTTTTTCAACATCACCAAGTGATGCGAAGCTGCTGCCTTCATATCCAATTAGCAATTTGACCTTGCTAACATGGTCTTTGAAGATCTGATAAGCCATGTTCAGGCTCTCTTCCAATGGCTTTTTGACCCGATCTTCAGCTGGTGGGCGTGTAGGTATGGATATATTTGCGGTGGATGGTGAGATGTCGCCAATGAACTCAGCAGTGGCATTGATGAATTCCTCAGAATCGTTGATATCACGCACCATCATGGTCTCTGTTTCAAGGATCCCTTCATAACTTTCAGAAAATGATCTGATCCCGTTCAGGACCTCATCAAGCTTCAGGTCACCATGCGGTCTGTTGATCTTCCTCCAGGTCAGATCGTCAACAGTATCAACCTTTATTGACACAAGATCTGCCAAGAAGAGGTCATTTCTCACATCCTGCCTGGACATGAGCGAAGAATTTGTTATCACTGCGGTTTTTACACCCAGGTCAGATATTAGCTCGAGGGACCTTCCCAGATCGATATCCAAAGTTGGCTCGCCGTCAGGAACGAATGTGATGAAGTCTATCTTTTGATCCATTTTCTCAGATGATCTAACTTTTTTTGAAACAGCTTCGAATATCTTTTCAGGGCCAAAGAAATGTTCTCTCTTTGAGCTAAGGTTATTGGTCCTCCCCAGCTGACAGTAGATGCATGAATACGAGCAGATCTTGGGTGGAATGTTGTTCACTCCCATACTTCGCCCCAACCTTCTTGAAGGGACCGGACCGAAAACAAGATGCTCGGGTACTTGGTCTCGCAATTTTTCTTCCATCAGTTGAACACCATTCCATCAGAACATCTGGTCAATAATAAATCTATTGGAATATTATTGCCATAATGTGCAATGGTTATTTATATAACATCTCATATGAGTAACTGTGCGATGGAGAAACGGTTCCCGTAGATGTGCAAGATGGGTCGAGAATATACCCGAGGTCAGCCTATACAAACCCGCAGGTGTTCCTTTAAGGGACATGGAGATCGTCGAGATCTCGCTTGTCGAGATCGAGGCCGTAAGGCTTACGGATCTCGAGGGATTGACGCAGGAAGAAGCGGCCCGGAAAATGGGCATATCCAGAAGGAGTTTCTGGAACGATCTCATGACCGCAAGGAAGAAGATCGCGTATGCACTTTCAAAAGGATGTGCGATCCAGATCATCAATGGGAATGTCCGTATCTCCAACAATGCAGATGAGAAAAAGGAGGAATGAGAATTATGCCAAGAGGAAATAGAACGGGGCCCGAAGGAAATGGCCCGCAAACAGGAAGAGCAATGGGATTTTGTTCAGGATCCAACGCCCCTGGATTTACCAGAGGGTATATCGGAAGAGGAATGGGATTTGGTAGAGGGATGGGACGTGGATACAACCAGGTAGGACCTGGGAGAGGTATCGGTGGAGGACGTGGTGGGGGCATGGGACGAGGATACTCCCGGCAAGGACCTGGATTTTTTGGGCCCGATCAATATAGAACTGAACCCGATAGACCATCAGGAGGATCCAGGACCTATTCTGAACCTTCACCCGAAGAAGAAAAGAAATATCTTGAGGATCTGGTAAAGGGAATGGAAACAGAGCTTGAAGACATAAGGAAAAGGATCGGGGATCTGACAAAGGAAGAATGATGTTTTGATCTATCTGACAGATTATACGGACGGATCGAAGATTAAGGAAAAAAAGGTTTCAAACTGAGTATGGGCTAATCCTTATTTGAAAATAAATAGCAATAAGGGAGGTTGTGTTAAAATGCAAGGAGTGAGAATTGATAAGGGAACCGGACAGGAAAACAGGACAGGAATGGGCCTTGGAGGGTCCTGTGTCTGCCCCGATTGCGGATATAAGGCGCCTCATAGGAGAGGTGCCCCCTGTTATGAGCAGAAATGCCCAAAATGTGGTAAACCTTTGATGAGAGAAGGCTAACAGGTCCATGAAATGGGTTTTTATAATCATTGATAAATACAGATGTATAAGGTATGGAAAGGAGGCGTTCAATGAAGATAGCAATTACTGCGAAAGGAAAGGAACTTGGTTCTGATATAGACACAAGATTCGGAAGATGTGAATATTTTGTGATAGTGGATACTGAGACCATGGAATTCGAGGCCATCATGAACGAGAGTGCGATGGCAAGTGGTGGAGCAGGCCCTCAAGCGGCCCAAACTATCTCAAAGATCGGCGCAAAGGTGCTGATCACGGGGAATGTAGGACCAAATGCCCATCAGACCCTGGAAGCGGCTGGTATAGAGATCATTACCGGATCCAATGGCAAGGTCGGCGATATGGCAGAAAAATATAAAAATGGGGAACTTTCGAGTACAAACGCCCCGACAGTGGGTCGCCATGCAGGAATGTGATTACATCATGGAGAGGTGAAAAAAATGAAACTCTGCATCCCATCAATGGGAAAGAACGGTCTGGATGAAGCGGTTGGGGAGCATTTCGGCCGCGTCCCCGCTTATACTGTCTTTGAAACCGAGACCGATGAAGTAACCATTATGGACAATACGAGCGAGCACATGGGAGGAACGGGATATCCTGCCGAGATCCTTGCGAGGGCTGGTATGAACATAATGCTCTGTGGTGGACTTGGTAGAAGGGCCATTTCCATGTTCGAAGAGCTGGGCGTTATGGTGTTCGTCGGAGCGACAGGCACTGTCCGGGAATCTATAGACATGTGGAAGGCAGGGAAATTACAGGCTGCTACCGATGAGAATGCCTGTGCTCAACACGCCTACAGGGGTGAAGGGACCGGGGAAGGTCATGATCACCACCACCATCAACATTGAGATCACTATCAATTGTATATGAGGGATGGAAATGAAGATCACTGTAGCCAGTGGCAAAGGAGGAACGGGCAAGACGACCATTGCTGTCAACCTGGCCTTGAGTATCAAGAACTCGATGCTGATAGACTGTGACGTTGAGGGTCCGAACAGTCATATATTCTTCAAAGAACCGATGGTGAAATTGAAGGATGTGAGCATACCCGCTCCGAAGTTCGACCTTGATACATGCACTCTATGTGGGAAATGTGTGGATTTCTGCCAGTACAATGCGATATCCATAGTAGGAGAGAAACTGCTGTTCTTTGATGAGCTCTGCCATGGTTGCGGAGGGTGCAAGATCATCTGTCCAGTGGATGCTATCACCGAAGTGGAACATTATGTCGGTGTGATAGAAAAAGGTGGAACTGGAGACTTGCCTGTATATCACGGGATGCTCAACATCGGTGAACCTTTCGGTGTACCTATTATCAACGAGTTAAAACAGTTTGCAGATGATAAGAAGACCACGATATTCGATTCCCCTCCCGGGACAGCATGTCCGGCCGTGGAGACTATGAGGGATGTGGACTTCTGCATACTTGTCACCGAGCCAACACCCTTTGGTCTCCATGACCTCACTCTCACCGTTGATGTGATAAGGGAGATTGGAACGCCGTACGGTGTTGTCGTGAACAGGGACGGCATAGGTGACGACAGGGTGGACAGATATTGTGAAAAAGAAAATATTCCGCTGCTTGCCAAAATACCCAACGACCTGGAGATCGCCAGACTGTACTCGAGTGGAGTTCCCATGGTGAAGGGTCTTCCGGAATACCGGAAATTATTCGAAGAGATGTTCGATAGGATCAAGGAGATGATCTGATGGTAAAGGAACTGACCATCATCAGCGGAAAAGGTGGTTGTGGCAAAACAACCATTGCGACATCGTTCGCCGCGCTTGCAAAGGGCCATGTGATGGCAGATGCTGACGTTGACGCCGCTGATATGCACATTTTACTGCAGCCCGAGATACGAAAAAGTGAGGTATTCCACGGTTTGAACATAGCTGAGAAGAACGATGACCTGTGTATCAATTGTGGGAAGTGTTATGAGAACTGCCGATATGGCGCTTTCGATCCGGACAATACCCTTCATCCCGAGAAATGCGAGGGATGTGCTGTCTGTGAACTTGTATGCCCAGTGAATGCCATCAAAATGGTAGAGAGACAGGCAGGAGAGTCGTTCATTTCCGATACGAGGTTCGGACCTCTTGTTCATGCAAAACTGCACCCCGGAGAGGAAGCATCCGGAAAACTCGTTGCTCTCGTTAGGAAGAGGGCAAGAGAGGTGGCCGAGTCACAGGGGAAGGATATCATACTTATCGATGGGCCGCCTGGAACAGGTTGTACCGTGATAGCTGCCATGACAGGTGTGAGCCTGGTATTGGTGATCATAGAGCCTTCGCTATCTGGGATCCATGATGCGAAGAGGATAATTGAGGTTGCGAAACATTTCCAGATACCAGCGATCGCATGTATAAACAAATATGATATCAATATGAAAAATACAGAGGATATCCTCGATTTCTGTAAAGAAGAAGGAATAGAGGTTGTTGGAAAGATCCCATATGACGATACGGCAACGGGGGCCATGCTGGTAGAGAAGACCGTCGTGGAATTCACAAATGGTCCACTTGCTAAAACGATCAAGAAAATATGGGAGGAAGTTGAGAAGGCATTGTAATGAAAAAAGAAGGTTTTGAAGGAATAGTGAACGAGATCCAATCACAGATAGATGCAAAAGAAGAAAAAATCTTTTCGGCAAAGGTGTTACAGGAATACCGGAATCCACAAAATGTTGGAAGGATCGAGGATGCGGACTGTGTGGGAGAGATATCGGGCCCATGCGGTGACACCATGATGTTTTCGATAAAGATCGTTGACGGCCGGATCGAAAGGGTTCTTTTCATGACCGATGGATGCGGCCCATCGATCGCATGTGGTTCCATGACAACGAGGATGGCTGCCAGAAAGACCGTAGAAGAAGCGCTCAAGATCATGGACTCTGATATCCTTAACGCTCTGGATGGGCTGCCAGAGGAGAACAGGCATTGTGCAAAGCTCGCAGTCGACACTCTTCATAAGGCCTTGGACAATCTCTTAGAGGAAGATCCGTGATCGGATGTAGTTGCATCGGAAATCAAAAAGGGAGGGAAATGCGACGATGCAATATCCTCAGCAAATGTTCTGGCCAGAACCCTTTAATAAGCAATGAAAAACTGTAAAAGGAGATATTATTGGATTCTAACAGGAATGAAAGATATGATCAGTAAATAATGATAACAAGAAAGATGTAAAAATAAAAATCCAAGGAAGGAAGATGAAAATGAAACAAAACTCTATAGAAAAATCAGAGAAGAACAGTTCTCAATCGGATAAGCAATGGCCACAAGGTACGTTAGAAGTGACCGACCAGAACTTCAACGAGATAGTGAATGAATATCCTGTCGTGGTTGTTGATTGCTGGGCCCCTTGGTGCGGACCGTGCCAGATGGTGGGACCTGTGATCGAAGAAATGGCCAAGGACCATCAGGGGAAGATCGTGTTTGGAAAGTTGAACGTGGACACAGATAAACTTGTTGCGGGAAAATATGGCATAATGAGCATCCCCACGATCATGATCTTCAAGGATGGAACACTGGTTGACCAGAAGATCGGAGCAATGCCCCGGAATATGCTGGAGCCTGAAATCACGAAGTATCTGTGAGATGTCAATTGTGAATGGAGGGGGAAATAGTAATGAAATCGTTAATGATGTCCCTCTCAAAATGACAGATTATGATAGCACCGGTTTCTATCGGAGTATGTTCAAACAGCGTTGGGAGATAATACCATGAACAGAAAAATCAAAGGTTCGAACAGGGTACAAGATATTAGTTCTTCTGCCATCCATGAGATGACAAGACTTTCCAAAGGGATAGATGATGTTGCCTTCCTTTCATGGGCAAAACCCACATCCGGTACACCGGAACACATCAGGTCAGCTGCCATCAAGGCGATAGATGATGGTAAAGTTGGGGGATATTCATCGAGTGGAGGTATCCCTGAGCTCAGGAGATCAATATCGGAGAAGCTTCGAAAGATCAACCACATTGATTCAACCGAAGATGAGATCATTGTGACAGTGGGAGCAATAGAAGGTTTGGCGGCCTCCGTGATGGCGGTCATTGACCCCGGTGATGAGGTTATATTTCCAATACCTACCTATTCAACGCATATCAGGCAGGTCCAGTTGGCCTCCGGGAACCCCGTCTTTGTCACAACAGACGAGGAGAGGGGATTCGACCTTGACATCGACGCCATCGAAAATGCGATCACTCAAAAGACCAGGGCGATCATGTACTGTTCCCCCAACAATCCAACGGGTGCGGTGTACGCCGAAAAACAGCTGAGAGAACTTGCCGATATCGCGATAAAGAACGATCTTTTCGTCATAACGGACGAGGCGTATGAATATTTCACCTACGATGGTCACGAGCATTTCAGCATCGGTTCGATACCGGAGATGAAGGAGAGGACCCTGAGCAGTTTCACATTCACAAAAACCTACGCCATGACGGGTTGGCGTATAGGGTATATGCATGCTGATGCCCCATTGATACCTCAGATCAACAAGGCACATATTCCCCTGGCGATCTGTGCACCGGTGGTTTCACAGTATGCGGCCCTGGCAGCACTTGAAGGTCCCCAGGATTGCGTCAATGAGTTCAGGGAAAGTTACAGATCAAGTCGTGACCTGATGTGTAAGCGACTGGATGAACTGGATCATGTGTTCGAATATCAAAAACCAAAGGGATCATACCTGATGTTCCCCAGGGTAATTACAGATAATGCCGCAGATTCCACAAAATTCTGCAAGTCATTGCTGAAGGGGGCAAAGGTCTCTACCACTCCAGGTATTGCCTTTGGCCCCAGTGGTGAGGGACATGCCAGGATGTCGTTCTGCGTCCCGGAGGCGGAGGTCGATAAGGCATTTGACAGAATGGAAGAGTATTTCAAGTGACATTCACAGGTTTGCTGAATCAGGGATGGTCATAATATCAATTACAGGAGAATCGAAACGATGACAGATAAGATCAGGATTGCCTGTGCAACAGATGATGAAAAGAACCTTAC
Source organism: Thermoplasmatales archaeon (assembly GCA_030595715.1). Taxonomy (GTDB): domain Archaea; phylum Thermoplasmatota; class Penumbrarchaeia; order Penumbrarchaeales; family Penumbrarchaeaceae; genus Penumbrarchaeum. The sequence continues at coordinate 7,154 of JAUVCN010000139.1, forward strand.
AAGTGAACACTTTGGATCTGCACGGATCTACATGATGTATGAAATGGACCCCCGATCCGGGATGGTCACATTCATCGAGAGGATTGATAACACATCTGAAGAGGAAAAGGAACACGGAGACCCGAACAAAGCGAGGTCGGTCTCGGAGATCATAAAGGATTCTCACGTTCTTCTCTGCTGTGCAATGGGAAAGAACCTCACTCGAATGCGGAAGAATTACTGCCCTGTGATCTCCAGGGAGAGAGATATCGAAAAGGCCCTGGAGCTACTGACGGATAAGCTTGACATCCTTTCCCTGGAAATTGAAAAGGGAAGAGGTGAGGATCGCAAGATAATCCGCATATGATCGTTTGAAATTGTTGTTTTAATGACTGCAAGTATCTTTTCCATGTGGGAAGATAATGATTAGAACAATGGGTCCGGGCGAACCCATTTCATATTTTCAATTTTTATCATAAGATTTTTTCACTCAATAACTCATTAAAAGATGGACCAGTTGTGTTCTGAACCAGTTTTGGTTTAGACATCAATAATCTAT
>JAUVCN010000047.1 GCA_030595715.1 Thermoplasmatales archaeon
ACGATTTTCATGAAATGAAAAGGGTTGGGGCCGGGCTTAGCTACCTCTGCAAGAAATTATTTTGGTGATTGCAGAGGTTCCATATAAGAACATCTGATGTTCAAGTAATCATCAGATTTGAACTTCCATGTCATTGAGAAGATCGTAGATCACATCTAATATGACATTCTCGTTCATTGAGGTCCTGTATCGTTTCTGGATGTCGGTCAATTCCCCTTTATCTAGCCAGATTCCTTCACATTCAACACATTTATCCACTCTGACATCGAACAGAAGTTTTGTTTCAACCATAGATGAGCATCTTGGACAGTGGAAATGAGCCTCATGGACCTCTGATGGGTCCAGGAAGAAACTGTCCCTTGATTCTTTGTCTGTAATGATCTTCTCAAGTTCCAATCCATCGAACCAGTATCCATCGCAAATATTGCAGTGATCTATTGTAATGGGACCTGCCGGTCTGCTGATGATTATCTTTTTCATTGTCTTTTCGCATTTGGGACAATAGATATCATGGTCTTCCAATATATCCATCACTTAGATCCACCTGATCTGAAATGGATCGATCAGATGGATATTTAATAATATCGTGTTGATTTCATATTATACTCACTAATAAAATACACAAAAATTTTCGATCGAGTCCATGATGCAATTTTAACATCGTTGATGGAAGCGGAGAACTTTTGGGATATGCATGGACAGATGGATGAACACCTTTTTCTACCAGATATCATTTTGTCATACTGGTTGGAAAATGAACAGTGATGAAAGGTCCAGAGATGCCCTGAGGGCGACATGGATAGGATTCACGATAAACATTGTTCTGACCATTTTGAAATTCATCGCTGGTGTGGCCGGAAGGAGTTCTGCGATGATAGCCGATGCTGTCCATTCCCTCTCTGACATCGCATCCGATCTTGCGGTGATCTTTGGGATCAAAGCCGCAAACAAGCCACAGGATGATGACCATGATTTTGGCCATGGGAAGTACGAGACCCTTGTGACAACGTTCATTGGATTGTTCCTTTTCGGGGTGGCGATCGGTCTGGTCTATTCATCCTCGAAGAGTCTCTGGGGATTCGCAAATGGAGAGTCGATCCCACGGCCAGGTACTATTGCAGTAGCCGCAGCTCTTCTCTCTATATTCCTAAAGGAGGGGATATACCATTATACGATGAAGGTAGCAAAAAGGGTAGATTCCAAAGCACTCGAGGCAAATGCATGGCATCACAGGACCGATTCCCTTTCTTCGGTTGGTGTTTTCATCGGTATTGGTGGTGCGATCATACTTGGTGGGGACTTCACTATTCTTGACCCACTGGCTGCATTGATCGTGTCCATGCTTATCTTCAAGATATCATTCAAACTGGTCAAAGAATCGGTCCTTGAACTTACGGAGGCTTCACTGGACCGGAAGACAGAGGAAAGGATCATCCGGATAATCTCTTCTGTCAAGGGCGCGAACCGGCCTCATAATCTCAGGACGAGAAGGATCGGAGCATACATCGCCATCGATGTCCATGTAAAAGCTCCCGGGAGAATGATCCTTACCGATGCACATGATATTGCAGATAGGGTTGAAAAGGAGCTTAAGAAGGAGTTTGGTGAGGATACCTACGTTTATATCCACATGGACCCTGAAGATGTATAGAATATGTCCAGAGAATGATATAGTGAGACGATGTTCCAAGATGCCATGAAAAGGACCTGGATATTGATAGTGGTTTCAGGACTGCTGATCACATCATATGCAGGGTCGATCGCATACCTTCTTCTTGAGCGTGATAACAATAACTATTCTGAATATCCATTTGATCCTCCTGACGATCCGAGTAGATTTGTTTTCCCTGATGATCAGGGCCTCAATACAACTATATTGGACTCTCTCTCACTTTCAGGGGATTATCTTCTGAACCATATTGAGTATAATGGAAGATGGGACTATGAGTTCAACGCTTCATCTGGAAAGAGCAATTCCGGATACAACGTCCTCAGGCATGCAGGAACCACCTACTCACTGGCGTTGATCTTCAAGTACACACGGGACCTTGACCACTATAATGGGACCATTCGAACATTGAACTATCTCTTATCCCGATATCTCGATCTCAGACAGTTCAAGGGCAAGGAGGTCGCGACGGTCAAGAGTGGTTCATACACGAAACTTGGAGGGCCTGGAATAACCCTTCTGGCGGTCGTAGAGATAAAAAGGATCGATCCACATGTTGACTACGATCGAGAGATGGAAGCGTTGAAGAACTATATCGTGCAGATGCAGGGACCTGACGGTTCACTGCAGTGCTTTTTGGGTGATAGAGAGGATGAACATTCTGACTATTATCCCGGTGAGGCATTGCTTGGACTGGCAAAATATCACCAGTTCACCAATGATACCGAGGTGCTGGATGTACTCAGGAAGGGGTTGGATTTCTACAACAGATACTTTCCAGACGATTATACTGCCTACTCCCCCTGGGCCACAGAGGCAATTTCCTATCTGCACTCGGTTGAGGGTGGGATAGATCTCAATGAGAAGGCCATCGCAATGGCGAACTCCTGCAGAAGGGGTCAGATCATCGAGAGCTATTCCGGGGACGAATTCTTTATCGGCGCCTTTTCAACCAGGGCTACTTCCTCAACTGCAAGCCGGATCGAAGCCGTGGCCGATGCATACCTTCTGACAGCAAGGGTCAAAGATATTTTCAATTCAACCAGATTCTACAGGTCCATGAACCTTTGTGCAGGATTTCTGATGAGATCACAGATATCCATCGAGGATGCATCTTTTCTTCCAGACCCGGAGAGGTCAGCAGGTGGTATTCCAAATACAAGGGATGATCTGACCATCAGAATAGATAATGTTCAGCACACTGCGGTGGTACTTGTGAAGATCATGGTCTACCAGAGAGACCTTGATCACATTTGATGATCTTTTACGACCGTGATCCATCGTTTCTGAAAATTTAAATATCTCTCCCGTCAATATGTTCCATTGAAGGTGATCATATTGTATGTAGGTGTCATACTTTACAGGTTCAAGCCGGAGAATATTGATGATGCAATGAAAATATGGGAGGAGATGGCACTCCCTGAAGCCAAAAAACAGCAGGGATTTGTCCGGGCCGAGATGTTCGCGGATAAAAAGACAGGGAGAGCCATGGATATCGGTTACTGGCATACTCAGGAGAATGCTGACAATTTCGAAAAGAGCGGAGCATATGATCTTTTAATATCCGCTCTTCGGGACTTCCTGGAAGTGAAACCCCAGAGAATGCAGTTTCAGAAGTTCATCGAAGGTTAGAAATTCTCCATCACATATTCGATGACGGACTCGAATACCGATCTACCATCGCCCTCAGAAGGTCCGATCCTGTTCCTCAACCAATCCGGATGCGTATTCCTGAAAAAGACCCTCTCTGGATGCGGCATCATGCCGAAGACATTTCCTTTATCATTGGTCAATCCCGCAATGTTGAACCTGGAACCATTCGGATTGAAAGGATAGGCAGCATCCGTATCCCCTTCGGTGTCAGCGTACCTGAACACTATTCTGTCCTCATCGAACAGTCTCTGGTAGAGGGCATCCTCTTTTTCCTGGGAACCATGTGGAAGCATGAACTTACCTTCTGCATGTGCAGAGGGTATCAGTCGGAGCTCACCTTCATCCAGTTTGGTGGTCCATACACATTTACCCTTGTTCACATGCTTGAGTAAAGTGGGCCTGCATTCGAAGGTTCCGGAATCATTGGCATGCAGGACTGCGTCCGGGTGTTCGATCATTGTGGAATCGAACGCCGGTAGGATCCCCAGTTCGACCATGATCTGGAATCCGTTGCAGAATCCACCGACAGCCTTTCCATCTTCGATGAACTTGACCATGTCATCTTTGATGGAAGCTTTTAATCTGGCAGCGAATATTGCTCCGGCCCTGATGTAATCCCCTGCTGAAAAGCCGCCCGGGAACATCAGGATATGAAAATCTTCCAACGATCTGTTCTCCCCCTCATTGGTATCTCTTCCTTCAAGCTGTTTGAGATGGACGAATTCCGGAGATGCCCCGAGTCTCTTGAAAGCATCGTATGTTTCCTGTTCACAGTTGGTCCCTTCCATTCTTAGGATACAGACCTTTACCTGTTCCGCTTTCATTCCGATCCCTCCATGATAGATGTCAGACCGTTACGCCATTGATGGTCCAGGACCTCCACGGGAATATCCATAAGGACATCCTCTCCGTCTGTGATCCTAAGGCCCTCATCTCTGACGGTCCCTAGTTTCTCATAAGGTGCTTCATGCCTGGAAAGACAGTCCTCAACCTTCAATGCCAGTTGGACCGGGACCTCGATCAGATATCTTGAGTTGGATTCGGAGAAAAGTTTGACATCATTTCGAAGTGGTATTCCTTCGTCCTCTGAAAATGATCCAATGCGTCTGATATTGATGTCCACTCCAATATGTCCGCCTATGCACATCTCGGAGATCGCGATCGCCAGTCCACCTTCCGACAGGTCGTGGACCGCTGATAATTGACCTTCGAGGTTCATCTCGAAAATAGCTTCCGATATCTTCTGGCTCAGGTCCAGGTCGACATTCGGGACGCATGAGCATTCTGCTTCCATGTGTCTGTAGAATGCAGATCCTCCCATCTCCTCACTGGTCCTGCCAAGAAGGTAGATGATATTACCTTCCTTTTTAAGGTCTGATGTTGTAGCGTTATGAACATCGTCCATCAGTCCGATCATCATGATCGTGGGTGTGGGCGGGACCTTGCCGATATCAGATTCATTGTATAGGGATACATTACCTGATACGACAGGGATCGTGAAATGTTTTGCAAAATCACCAATTGCTTCGCAGGCCTGCTCGAAATCTCCCAGTCTATCGGGTTTTTCAGGATTACCGAAGTTGAGACAATCCGTTACGGAATGTGGATAAGCCCCTATGGCAACGATATTCCTCATGGATTCCTCCATGGCGGACAATGTTCCTCTGTAAGGGTCTATCTCGCAGAAGTATGGGTTGACATCGGCCGAGATGGCCAGGCCTTTATTGGAGTCTTCCAGTGGTTTGATCACTGCTGCATCCGACGGTCCCGGGGTGAATGGAAGGCCAACTGCAGGTTTCACCACGGTCCTGCCCCTGACCTCGTGATCATATGTCCTGAACACGGGTTCCTTGGAGCATATGTTCGGTGAAGCAAGCAGGGAAAGCAGTGTTCCTTCAAGTTCGGTCCTGTCCAGTTGTTCGAACGGAGTATCCGGAACGCTCCGGTCAACCTTCCTTGACTCATATATTCGACAGTATTCAGGACCTGCTGTGAAGAACTCGAGATCAAGATCGAGGATCGTCTCCCCCTTCCAGAGTGCCTTAACCCTTTTACCTTCTACGACATCTCCGATGACCACCGCTTCCACATCCCATTTCTTGAAGATGTGCAATACCGCGTCAACATCCTTCGGGAGGACCGATACCATCATTCTCTCCTGTGATTCCGATACCCAGATCTCCCAGGGGGCCAGTCCTTTCTCTTTCAAGGGTATTCTATCAAGATGGATAACAGCGCCGGCGCCTCCATCGAGAGCCATTTCGCCGCTGACACATGAAAGACCACCTCCACCCAGGTCCTTCATACCTCTTAGAAGCCCTTTCTCATTCATCTCCAGACATGAATGGATCAATGGTTCCTTTGTGATCGGATCACCCAGCTGGACCGATCCTCTGTCCTTTTCTTCGGAATCCGCGGAAAGATCGGCCGATGCGAACGTAACTCCATGGATACCATCCCGTCCGGTCCTTCCACCGGCCAGAATGTAGATCTCACCGGGTCCGCCGACCCTTGAATGGATAACGTGCTCTTTCCTGCCAATGCCAACGCATCCAACGTTCACAAGTGGATTGCCGGTATATCCTGGATGGAAATTCACCATTCCGGCAACTGTCGGGATGCCTATCCTGTTCCCATAATCACGAATACCGGCAACCACGCCGGAATAGATGAACTTTGGATGGTTGGTTCCGTCGGGTACATCCCCGATCGGTGTATCCAGGGGACCAAAGAAAAGGGGATCGATGACCGCTATGGGCTGGGATCCCATACAGAGGACATCCCTGACGATCCCTCCGACACCGGTAGCTGACCCTCCGTAGGGTCCTATCGCAGATGGGTGATTATGGGATTCAAGGCCGACACAGTATACATGTTCGTCATCGAACTCCACAACGCCTGCATCTTCGCCGAGGACAAGGTTTTGGGGGGCCTCTACCCCTATGAAGGATTTCTTCATGAAATATTTTGACGATTTGTAACAGCAGTGTTCTGACCAGGCTTGACCCAGTGCCTCGAGCTCAATATCAAAGGGATCCCTGTTCTCTTCTTTGAAATGGTCCTTTACCCTCTGCATCTCATCAACTGATAGCCCGATGGCCATAGCCTCGGTGATCGCCATAAGCTCATCATCCGTGGCTTTGGATAGAAGGACCCTTCTGACAGGTGTGTCAAGTTCCAGATCCTCGAAAAGGTGAGAAATATCCATTGTAACCCCTCACAGGAACTCTATCTCATGGGTGTGGATGACCGGATTGGTCAGGATCTTCATGCACATTTCCTCTACTCTTTTTACAGCCTCTTCCTTTGAATCTGCTTCGATATGCATTCTGTAGAGTTTGAGGCTCTTCACCTCTTTCACCTCACCAAATCCCAGCAGTTCCAGGGATTTATGAGTGTTCGCTCCTTCCGGGTCGCTGACCCCTTTCTTCAGTCCCACCTTTACCTCAACAGTGAACATTTTCACACTTCCATTTGCTCGTGGTGACCATCCCACAATAGGGGTATGAACAGCACGGATATAACCTTAATCAAGGAAAACAGGTTACCATTGAAAACACCTATATAGAGAAGGCACATTCTGCTAGAAGGGGAGATTGATGATCTGTAACAAATGTGGTTCAAACGTTCCGGATGGTAGAGGAAACTGTATCAACTGTGGGGCCGAGGTGGTCAAGAGGCAAGATTACATGAATGATGGGCCATCGGGAACTGTGTCCCGGGAATATTCACCTCAACAAGGAGAGAAGTTCCTGGAATCGAAGGCCGGGGTTCTACTTATGGGGTCAGGAGAGATACTTATCGGTCTCTTTGCGGCCCTGGTAGTATTCATCCAAATTGCCCCATTGGACCCGGGGGTCGGTTTGATGGCAGCTTTGGGTATTGCACTTTGGTGTGCAGGAATCCCCCTACTTGGGGTAATATTGATCGGAGCCGGGGTGCACAAAGGAGGAGGGATCGCTCTGATCGTCGGATCGGTTCTGTGCATACCGATCGGAATGGTCGGAATTATCGCTGGAAAGAACGCCATGAAACTTGATAACTGATGAAATGACCAACAATTAAATACCGTCTCCACGTTGTTCAACGAGAATTGGACTCTTCGATCCCGAGTCCTCCGGGTGGTACAATGGCCAGGGTGAGGAAGTCAACCTACAGGCAGCCGATGACACCCAAGGGTATAGAGGGTGTTGAGAAGGGCACACTGGATTGGTTCGATCCGGAAATGTTCATGAACTTCAATACCGGGGCATTGGAGCAATACCTGGACCAGAAGAACAGGAAGTTCGGTTTTGAAGAACAGGCATGGTCATGGAAATGGGTACTGATCTCCATCGGTATCGGTGCTCTCTTTGCCATGGTCAACCAGTATGTGGGATTGAAAGTGGGAATGGTGGTCGCAGGTTCATGGTACATGGTATACCTGCTGGGAATGGCATTCAAGCTCAAACCTGCAACATTGAACATTGCTGCCACAGCATCGAACGGTGCTGCTATGATATGCGTGGGTTTCGTTTTCACATTCCCAGCGATCTATATACTGGCACTTGACCCAGCCGAGAAGGTCGGTGGTGAGTTCCTTATCGATGAAGCCGCCCTGGGTCCTCTAATGCCAATTGCGATCATATCCGTAATGATAGCGGGAGTTCTGGGTGTGATGTATTTCATCATCTTCAGGAGGATCTGGTTGGTGGAGGATCCTCTTCCGACACCAGGTTTCGAAGCAATGGTGAAACTGCTGGACCTTTCCAGGGCCTCAACCAAGGAAGCCACATCCCAGGCTAAGGCCTCTTTCAGGCAGGCAATGGTATGGATAGGAGCAACGGCTTTTTTCACATTTATTAGGGATTTTCCTCTCTTCAAGCATACAGGATCATTTACCCTGCTGGGCGGTGAGGTGTCCATTCTTGATAATATTGCCGGGATCTTTGGATTGCAGAGGTTCTACTCTGCCGGCGACATTATTTTCACGCCGGAGCCGACGGGAGTGGGGAAATACACATTCTTTTCCATTACCTTGATACCAATTCAATTCGGGTTGGGCTGGTTCATGAAGTTCAAGACAGCTCTGTTGATATTCCTTGGAACCTTCTTCACATGGTTCATCGTAGTTCCTATCGCAGTGTTTACACACTCTCCCTATTTCTGGGCAAATTCCGATCAGTTATTTGATGTGTCGGAGATGGCTCTGGTAGGTACCGTGCTCACTGGTCCTCTTTACGAAGGGATCCCCACATCTCCCGCAATGGCTGCCTATGAGATGGCAAGAGTGATGGCCATCGGTTGCATCCTTGGTGGCGGATTGACCGCTATCGTAAAGATGCTGCCAATTTTCAAGACCGTGTTCAAGGACATTTTCAGCTCTGTAAAGGGTGGGGATGAACACGATCAGACCAAGGCGTTCTACATAAGGGGAAAAGGATGGTATGAATGGCCTTCCGTCCATATCCCGATCGTTCTTATCGTGACTATGGTCCTTGTCACATTTTTCTTCATTATCGGGGGATTCAATCCAATAGCATCCTTTATATTCTCCATTCTTTTAGTCTTTCTCACCTTCATTCTAGGTGCCATCGCTGTCAAGGTGATGGGTGAGACAGGTACAGAACCCGTATCGGCGACATCCTTCCTTGTCCTGCTGATCCTCATGTTCGTGTTCACTGTCGTTCTACCCCCTTTTGGTATCAAGATGTCACAGAGCCAGATGATAGTCATGTCCCTGGTTGGAACCACTGTATTTGGCGCTGCCATTTCAATGTCCGGTGATGTTGTGATGAACTTCAAGATCGGACTCTACTGCGGCAATCGACCACATGACCTTGTCAAGGGTCTGACCCTTGGTATCATTCCCGGAGCAATAATATCAGGGATATTCGCTGTTATCTTCTCATATGGACTTGGAACAGGTGAGCTCAACCTGCCAGCCCCGCAAGCTCATGCATTCTCTATCTTTGTGAAGGCCATCGTTGAGCAGGCGATCCAGCTACGGATATTCTTTGCCGGCATCGCCATAGGAGTACTTCTGGAGCTGTTGATAGGAATGGGGACAGCATTCGGTCTTGGAATGTATCTTCCTCTTGGTATCCAGATACCCATGTTGGCCGGAGGAGCTGCCAGGGATATCTGGGAAAAGAAATATCTTGAACCAACAGCAAAGAAGGAAAAATGGGGGGAGGATATGAAGACCTTCAAGATCATGGGAACCTACATGATGGCCACAGGCCTTATGGTGGGTGAAGCTGTCCTCGGAACCATTGTTGCCCTTTGGATAGTCATACCATCATTGCTCGGTGGATGATGAACCCATTTTCTTTGACCAGACATCCTTTTCCATTCCAACGGACCATCTCTTCACAATATCTTCGGGTAGGTTCAGTTCATCCGTATCGATGTCATATGCAAGCTTTCCCTCGATTACCATGTCTTCAACAGCATTTCTCACCATCTTTTCGAACAGGGGTCCATTGAAGACCTCCTGTAGTTGCGAGGCGATGGCCTTTGTCTTCTGTCCTGCATTGGGTTTGAACTTCACCTCTATATCACTTGTGTCATCACTTTTAGGTTCATTCATGACATTTCCCCTCTGACCTAAAAACATCGACACCTTTATTAAATTCACACTTGATGATTATTCGATGTCTTCAGACCCTGTCAGGCATATCCCGGCTGAGATTATTAGCTTTTTCAGGGAAAACGTTGGTGAGATACTTCTAGTGAAAGGCCCACCAGGTTCCGGAAAGACCATGTTCTCGCTGGAATGTATGAAGGCTCTGAGCCAAAAGAGGAAGGGTATCACCATATTTCCAAGGATGGATGAGGACCAACTGAAGTCGGAATACTCCTGGCTTGTCGATGACACTGATGAACATAATCTCCTGCCATTCCATGGAAATACCAAGATGGCTGATCCCAATTGGTTCAAGAGGGAGTTCGACCGTCTCAATTCCAGGGCAGAAGAAGGGATCGGATTCATGCTTTTCGATCCGATCAATGCGATCACCGAGCAGTATGATAATCCGGAAAGGAAGATGAAGGAGATCGTGTCACTTGTCCAGAGTTCAAATGTATCGGCAATAATCGTACAGGAGGATGAGAGGACCACCTATCTCGATCATCTTGCGGGTGGTGTTGTCAGACTGTATTTTGACGAGAGGGAAGGCCGCAAGTTCCGCTCATTGACATTCGAGAAGATGCGTGGGGTGGAGGTCAGGAACTCCAATTATCTCTTCACTCTCCACGAGGGCTACTTCAGGTCATTCATACCATGGAATGTTGAAACGGTGAAGAAAGGAGAATGGCTCCCAATCGATGATACGGATAGCCATTTCTCAACCGGTCTTCACGATCTTGATAAGATACTCGACGGTGGATTCAAGAGGGGTTCATATAACATATTGGATGTGGATGATAACATCCTATCTTCCGAATATCTCCTTCTTCTCCGACCTGTTCTACTTAATTTCCTTCATCATGATCAGGGAGTACTGATGGTTCCTTCGGCCGGAGAGCATCCGGAATCCATCAGGAACGATCTGAATCCATTTATTGACCTTGATAAGGTCAACGAGCTTCTCTACTTCCTTGATTATTTTGCCACATCCTCCTCAAAGGATTACATCATCCCCATGGGAGCGACCAGGAGGGAAGGTTTGCAGCAAAAGGGAATGGATGTCATCAAGAGATTGAGAGGCGAGGAAGGACGTCCCTACCTTGATTTTGTCGGGCTCGACACAATGGAATACCTCATAGGGGAATCGTTGACATTGAGACATCTTCTAACAGGTGTATCCAAGACAAAAGTGACAAAGACACTGGGTATCGGAATAGCAAAACCAGGTCTGAAGATCGGACAGGGGATCAGGAACATGTCCGATATTTATCTTAGGATGATGAAGATAAATTCAATACCCTGCTTCTTCGGAGTTAAACCCGAGACCAGGATCTTTGCGATCATGCCATCCGAAGAATGGGGTTTCCCGAATCTGGAATTGGTCCCTCTCACATAGACCTCTTCCTGGTCTTCTTGATATCTGACCCACATACCGGGCAGTCCTGACCGGGTCTCTCATCGAAATACCTTCCACACCCCTTGCATCTGAAGGTCCACTCCCAGGTTTCTTGTATTGTCCTGTTTCCGATCTCACCAGCGGGTTCGAAATCGATGTTGAGGCTTTTTAATACGTTCTGTATCCTGAAATCATCCGTAAGGACCTTCACATTCCCTAGCTGCATGGCCAGGGCAATGATCGAGATGTCGGTCTCCGATAGTAGATCAAGGTCTCCCGTTGATCTTGCAGCTTCTACTGCACCCTCAATGCCGGATGGACCTCTCACTTTCAGGCCAAGTTCAAGAAGGTTTTGAAGGACCATGTTCGGTCGTCCTCTGGATATCTCATTTCTGACGAGTTCGGTGATATATACCGAATCAAAACCGGAAGGCATGGATGTCATCCTTCCCGAAAGAAAGACAGCGGAGTCAAGGACCAGGTCCATGGGCCTTAATGGATCAGATCATATTAATCAGGTATCTTCGATAGGATCAATCTGTGGGATAGTAATGGGCTCTTCTCTTCACTTTCTCTTCCGACACCATCTCGGAACTTGCAAGGAACTTTACATGGTAGAAGACCACCTTCCTCGAGACGCCAAGTCTTTTGGAGATCTGGACCTGTGTGATCCCGGGTTCGGCCTGTATCTCTTTCAGGATGTTCTCCTGGATCCTTGAGAGCCTCACCTGTTCAAGGTCCCTATTTACCCCGGCAACCCAGAAACGTCTGTTGTTCCTGTCCTGTTCGGAAACAATAAGCTGCTCTTTTTCGAGGATGTTCATGTGGTGAGAGAGTGTACCCACTTCAAGACCCAGCTCTTTCTGGATACCCCGGAAATGTATACCTGGATTTTCCGTGATGTGTTCATAGATCCTCTTTCTTTTCTCCTGTTTAAGGAGTTCCTCTTCACGCAGACGTGAATACAGCACGGATCCAATTATTGTGATGATGATGATGGCAGATGAGATTACAAGCATCGGCCAGTATCTCTCGAGGAATGTGGGATCCGACACTTCATAGGGGTCATCATCTGTTTCCACTCCCCACCAGTAGCCATCAAGATCATCCCATGGCTCAATAGATGTCCTTATCTCATCGGAATCATCCATCTCACCTTTTTGGGAGAGAGCATCTCCACCTGAAAAGTCATTTACTGGTTGATCTTTCTCAAAGCCCACTCTTTCCGGGAAGATGAATTCGGTATATGGAGAAAGAATGGACCTGTCAACTGAAAAATCCAAAACACGTAAATTGGACCCATTTCCACCACCCAGTTGCAGTGCATCTATCATGATGCTGTCCATCCAGGCGAGTTCCCAGTATCTCCTGACCCAGGATTGCACATAGGTGTTCTCATCTGCACCATCTATTAATTTTTTGATCTCACCTTCGGGACCGGTCGCATCAAGGTCCATATGGAAGCCATCCTCGGATGGTTCGTATTCTCCTGTTAAAATGGCTTCTTCACCTGGTCCTATTGCTTCAAGTCCTTCTTCTATCAGACGTTGAAGGTACAGGTCCGATCCATAATGATCAAGGAATGAGTTGGCCTGCGTCTGTCCATTCCTGTTCGGAGAACAGGAGATAACGAAGTGGCCTTCTCCGCCCTCTTCATGATAGAAGGCAGTGTACCAATCTTCATCTCCCTGTCCGATGGAGAAGCCAATATTATCTCCGACTCTGGGTTCAGACCTGCCCTCGAAGAACTGGAATCCATTTTCCATTGAAAATGACTGGACCAATGGAAAATCTCCCTTCTTCGCATCGATATATCTATTCAATTTCATGTGGGTCCTCTGATCCGATATCTTGATCGATACTTCATTGAACATTGGATAATCCCTCACTGTCTCGAGGGCCAGATCGTATGAGTAATTACCATCCTTCATGGAAAGACGTGATTCCATGGTGAATTGGATCGTATTATAACCGCCTGGAAGAAGATCGATATCGAACGATCGGAATCCATTGCCTCCCTCATCATTCATGGGTTCTTCGATCTCTTCATCCTTTTCCATGATCTCCTTTTCCACAAGTATTGCATCGATACCATCGACACGCAAGGATGTGATATACGTTCTCTGTGGTATCTGTATCCTGAACGGATAGTTGATGGTGTCGTAATGATCGTTAAAATATGTGGCAGTGAAGACAGTTCTGACCACCAATCCATCGATGGTAATTTCCAGGTTGATATTGGCTGGGATCACTTCTCCATCATGTCCATTCACATTGATATCGGCAAAGATCATCATTGCCATTCCAGATGCTATGATGATCGTAATGATCGGAAGGACCTTCTTCATCGATTCACCTTTCACTGATAGTGTGAATACATTGGTTCCTCTTTATAAACCCTGACTGGAACGTTTTTGTAACAGATATATAAATCTTGTTAAGGATGGGCGTTTTTTCCTTATGTTTAATAGAACGTATTAAGAACAGGACCTCGATGGACTTCCATGAAGCTGGTCATGTATCAGATGTTGGATTGCCCGTTCTGCAAGCATTTCAAGAGGATATTCTATCGTGATGTTCCGGATGGCGAAGAGGTCATTCTGGACGGTCACGGTGACCAGGGATGGATAGAACATGGACTGGATTTCGTTCCGACCGTCATTGCCTATGATGATGACGGGAAGGAGATATCCAGACTATCAGCGGTTAAACTGGTGGGCATAAGAAAGAACAAATGGATAGGATGGCTGAAGGGATTGAATAATTGGTCCAATACCAATGTGTTTACCCTTTAATATTTGAGTTCCTATGCTGTTTCCTTGATAAATACATCGGGATAGACCTTTTTCTTGATCATTATGGTAGCAACAATAACCCCTGTGAAAATAGGAACCCAGATGAGATCCAATATCTCGATGGGGGTTCCATAAACATATAGGTCGATGAAGACCCCGTATGTATGGAAAGGGGAAAGATATTTCAGTACCAGGAAACCAGTGTCATTGTTTGTCCATTTGAATATTTCTGCTAATAATGAATAGGTCCCGTGAAGAGCGGTTTCCGTCAAAAAGAGGAAAAAGAGATTTCCTATTATCATCAGAGGCAAGGGGTCGGTAAAAAATTTCTTGATCCCTGTTCGCTGAACAAGGTCCATTATACAGAAGAAGAAGATATACTGTCCTATCAAGAAGATGAAGGTCAAAAGGATGAGTCCTATAATGAACAGGAATATCAGGTCCCATACTAAAAGAGAGGTTATTACCAGATATGAGAATATTACTGTCAATATCAACATCATCAAGCAGATGTTCATCATTTTGGAGAACATTACCTGCCTGAATGAAAGATCATAATGAAAGAACGATCGAATATTTCCCCTTACGATCTCCATTGTCAGAGTGGATACGTGTAACAATATCAGGAAAATGAGCATCGGAATGAAGAATGCAAGGAATGAAAAGAAAGCAGCCTCCGTTGCTCCCCTGTTCAATATGAGATATATCTCACTTTCCATTCCAAATTCACCGGTTGAATGATCATTTTCATCCTCATCTATTCCAATGAATTCATAATCATTGAGATGATCATCCGGTTCATATCTATGGGTCAGCTTATCTTCGCTGAAAGCATATCCGTTGGCAAATCCCAGAAGGATAATGGAAATAAGGATCACAAATCCAAGAAGGGCCCTCATGATCGGGAAGAAGGAATACCTCATATCCTTCCATAATGATCTTTTCAGAAAATGAGCAAGGGAGGCTGCATTCATTGAGGTACCTCCATTAATTTGCTGAAAACATCTTCAACCGATCCTTCCCTCTGGAAATTATTGACCCCTATGTCGTTTATGGAAAGTTTCTTGATCATTTCTTTGACCTGGTATTCATTTTGAAGTGACAACCATATTTTATTTCCTTCAACCTTTTCGATCTTGACATGCTCCATCTTTTGAAGTTCCAGGATGCCAGAATTGATATCATCCAGTTCGAACATGAACGTAGGTTTGAGGTACTTGTTCTTGAAATGGTCGACAGACCCCGTCTCCATGGTCCTTCCATTCATTAAAAACGTGATGATATCGACGAATCCCTCATTTTCCATCAGGTTGTGTGATGTGAAGAGTATTGCTCTTCCAGGTTCTTCCTTGACCCATTTTCTGAAATGTATCTTCAACCGTCTCTTTGTATCGATATCTATTCCAATAAATGGCTCATCCATAAGTAAGATGTCATTTGAAGTTGATATTGCTCTGGCAACTTCAGATCTGTGCTGCTGTCCGAGCGACATCTTCCCAAACCTTTTGTTAAGGATATCTCCGGTACCTGTTAGATAGAGAGCTTCTTCTATCCTTTCATCGATCTCTTCGTCTTTCACTCCACCGATCTCGCAATAGAATTCGAGCATTTCATAAAGCCTCATTTTCTTGTAGAGCAGAGGGATCTCAACAACAGGGGTGCAGATCGATCTTGCCTGAACGGGGTCACTTACAACATCCACCCCCTTGATACTAACATCTCCTGCATCAGGCTTTGTTATTCCCGTCAGGATCCTTATCATGGTCGATTTCCCGGCGCCGTTGGCTCCGAAAAGTCCATGAATGGTTCCTTCCTCGACCATCAAATTTGCCTGGTTCAGGGCCAGGACCTTGTCATATCTCTTGAAAAGGTCGGTGGTCTTCATTACGATCGTCACTCTTTCACATCCTTTTCCAGATCGGAGGGAAGAGCAGCTCTCTTTTTGACCGGCTCTTCAAGGACCTTCTCAATTTCAGTTTTCTGGAATTCCTCTTTTTGGATCCTTTCAATTCTTTCTTCCTGGGTCCTTTTAATGAAGTATTTTACATATCTCGTTTGGAACCTGTTCCTCTTATCAGTTTCAAAGGAGATCTGCAGGTAATAGATGTAACAGACCAGGACCAGTATCGGTATGAAGATGAAAAATATCTCGAGGATCACCAATCTGGTCCTTACTTCCATGGTTGGATTGGAACCATTATCCCGGGGGTTGGTTCCTTCCCTGAATTCCTCGAAATTGCTGTAATGGTCATCGTCCTCATCAAAATACCTGTCCTCGAATCTTGTTGGATCAAATCCCATCTTCAATTCCCAGCTATCTGACATTCCATCCATATCATTGTCCTTTGTGGAGATCAGGTTTCCATCCATGTCGAAATAGGGAAGGAAATAGATGAACGGCGATAATGTAGATGCAACCTCATTTGGATCACTGGAATCCCATGTGTTGTACCTTGCGTTGATGAAGGTCAAGTCGAATCGTTTGTATTCAATTCCGTCCACTTCAAAATGATCCCAGTAACCATGCCCATTGAGAAGCTTTCTGTACGGCCTGATCGAATCAGAAAGATATATTGAATAATTACCAGCACCGAACCGATTATTTTCAATAATAACTCTGGTATCCTTTCCTATCTCATATTCCAACTCGATTGCAGTTATGTAATCATCAAATGAACAATTGCTGATGGAGAAGTACCTTCCTCTCTGGATAGAATTTTCGATGATGATCGATCTGTTCATCTCTTTGAATGAACAATAACTGATCATTAGATCCAGCGAATCTATTTTTATTCCCTTTTCACATCCATCAAAGGTTGAATTGAATATTGCAAGATCACCATCTCTATGATCGGATCTCGAATCCGAGATCGCCTCGAAGCATGAGATGAAATTACAATTGAAAATCCTGCATCCGGATTCAACCTGCAGTTGTTCACATTCGATGAATGTACAATAATTGACAGTCGTTCTTTTTTGGATCACTATTTCATCACAATATTTGAACTCGGTTCCAATAAGATTTGAAAAACCAACGGAGGTACTGTAAATATAGGGATCCCAGGAAGTGATATCACAGTTGATCAGTTCCCATGAGAGGACATCATCATTGACCAACCTCTTGCACCTTTCGATTGTGCAATTCTCCATTATCAGATATAAGGTCGGATCGTATCTTGATACTTGTAAAGGGGTATCTCCGTAATTATTGCCAAGATCGGTGAATTCAGTTCCTATGAAATGCACAACCCCTTCAGCGTTGATCCATACATCATCCCCGATATGATCAAAGCAATTGCCATATACCAGCAACCTGGATGATCTATCCCGATTTGTGACCTCTGTTGTGAAATTGCAATCCATGATGGTCAGGTTCAAATAATTATTGAGGGTATTGGACCAATCGGAATTCTCATGGACCTCTGAATCGATGATCGTCAAGTTTCCATAATTATCGATGCGACCATTATCGGAAAAAAATAGTTTTGAATCCCTGATGGTCATATTCCCATTTACTGTAACAGCCCTTTCAATTATCAGGTCCTGATCATTTATCTCCCAGGACCCTTCAAGATATATTCTACCAAGTGGAGGGAAAGTGGTCCTGTTCATTATGAATGAAGTACCGTAGACATCATTATCATGGAAGAGAAGAATGCATTCCTCTCCCTTGTATTCAATGATATCAATTTCCATATCTCCATATTTCAGATCGCCGATGGATCCAAGGGGGGTAATCTCGTTTACCGAACATGTATTATCATCTGCATCCCATATCAAAATATTTTCCACGGCTCCATCCATGATCGCGATGTTTCCAAGGAGGGACATGGGTTCGAACTTTCCCCGGATCCATGCATCTGCGGGTAAGTTCACTTTCCCCTCATCAATTATCTGAAGTTCCGATGAGATCCTGAAAAATATCAGATCAGAATAGATATTGGAATATGTTTCATCAAGATATGCGAAAAGGAAGAGATCTACCTTGAACTCTAAGGTGCAGAGATGTGAGTCCATCCCCATTCCTTTGGGAAGTACATCAAGTTCGATTTGCTGGACCAGGGAGATGTTCTGATCCCATTCTGACAACAACAGTCTCCCATCATTCGTCTGTTCGAACATCATTATCATTGGACCATAGGTGAACATCTGAAGGATATCATATTCATGATACACTCTATCCAGTGAGATCCTTTCAGCAGTCTCGGCTCCACCCTTGAAAATGAGAAGTTCCTTCCCATGATACATGTATGCGTAAGGGACACCATCCAGGTCAAAAAGTTTCATATTTTCCGGTTTAAAGTCAATATCACACATGGATACTTCGATACCTACCGGTCGACCTGTTTTGTTCAGATCAATGGTTACAATTGCACCGTCATATCGGCGATTCGGTTGTTCTGTTTCTACCCACCAGATGAAGCAATGGATGTCACCATTCGATCCCACAATGGTGGATATACCCCTGCTGAAATCAACCTCGGGATCAATGTTAAGAGGAAATTTCACATTATCCACTAATATATCCGTTTCAAGCTCACTCCAGTATAAAATGGAAATATAAGGATAATTAACCGATCCTCCGATAATATAATAGACCATTCCATTTGGATGAAGGATATACTCTTCAACATCGAAATAACCAATGAATCCGAATGGTAGCAGTTCAGGGATGTTCCTCTCGTTTTCTGAGTTGTCCGATTCTGAATATTGTTCCTCACCATGAATGTCATTCGGGAATAGATAAGATCCTGCAAGGAGAAGAAGTGATATGAAAAGGATAAATGATCCGGTTTTGATCATTTTACCACTTCCTTGAATGTTGGTACCGGGATGGCCCTCTTCTCTCTGTTCTTTCTGTATACTGTCCTTCCAAGGAACAACAATATGGGTGCCAGGATGATGATCAGCAGTATCAAAGAGTGGATGGTTATCCACTTCTGCAATACCTTTTTATCATCAAGAAATTCCATTTCAGCTACCTGGAAAGAACCTGGTGTAACAGTAGGAACTGATCCAGCAACAAATATCTCTATCGTTGCTGTCGTATCCAGATCGTTGTAGGGATATCCTTTTGAGACCTCAACGGTTATCAGATGATATCCCGGGGATAGAGTTCTATTCTGAAATTGGCCATGATCATCAGTTTGTCCATATTCCCAACTTGAAATATTCGAATCCCAGTCAAAGTCGACCGCAAATTCTCCATTGTCCGGGTCATCATATTCAACTGTCAATGAGATCATATCATTGGATGTGATACCATCGGTATCACTCAAAATGATTATCTCGAGGTTCTCCACTGGGTCCTTCTCATTTTGAATGGATACAAGTCCCTTCTCCTCATATGTTCCTGTATTGTCGGTAAGCCTGAAGATGAACCATGTTTCCCCGTACCAGTTCTTTTCGGACAATAATGTGAAATCATCGTCGTCACGTTCTATCAAGGTCAATCCTGGTCCAAGGACCAGCTCATATTCATGGTCATAATAACCATCCGGATCATCAATTAATACCTCATCATAGCGTGAGTTTCCGATCGAGATCCTTTCAATTTCATCCTCCACCATCGATATCTCTTCAACATATATTTCCGGAGGTTCATCCTTTTCAAGTATCTCCAGCTTCATTGGGAGAGAAACCATTGCTCCTTCCGGGTCAGTTATGTAGATTTTGAAATTTATCGTCCCCCCACCTCGCCCTCTGGGGATATTTCCCTCCAATCTGTTTCCAACCATGTAGAACAAACCGGAAGAATCATATGTCAATCTTGAAACATCTGAATCTACATCATAAGCTTCGATCAATGTTGAATAGAACGAAGCCTCATACGCTGGAGGAAGAGTGCGATCCAATATGTCAGGTGGATCATTGACAGGTACAACGATGATCTTGAACCAGTTGGAATGGGTCTTGACCTCTGTTTCGCTGTTGCCATGGTTGAATACTCCTGTCGCAGTGATCCTTGCCTGATATTCACCATTTTGATCCTTTCCAGGTTCGATACTGAATGATCCATTCGATCTCCGGCTGATCGTCAATCCATCATTATCAATGACCTCAAAGGAGTACGGGTACTGAATGGATATGGAGTCGGTTATCTTGAAATATTCGCTCGGATCGATGTATTTCATTTTATCTTCCATAATGGAGATATCCCATATAGGGCCATCAGAGAAAGAGGGATGTGGGATATCATCGAAGGAGATCTTCTTAAGACCAAGATGGGTAAAATAGATCGATTCATTTGAGAAGGCAAGTTGTTCATATCTCCCCCCTGTTTCCAGATCATCGTAACCATCTTCAAAATAGAATTTATCATACCCCATGAAAATGGTTTTTCCTGTCAGATCGATATAATAATATCCCGGTTCTGTCAACTGCATCGGGATCGAATCGATAAGACCTGAATGATCGAAGAAAAGAACCGATGATCCATCTGGTGAAAGACTGATATTCCCATTATTAAGAACAACAGGGGTCGTTGGGTCCAGGTCACCCACAACCTCCTCACTGAAGATCAAGGATCCTTCATATTCTATAAGATCCAATCTCAATTCATATTTTCCTCCGGACGTTACCCATATGGATCCTGTTCTATCTATGACCGGTGGGCTTTTGGTCTCAAATCCGAAACGATAATTCCATTTTTCTTCACCATTCGTGGAGTAGCAGAGAAGGTCCCTTCCCCATGAGAAGTATATTGAACCATTTGTAGAGAGAGAGGGAGGGTACAGGATATCCTGTCCTTTCAATGTCTCGTTCCAGATGACCTTTCCTGTCAGATCCATGCAACCGATCATGTTTCCGATACCGTAGAATATTGATGTTCCGTTCGAGACAGGTAAGATCGGCTCCACCGATCTGTTCAGGACCTCCCTGTCCCAGAGGATGGTTCCAGCAGAAGAAAATGATACCAGATGACCCAGGTCGGTAGTGACCAGAACTTGTCCATCAGGTGCGATCGATGGTGGAGACAGGGTTAAATTGCAATTTTCCAATCTGGTGAACCACTGATAAGAACCTGTATCGTTGGAACAGAACAAATATTGGGCAAATGAGAAGTAGATATGATCCTCAGGTCCTATCACAGGTGGACTCATCGAGTATCCCTTGATATTATCGGGGATCGGCAATGCCCATTCAACAAAAGAGAATTCCTTTAAAGAGAAGTGGCTGACCGTTGAATTCAAAGTTGTTGGCCCGTAAGGTGTTGGCCAGGGAGAGATAGAATTCAAAGAAGGTCCCCTTGCTGGAATATCCTCTTGATCACTACTCTCTGCAGGGGTAGAAAAAGTAGGGGAAAAAAGAAGGGAGATCACTATAATGGCAATGATAAATGAATATTTTTTTTCTCTTCTCATCCAGTTCCCCATACCATGATGGATATCACTGGATAAAAAAGTATCAACAATACAAGGTAAAGGTATGTATAATATGGATATTGACAGTAAATGTTAAGAATAACATGTTCATACTCCAGAAATCACAAGCAGGCGTAGTCTAGCTGGCTATGACAAGGGCCTTCCAAGCCTTTAACTCGGGTTCAAATCCCGGCGCCTGCACTTTCTTCTGATCATATTTGTAAATAATTGGAGGAAGATAGTGCTTTGTCATCGACGAGAGGGATTTGAACCCTTGGGT
>JAUVCN010000004.1 GCA_030595715.1 Thermoplasmatales archaeon
TGGGCTTTGTATTGAGCCATTTTAACATGACCAAATTTCAATTGGGGTGGATTCATGCTTGTAAGAAAAGATCCATTATTATCCATAATATTGATCGATACTTTGTGTTTCATCAACCAATTGATAGCTGAAAGAGTAACATTCCCCGAATGACCGTATATTATTATATTGTCATAATTAATAAAATTTAATTTGAATATCATCTCTGTAGGTTCCTTATTCCAACCTCTACCATCCATCACGATCAATTTATCATCATTTACATGCAGGTGAATGTTATAACCACTAAGAAGTAGAGACTTCATTTACTCACCTTCAACGGAATCAATGTATGAACCGGACAGCAACCATCACCTCGAATATCTACCAACACATTTTTGATAATAAACATCCCTAATAGGAACATTTGGATAAAGAAATTATGGTTGGTACACCTGACAAGGTGGCATTTATCTTCCCTTTCCAATATTTGATTGACTGGAAACTTACAATTTAAAGCTACATTCCGAGTTTTTCAATTTCTAAACATGGATAATATTTTGGAGTGAACCCCCAAAGTGACACAACCAGTTAAGCAACAAGAACACCATGGGGGTGTATTATGGGAAAAACAAGACGAAAATATACCCGGGAGTTCAAGTTGTCTGTCATTCGAGAGTTGGAAGCGGGAATATCTTGGGTCCTCGATCCTCCAAAGTAATGCGCAACGGGTCCATTCAAGGTCCCCATCATGGGATAAGATAATAACGAGACCATCACGATACGATCACATGGCGAGAGATGCGAAATGGATATTCGGGATGTCATTGTCCATGGTCCTGATGATATCATTGCTGATACTGGTCCTTTCATCGATACTTCTATCAATGAGTATCTTCAACGCATCACCCTGTCTTGTCACGATACTTTCCCTATCCTTCTCATTTATCGTAACTTACATGATGCTGACCCTCTGGATAAGAAGATGGTGGGATGGTCAATGATACTCTCCACAACAAACCTTATTGTTCTATGATCCATTCAGGTGCCTGCATTATCCCAATGGAGGAACATGTATGGGAGAAAGGATCGAGGAACAGGACCTGATAAAGGAACTTGGAGAAGAAAGGTTCGCCGAACTGACCTTCATGCACCTTCGGAACATGTGGGCAGTTGACGGACTCTATTTCCTCGGGATAGAGCAGAAGTTCGGAACGGAATCTGCAACGGCGATCGATGCGGATGTGTGGAAGATCATGGGGAAGATAGAAGGAAGGAAACTGAAGAGGTTCCTGCACTTGGAGGGCGATCTTCCTTCGATGATCAAGGGGCTCAAGTACAGTGGATGGGCAATGGACCTGGAGGACAAGGTCTGGGAGAAACTCGATGACGGCTCCATCCTGCTGAAAACGATCGAATGCAGGATACAGAACACCAGGGTAAAGGATGGACTGGAAGTATTCCCATGTAAACGTGTAAGATGGGGGTTCCTCAAGGCCTTTGCGAAGGCGTTCAACGAGAACATAGAGGTCATATGCAACCAGTGTCCGCCGGATGAGCTGGAAGCAGGTAAATGGTGTGAATGGATATTTCGGATGAAGGAGGGATCTTAGATGAGGACATCGGATGAATACAGGGAAAGTCTGAAAGCAATGAGAAAGAACGTATACAAATTTGGAGAGCAGATCGATGACATCACCATTCACCCATCAACAAGGAGATGCGTGGCAGGTCATGCCCAGATATTCGATGCGACCATGAAAGATGAATACAGGGACCTCCTGACAACAACATCACATCTCACGGGGGAGACCATATCCCGATATCTCTCGATTGTGGGGTCCGAAGTGGACATGATCAAGAACGTCAAGATGAAACGCCTGATGTTCAATCTAACGGGAACCTGCACCGGGGGAAGATGTGTCGGTTTCAATGGTATCAATTCAATGTGGGCCACAACATATGACATAGATCAGGAGTTCGGCACCGATTACCACAAGAGGCTCAAGACCTGGCTGATAGAGGCCCAGAAGAAGGACATCACCCTGGCAGGGGCCCTTACGGATGCAAAAGGTAACAGGGCCCTCCCTCCGCATAAACAGGAGGACCCCGACATGTCCCTCCACATAGTGGAGAGACGCGATGACGGGATCGTCGTTCGAGGAGCAAAGGTGATGATCGCCGGTGTGGCTGCGGCAAACGAGATAATGATCCTCCCCGGAACCGGATACAAAGAACCTGATGCCGATTATGCCGTATCCTTTGTCATACAAAGGGATGCGGAGAACCTTACTGTAATAGAGGCCAGACATCCATCCGATTCCAGGGACCATGAATGCGGATTCGACAATCCGGTAGAATATGGAGGGATCACGCAGGCATACCTGCTCTTTGATGATGTATTCGTACCGAACGATCGTGTCTTCATGGCGGGAGAGTGGAAATACGCCATGAAAGCCGTACTCAGCTTCATTGCCCCTTACCGTTCGGCCATCGGGGGATGTGTTGCCGGTCAGGGAGATGTCATAGTGGGAGCATCCGCGTTGATGGCAAGGGCCAATGGGATCCATGAAAAGGTATTCAAGGACAAGATAACACAGATGGTCATCAACAACGAGACAACATACGGGATGGGAATAGCCGCATCGGCACTTGGTAAGCTCCATCCTTCCGGTGTCTGGATACCGGATGGGACCCTTTCAAATGTGAACAAGGTGCATGTAGCCACACTTCCCTATGACACCAAGAGGATAGCCCAGGATATTGCAGGAGGAATTGCGGAAACGGGATGCATACCTTCCTGCGAGGACCTGCATTCGCCGGAATACGGGGAAATGCTCCGAAAATATCTCAAAGCCAACGTGGATGGAGAGACCAGGGTAAGGATAGCCCGCCTCATAGAATGGCTTACCATCGGCGGAGGCGTCCCCGGATGCATGCATGGAGGGGGCTCACCCGATGGTGCGAAACTCGTTCTCAACGCAACCACTGACATGGAACGTTATATCGATCTTGCAAGAGATGTGGGGAGGGTTCACGAGAAGATCCCCGCTCCGGAAAGGAAGAGATAATTCGCACCTTAACATCCAAACGATAAGGGTTAAGTAAGTCGAGAAACTACCCGTTCTATCCCCCGAAATCTCATCCCATACGGGGAAGGATGGACCCTATCAGGGCCAATACGAAAGATATTGGACCATCGGAGGTTTGAAAATGTCACTGGAAGATTGCAAAGCCGTTTCAGATATGGATTATGACACCCTTTATAATGAGTTCAAGTGGGACATTCCGGAGTATTACAATTTCGGGTTCGATGTGGTTGACAAATGGGCGGAGGACAGGACCAAACTATCTCTGGTATCCCTTCATGGTGATGGATCAAAGGCAAATTATCACACATTCTACGATCTGAAGGTCCTTTCCGACAAGTTCGCCAATATCCTGCTTGACCTCGGTTTGAAGAAGGGAGATCGGGTCCTTGTGATACTGGAATCGATCCCTCAGTGGTATGTGGTCCTTCTTGGAATGTTCAAGATCGGTGTGGTCCCGATGCCGGGAACGGTACTCCTTACCTCCAAGGACATCAAATACAGGATAAACAGTGCGGGGGCCAGCATGATCATCACGGATGTGAACCATGTTGGAAGGGTGGAACGCATCGCAGCAGAATGCCCCACACTTGAGCACAAGATGATCGTAGATGCACCCGTAATGGAGTGGCTGGATTACAAGGATGAGATGGAAAAGGTGGCCAGGGAGCTTGATATGGATCGGGTTGAGCCCACAAAGACAACAGACCCGATGCTTCTCTATTTCACATCCGGAACAACTGGAAATCCCAAGATGGTCCTTCACACCCATTCCTATCCACTTGGCCACTATGTCACAGCGAAGTTCGCACAATCGCTGACATCCTGCGACCTTCACTGGACCATCTCAGAGACAGGATGGGCCAAAGCGGCATGGGGAAAGCTGTTCGGTCAGATGATAGTCGGAGCAGCCATCATCCAGTGGGAAACGCCGGGCAGGTTCGATCCTGACGGGCTCCTTAAAGCAATGGCAAAGCAGGGGGTAACATCCTTCTGCGCTCCACCTACCGTTTACCGTCTTCTGATACAGCAGGACCTGACAAAATACAACCTCAAGCTCAGGAACTGTCTATCTGCAGGAGAACCACTGAACCCTGAAGTGATCAAGGTATGGAAGGAGACGTTCGGTTTGGACATATACGATTTCTTCGGACAGACGGAGACCGTATGCGTTCTGTCAAACTATCCCTTCATGCCCATCAAGTATGGTTCGGTTGGAAGACCAACCCCTGGACATGATGTGCGTATTGTGGACGATGAGGGCAATGAGATGCCGCCGGGAGATGAAGGCAACATAGCTATCTACCTGGGAGACAACAGACCCCCCGGTCTCATGAAGGAGTACTGGAAGGACGAAGAGGCCATGGCGAAGGCATTCCATCACGACCATTACTTCACAGGCGACAGGGCATATCGTGATGAGGACGGATATTTCTGGTTCGTCGGAAGAGATGACGATGTCATCAAATCATCGGGATACAGAATAGGTCCATTCGAGGTGGAATCAGCCATTCAGGAACATCCATCGGTTGCCGAGTGCGCAGTCGTCGGAGCTCCGGACCCCAAGGGTCTAAGGGGTACCCTTGTGAAGGCCTATATCATACTGGTCAAGGGCTATGAGCCATCGGACGACCTCACGAAAGACATTCAGAACCATGTCAAAGAGACGACCGCCCCGTACAAATATCCCAGACTGGTGGAATATGTAAAGGAGCTGCCAAAGACGATATCAGGCAAGATCAAGAGGAAGGACCTCAGAAAGGAATCCGAGTGATCTCAATCCTGTTTGGGGGGAAGGCCTATCTTTTCCTTGCCTTTCCCCTTCAATCTTTTATTTCCGGCATTGCCCTTCAGCTCATCCTTCTTTCCTGACGGGAAGGACCGGATAGTACCTTTTCTTGAGGGGATCACGTCAACATCCATCTCCCTCTGTCTGCGATCGATCCTGTAATAGGCATAACCCATTGCAAACAGGACGATCAACATTACGGCAAAGAACAGCCACAACAACAGCCCTGTATCATCGGGTTCATTGACCTTCCCCGAACCGATGATCCCGCCTATATCGGCAGGATCGACGATCCTGACCGAGAGTGCCTTCGTGAACGAGGAAACCCCATCGAGAGATGTAACCGTTACATTCAGTGTGTAGATACCTATCTCGGTATTCTCGTTCACCAGGATCATCAGGGTTGCGTTCATGGACGACCCGGGTGATATTTCGAGAAGATCGTTCTCTGTGTAGATGTCAATATCATCCCTGCGGGTAGCCTCGCCATCAAGCCTTATTTTGATGTTATCGAATGTGAATCCTCTGTTGTATATCTTCAATTCCACCCTTTCGAACTTGATATCGGTCTCTCCCTTGATCTCATCCTCCGGAGGATAGATGACAATGGATGTCCTTTCGGACTCGACAAGAGGTGAATATATCCCGATAGAGAGCGTGAAATGAGAGATAGGTGAGAAATCCCGCCCATCTGAGCATATGATCTGGATGTGGTACATGCCGGCTCCAAGTATCCTGTCAACAACAAATTTCGGATCGGTATATGTCGTTGTCCATTCCTGGATATCCCCTCCATTATAGAAAGTGCCGATCCTGATGAAGTAGAGTACTGTCTCGTTCTCCTGATCGACCGATTCATCCCATCTAAGGGTTGGAGACGGATCACTCGTTGCTTTGGGTTCCAATCCGGTTACAGGAGAGGGGGGCATGTTCGCATCGTTCGATATCAGAAGTATGGACTCTGCGGCAGTGCCGTTCAGTCCGTTTGCCTCGGGAACGATCTCTATCAGATAGGTCTTGCTGGGTGAGAACGTGGTCTCCTGATCAGGATCAAAGTATGTGATCCCCGGTCCGAGGAACTTCCAATCCAGTATGGGTTCACCCGTGTCGACATCCGTGATCTTCATCCAGTATGAGACCAGATCCCCATCGGGGTCATATGTGGGTGCCCATGTGATATGAGGTCTGACGGACCCTGATACCTTGGGTTGGATCGAGCTGACAGCATATGGAGGTCTATCCTCGATTATTATCTCCTCTTTCTCTATTACGACCTGGACACCGTTGGATATACTCTTGTGACCAAGATGATCCCTGGCGCTGAACCTGAAGAAATTATTGTAACCGTATGCAAAGGAAAGGTTCAATTTGACATTGTATCCTCCTTCGCTTTCCGGGTCCTCCGAGATGTTTGCGCCGAACCCGGAGATCGGCATCCATTCACCATAATTATCGGGTCCTCCAAGGGAGTATGAGACGTTGATGGAATCAAGGTCCAGTCCGGATCCGAGGTCCCAAACGGTCACATCAACAGCAACCTCGGTGTCATATGATCTCTGCCCCGAACGTGGCGAGTTCACTCTGAAAAAGGGTCCTGTTGGATCGACCCAGACATTGAACGTATCAGTTACCGTGTATCCATTCTCATCTTCACCGTTCCCAATTTTATCTTTGGCGCGGAACCTTACCTGATTCTCATCGCCTCCGAACAGGACGATATTGACGGTATATTTCACCGTGTTGTTGTCTATGATCTCCGAGGTCCCCTTCCTCTGCCAGCTTTCCCATGCTCCCGTTGCCAGGTTGTATCTTTGATAGGATATGGACCAGGGGTCAACACCTGACAGTTCATCGGATATTTCCAGAGTGAAATCAACGATATTACTGTCCTTCCATTCATCAACTGCGGGCTCCAAGTAGGTGATAACGGGACCTTCGAAATCGAGGATGGGTCCACGTACCAGTGGTGTCCTGACCACTGTCCTGTTCCCGGACAATGCCGTAGCATTGAACCGATGATATAGTTCGAGCTCCCTTGTTGGAGTGACGGTCATTATGAATGTCTCACCATCTCGATAATCGAAGTTAACACCCTGTCCCATCCTCATGGTCATATTGAACGGACTTCCGGGATACGGGAACAGAAGACCTCCTGTGGACCTGTAATATAGTTCCAGCTTCGGATTTCCAGGCACCGGTATATCGTTCTCGAAGTCGGTGTATGTGACCCGGAATGTGTATTTCTCATTCAAACCCCCAAGGCTCGGGTTGACAATACCCCCCGAAAGAACCGGACCTTCACCCTCTTCTCCCGAGCCAACTGTCCGGGTATAGTAGATGTCCGCCTGTGAGTTTGTCCTGTAATCCCTCCATACAAGATGAGCTGCACCGTTCGATACTGCCAGGGAGGGTGTATCCTGGGTGATGCCAACTCCTGCATCATTCACGGTCTTGACCGCATCGAATGAACCGTTCCCCCACATTCTGGTCATCTGTATGTCCGATCTCTGATCATTGAATCCGGGGGATGAAGTCCAGCAGATGGAAATGTTGCCATCTCCCTCGATCCCCACTTCCGGTTCATACTGATGTCCGGAAGTTGAAAGTGGATGCGCAACCTCTTCCAGAGGGAACGATCGTGCAAGATCATTGGAGATCGTGATATAGATGTCCGCAGAGGACGTCCTGGAATCCTTCCATACGACAACAACGGCTGTCTCGTTGGCATCGATGTCGCTCATGTCCTGGTCGCTGGAGGATGGGTCCCTGTTGATAATGTATGACGGTAGGAATGTATCTCCTCCGTCCTCGGAAGAGCAGATCAGGATATCCATGTCTATCAGACGATCCTCGGTCCAGACCACATGGATGTTGTCATCATCCGTAAATGCGACCCTGGGATTGTAGCAGTTATGGTCAACAGATGTATCGGAGATCCTCACTGCATCCTCGAACGTTCCATCACTTCCGGCATGGGCTCCAAATATCTGTTCATGACCTATCGAGAGCCTCGTATCCTCCCAGACGACCATGATCTTGCCGGTGGAGGAGACATCAAGATGAGGTAGTGTTTGACTTCCCATTAATTTGTATGATACCATGTAATTGCTGGAAAATGTCCCTCCACCATCTGTGGATCTGGACATGTAGATCATGGGTCTTCCCTCTCTATCGTCGGACCAGACGATCCAGATCGTCCCATCCGGTCCAACCGATATCTCAGGATCGACCTGGTTTGAAACATCATCGGTCAATGTCTCGGTGATGCTCGTGTCATCCACTCTCTTTTCGGGACCGAAGTTCAGACCGCCATCGTCCGAGGACCTGAAATAGAGATCCCAGTTACCGTTCCTTCTATCCTGCCAGACGATGTGGATATCATTTCCATCAGCGGCAATATCGGGTCTCCCCTGGTCAACATCCGCTGCATCATTATTGATCAATATGTCATCTTCGAATGCCAGTGCTCCTTCTGTATGGGTGTTCACCATAAGTCCCATGAACGAAATGGAGATCATGAGGAATGCCAGTGCAAAGTAGTTGATCCTCATTCTTCCACCTCCCATTCCTCATCGAGATCTTCCTCCTCGAGTTCAAGGTCCTCCAGATCGACCTCGATCTCTTCAACTTCTTCCAGATCATATTCATCGATCCCTTCAACTTCTATCTCCTCTATCTCGATCTCTTCAGGAGAATCGGTGAAGAGATCCGATCCGATCTCGTCTTCATCCGGTATTTCCCAATCCTCGATGAGAACCTCATCCGGTGGCTCAATATCCGGTGCGGCCTTCAAGGGTTCCTTTTTCCTTTTTTTCTTCTTCTTTCCCTTCAACATATTGTCCTTATCCTTTTCAGTGAATACAGAACCGCATTTTACACAGTACTCATCGGATATCTTTGCTTCTTCACTGCAATATGGGCAATAGGGCGTTACCTGTCCGGGATCGTAAACTGCATTGATCATCATCGGATCGTCCATCGGTCTTTGATCGACCTCTCTTTGACCCCAGAACAGGTATGCGGCAAACAAGCCTGAGAGAGATCCGAGGATCAATACCAGGATGAGGAGCCAAATAAGATCCTTGATCTTTGTACAAAGGCTATCCTGTTTCACTTCATCGTCATCGATCGCTTCCTTGATCTCGATGACCCGGATCCGGACCTTTTCCGAGGAAACGGTATGGGTGCCATCTGTTACTATCAACTGGATGTTATGGACGCCTATTGTGGTCAATGTCGCATTTGCTTCCATCCCGGTTGCTATCAGCCCGTCACCCGGATATCCTTCAAGGTCCGAATACCATTTGAATGTCAATTCCTCCCCTTCGGGATCGATGGAGGCAGAAGCGTTGAGGATAATGGATTCTCCTTCATAGATGAGATCCACAGCCGGCAGGATGCTGAAGAGTGCGGAGGGAGGGAGGTTCGTCTTCGAGAGAGCAACCTCGATGGAGATGGGTGTGCTGATCACCCACCCATTACCTGCCTGATCCCTCGCCCTGAACCTGATGAGGTTGAAAGCCCCCTCATCCAGTGTTACGGTGGAAGTGGCCATGTAAGAACCACCTATGGTCTGGAGCTCATCCACCTGTGTCCAGGGAGAGTATCCACCAACTCCGTAGAGGATCCACGTGGATAATCTTGAAACTGAGAACTCCACATCACCCTTGACCATCCCGCTCGCTTCTTCGGAGATGAATGCGGACACATCCAGATCGACCTTTGATTGGACCAGTGAGGAGTTTGGAAGGAATCCGGTGAATTCCGGCATGGTCCTGTCCACCAGCACAGCCACCTGATCACCCTCTGCAAGGTTTCCGGCTCTATCCCATACACGCCACTGGGCATATCCATAACCCTGGAAATCCGGGTCCACTTCTATTGATGGTGACGCCGAAACCCTGGATCCTTCAAGTCCTATCTTGTACCAGTTCGAATCCTGGAAGGATGAATGGCTGTCGAACCTGAACTCCACAGTGGAAAGATCGAGCCACGAAAGTTGATCATACATGTAGCATTCGAACATGTATGTTCCCGGGCCGATGGTGACACTGGTATCACCGGCATCTATGGATGGAGGTGTGAGGTCGATGCTGAAAGGGATAGGTTCGGATATGGCAGTGATGCCTGCCATATCTGCAACGCTCCACTGGATGTAATGGTTGTAGGCTTCCATTGATGGAACCGGAGCTACCAGGCGTGTTCCGTTTTCTTCTTCCTGCCAACCGAGGACACCGGACCATTCTGTCAGTATATCCGAATCTGCCCTGAATGTCCTGTATCTGGCAGTTGAAGGATCGATCCCCGATCCGCTATCGATCACGAGGATGGATAGCTCATCCACTTCCCATGTCAGCCATGTGTCGCTTGGAGGCATGGATCTTGTGAATATTGGGGGTGTTGTATCTGTGAGTATGTTCCTTGTTACCCCTGGCCCCAGGTTCCCTGCTCTGTCTATGGCCCACAGGGTAAGTTCTATCTCGCCTTCATCGAGCATGAGAAGCGTGCCTCTTTCGGCAGGGTCATATATCTCTGGTTCCGCATTGCCCCGGCTGATCTCCAGTATGAACCTGTCAATGCCCGATGGGCCGATATCGAATATATTTTCCCAGTATATCTCGACGAACCTGTCATTATCTATCTCATCTATTCCGGCTTCCTTGCCATCTGCAAATACCGCGAAGGAGCTGACCTCGGGAGGTGATCCTGTATCGACCTTCAGGGTGATGGTCTGATTATCCTTCCAGATGGACCCGACGGGAAGTGGTTCATCCATCAATGGAGCAAGTCTGAAATTAGCGGCTGAACTTGTTATTCCATCCCCAACGGGAGTTGCATTGATCATCAGAGTTGACCCATTCACGATCCCCCTGCCGATCAGGATGCCGTCAGGTCTGTAGAGGCCGAGGTTCACACCGTTCAGGGCCATCCCTGTGATCTGTTCCCCGTTCATTGTGTGATGAAGGGTGATGTTCTCTACCATGATCTCGGTGTCATTCCTGGCCCAATCATCCAATGTCCTATCCTGGGTGTAGGAAGCAATGAAACCTTCCGGGTCGATCGAGATGGTCCTGTCGACCCTGAACTCCTTGCTCAGGTAGTTGGTGTATGTTCCGAGTCCACCCTGTATCTCCGTCGTGATCATGCTTGGGTCCGGCATATTCCAGCCTATGTAGAAGGCGATGTCGGCATACCATGTCTCCACATCATCATTGGATGCCGAACAGTTGGATATGTCGAGCCATATCCTGTCCTGGAAGATACCTGTTGTTTCCAGGCTGAAGGTCCGGGTATCCGTATCGAAGTCCATCATCGCGTCCCCTGTCCCCATCAGCGTCTTCATCTTGATCGAAAGCGAATCAATATCCTGATATCCACCAAGGGACCTGCCGGAGACCTTTATCGTGTAAGGCCCTGCCATGGGAGAGAGGTATTGGAGCTCTCCTCTTTCACCATCCGGATCCGGTACCAATGTATCGGAGATGATCCTCGCGGTGGAGATCTTGACATCTCGATAGAACAGGTCCTTTCCTTCCCAGAGGAATGCCCCACCCGGCCTTCTACCGTCACCATACGGGTCATGGGCGGGGGACCCCATCAGAAGGTCCATTTTCTCATTTCCACTAAGGTTCCCTATGGAGATAGATGATCCGGACAGGTCTCCATCTCCTTTTGAAGATAGTACCGGTAGGGATGAGGAATTCAGCATCGTCCCATCCTTGATCAGTTTTGAATAGAGGACAAGTGTCCCTCCGGTGGTGGCGCCTGATAACTGGTCCTTGAATCCCTTGGCTCCGATCCCGAGGTCTTTGGATCCGTCTCCGTCCAGGTCTCCGATCGCAAGAGATGATCCCAATCTCTCCAATCTCATTTCCCCGAAGATGGACAGGTTCCAATCGGTCCGGAGCGAGATGTCCCCACCATCAATGATGGATGCGAGATACTCTCCAAAAAGGAGGTAAGCATTCCCTCCCTGGGGTGTAGTTCTCTGATATCCATCTCCACTGGGTGAACCGATGGCAAGCTCTGCCTTACCATCGTTATCAAGGTCACCAATTGCCAATGATAGACCTATCTGATCGTACTGCCAGGGTCCGAATATCCTTACGGACCCATCACTCAGAAGATCGTATGATGCATTCCATGTTGACCTTCCTTTCATGATGTATACAAGTCCCTGATCCGGTATGGAGCCGAGATCTGACCTCGGTGCTCCTATCACGAGGTCATCGATGCCATCCCCGTCCACATCTCCTGACACCAGGGTCTGCCCTATCATCTCGTTGGCGATGGATCCTGTTATCTTCACATCGGCCATTCCGATCCTTCCGGATGTGGAGGAGATCGGACCGAGGAAGATGAATACGTTTCCTGCGTGATATCTGTTCAATGATTGTGAGGCCATGGTCCCAGGGGACGAAACTGCCAGGTCATCGATGCCATTTCCGTCGAAGTCTCCCACGGTTACCGCATAACCGACCTTTTCAACAGAATAACCCAGTACCCTCTTGTAGTTCTCCTGTTCCATGTAGGATCGTGTGCCGCCCCAGAAGATCTGGAATGCACCGCCGTTGTTCATTCCGTCATACTGTTCGGGCGCCCCTATGACCAGATCGGGATAGCCATCATTGTTCAGATCGCCCGAGGCAAGAGAAGATCCGAAGTTCGTCTGGCTTGGATGCAAATCGGTCTCATAGACAATGTCCGCATCTTTTTCCGCATCATAGATGGGCTTCCAACCCGTCGCACTTCCGAAGAAGAGGTAAACCCCTCCCACATTGGTGGTATAGGCCAGGGGGTCACTGATCACCATGTCGTTGTATCCGTCGGAATTGAGATCCGCTATCAATGTGACCGCACCAAAAGTAGATGATACATCACTCCCGAACAATCTGGTCTCGAATTCCTGAACCTGCATGAACATTGAAACCATTCCAATGGTCGTGGTCCCATCCTCCCCCGTGAATCCAGGTGAAGCCGTCAGGAACTCGCTGTGATCATCGCTGTTCACATTCAGGGCAAGGATATGTGAAAATGCCATTTGTCCTTCCTTCATTCCCATATATCTGATATCAGCGTCCGTCACGTTCAATATCTCGGGGAAGGTCCCATCGATCTCGTACCTCAATCCTTCACCGCAGGATGTGAACTGGTTCCTTGCCCCATCGGCTTTTGGAGCACCTATTAATATCTCGTCAATGGAGTCACCGTCGAGATCGGAGCATAACAATGTCGCTCCAAGATGATCTGACGAGTCCTCGCCATAGATCGTCGTGTTGATCCTGTCAGAATAGATGATCTGTCCATCGGTATGGTCGAATCCTCTCAGTATCCATACCTGACCTGCATCTGCCCTTGTTCCGGTGATGTCATATGTCGCTGGGGCGCCGATCACAAGGTCATGATACGGATCACCGTCGAGGTTTCCACCTTCAAGGATCGGGGATACCAGGACGGTATCGTTCAATTCTATAGTCATATTGGGGGCGTAAGAAGGAATGATGACATCGATGGTCGAGTTGAGTGGAACATGAGGGAAATCAGGCCCTCCGGTGATCACACTTATCTCCGAGGACATCGCAACATCGAGCTCCCATCGCGTGAATGAAAAGACAAGATCCCCGGTCCCGTCCCCATTGAAGTCCACGATATCCATCCCTTTTCCGATCTCCATGGCATGATTATCCGTCGTGACCGTGGCGGTCGAATTCCAGGATGAGAAATATCTGACCATCTTCGGGTCCAGGTCCAGGATAATATTGTTGATAGGGTCGGAGGATCCCTGGATCACCTCGATCTCCCAGGAGCCCAGAGCGCTGTTCTCATACCCATGTTCATATTCGGATGTACCACCGTATCCTCCGGCTCCATTGGTTCCCAGTGCCAGATCGTACAATCCGTCACCTGTGAGATCTCCAAGGACCATTCTCTGTCCGATCAGGTCCGCTGCATCCCTGCCGTATATGTGGCCGTAAAGACCTACATTTCCGATCCACATCCGTGAGGGATATTCTGATCGAAGCCTTCCCTGAAGAATGTAGACCTCACCGGAGCTTCGTCTGCTCTCTCCCACCCCATCGGCCTCACTGGCCGAGATCAGGAGCTCATCCCTTCCGTCACCATCCATGTCCCCGGCAGCGATCGTCGTCCCGAAACGATCCCCGCTATCGACACCATAGATGATCAGGTCCGCATCGGATGTCCCCTGGAATGGAAAGAACTCATCAAGGTCCCTGGCGAAATACACGAGGACCGCACCAGCGCCATTTTGACCGGTGTATGTGGGGATCCCGACCATGATATCATCCCTTCCGTCACCATCAATGTCACCCGTTGCAATGGAATTACCGAAACCCCATGCGGTTTCATCGCCTCGTATCTTGAGATATTCATCCCTGCCGACCAACATCCAGTCGTCGATCTCGGTGTAATCGGCCCCCTTTGCCGGAAGATGGTCGATCACAAGGACAAATGAAAAAAGCTGCAAAAAAAGCAGAGCGGTCAAGAATACTGTAATCTTTGATATTGTTCGGGACAATTCTCTACCTCCTCTGTAGATCCTCCACAACTTCCAATATGGCCCAAAGGCCTAAGATCGGTACCTGGCCTGGAGTAACCAGCCATTTCATCCTTTATAAATTATAAATATATTTTGGGGCAGAATAGAATTCAAGCCAGGGCATGTTTTATCAATGAGTCGATCGATCCGTGTTCCGTTCAAATGAGAAGGAAAAAAATTGTGAAGAGATCGGAGATGACAAAAGCGGACATCGATCGTAAAATTATCGATGACAGGCACTATATTCTGAGGAGGACCTGCCATGGGGATCCCAAGAGGAGCTTTTGGATCAACGGCCATCCGTTTCCTCTCTGCGCCAGGTGTTCCATGTTCTATCTGTCGATCCCCCCGGGCATGATCCTTTGCATCCTGATAATTGGATATCTCGATCCTTCTTCATTGATCCTGTTGGGACTGACAACACTGCTAATATTCCCTATGGTGATCGATGGCCTTACACAGTATTATGGGGCCAGATCATCGAACAATATCTTAAGAGCTATCACCGGAGCTGCTGCCGGCATCGGTTCAGGGGTTGCCCTGGTGTATATGATCTACAGGATGTTCTTCCCTTTTCAATAGAAGTTCTTGCATCTTGGGCAGTACCAGGAGCTGACCCTTTTTTTGTAGGTCATACCGGATCCGCAAACGGGGCAATTTTCACCCTTCTTGCCTTTATCATGCGTGACACTGAACATATCTGATGGGTCCTGGGACCCGGTAACACCCAGGTCCTCAGGTCTCTTGAAACTGAAATCGCTGCTTGAACCCTTCTTTTTTTTATGTTTCTTCTTGGGGGGTTCGTATTCCTCATCGTCTTCATCGATGTCGCGACTTACCTTCTTTTTTTTTTAGGTCTCTTCTTTCGGGGAGGTTCGTATTCCTCCTCGTCATCTTCTTCTACGGGGCGTCTCTTTTTCTTCTTGGGCTTCTCTTTCTTCTCTGGCCTCTTTTTCTTCTTATGTTTCTTCTTGGGAGGTTCGTATTCCTCTTCTTCTTCTTCCTCCTCTTCTTCAGGAGGTTTGATTACGCCCTTTCTTCCACAATCATCACATTCGAATCTGAATGGAGGTTTCTTTGCTTTGACCTTGATGAGGTTGCCACACTTGCAACGGATCTTGATGATCTCTTCTTCATCCTCATCGTCTTCATCTTCTTCTTCATCGTCCTCTTCTTCATCTTCTTCTTCATCGTCCTCTTCTTCTTCATCATCTTCATATTCTTCTTCGTCTTCTTCTTCATCGTCCTCTTCTTCTTCATCATCTTCATCTTCGTCTTCTTCATCTTCTTCTTCATCGTCCTCTTCTTCTTCTTCATCGTCTTCATATTCATCTTCGTCTTCTTCATCTTCTTCAGGCTCTGGTTCCACCTTTGGTTTAGATGTCTTTCCAATAACGAAGATCTCTTCCTCATCATCCTCGAGGCTGATAGGTCTGTAGGATGATTTCACCGCATGTTCATCCTCATCCAGGTCAAGGTCGAACCCCTTCTTCTTCTTGGACTTCTTCTTTTTGGGTTTTTCCTCTTTGACCTCGACCTTGGCCTTCTTCTTCTTTGAAGATTTCTTCTTCTTCGGTTTCTCTTCTACTGTCTTCTTCTTTGATTTGGATTTCTTGGTGGAAGCTTTCTTCCCCTTTTTCTTGTCCAACCCTTCTTCCTTGGCATATTTCTTTGCAAAGGCCTTTGCCTTTTTAGCATAAACGCCAGTGGGTACCCAACCGCACTCCTGGCATTCCTCGAAAGGGTAGTCCATTTCAATTTTGCATTCCTTGCACTTGACCTTCATCTCTCCACCTCATTTTCTATCTTTAATGAAGCCGAGTTTATTTTAAGGTTTTCCCCCCTTTTATATTTTATATTGGTAATAATATCAAAGAGTGCCCGATATTGAATTCGGTCAACGCATTGATCTTGGGATCGGTTATCGGAAGGTTCACAATGATGGTGGTTCGTTCATTTCTATCCCTTCATCAGCTTCAGGTGGATATGAGAGATCGTCATCGACCTCCTCGGGGCCGGGAATGTCTGTATGTTCTATCTGCCCTTCCACGACCTCGGATCCTTCATCCATCACATCATCTTCCTGAATATCCAGGCTTCCCGAATCCAACCCATCCTCAAGAGGGATGTTGGCTCCGCATTCCGGACAGTAATCCAAACCATCTTCAAGTGTAGCACCGCAGGAGGGGCATTCTCCCTTGTTTGCCTCTTCCTGCTCACTCCAGGTGGTCTCAGTGGTTTCTTGAGCTTCCTCAATGACATCCTGCTCTTTTTCTTCCTGGGACCTTTTCTTCAATATGATGAGGGTCACTGCAATGATGACTATCAAGACGATGACAGCGGCCACGATCAGGAGGATCATCGTTGGATCACCGCCGCCGTCAGCTGGTGTGGGCTTATCTTTGGCATCCAGAGGGTCCGTATTCGCTCTGAACTCTTCCAGGTTCGTATATCCATCTCCATCCGGATCCTGGAGAGCATCACTTCGGTCCAGTGGATGGAATCCGTTGTCGACCTCCCATCCATCGGTCATCTCATCTCCATCGGAATCCTTCAACTCGGGATCGCTTCCTGTGTTGTACTCTTCCACATTTGTCAGTCCGTCGCCATCTTCATCCTCGGATGCATCCGTTGGATCGGAGGGACTGAGGAATGTCTTTTGCACCTCATACACATCCGGGATACCATCGGAGTCGGAATCGACCCTGTCATCATCGATCGTTCTGAAGCTGAATCCAAGGGTCGGTCCCAGGTTCCCCCTGAGGTCCTCGATATAATTGATGGTAAAAGTGTAGTTCTTACCTCCTGACAATGCCTTTGTGAGAAGATATTCAACGGTCCTGTTCTCCTCATCGATCGTCGCGATGAGATCTATCGTGCCATCAGAGAACGGATCATCGACCACTGAAGCTTCCAATTGGCTCCAGATCACGAGTTCGCTGAACTGGATAATGAATACAGGTGCATGATCAAGGTCAATGTAGGTGGTCGGCTGTAAAACGGTCGCAACAGGGACAGTGTCATCTGGCACACGGGATCTGATCTTGAACAAAACGCTATCATGATTTCCCGAAAGATCATAGACGGTCAATAGCACGGTGTAATTGCCCTCATCGAACATATGCTCCAGGGTATCGCCCGTTATCTCTTCTGTTCCATCCGGGCCTGTTATTGTCCAGACGGCTGAATGAACCCCTACATCGTCTGACGCGTTCGCCGGCAGGATCATGATCCAATCATTGTCCGTCTCTATCATTTTATCTTCAGGTAGTTCGAGCCCTATCGTTGGTTCGCTCAGATCTATCTGGATGGATTCTACATCGGAAAAGGCTCCCTCATTGTTTCCGGGATCCACCGATCTTACCTTGATATCATGGACCCCCTGGCCCAATTCCATGAAGAAGAAGAAGTGTCCTTCGAACGTCGCGGGCCTGGGAAGGTCAGGGTTCGGGTTCACATAGAGTTCATCATCCACGAATACATCGATGAAGCTCCTGTTCTCCCCTTCCACATTTCCTCTAAGAGCGATCTGGGTCCCATTATAATATCCGGACCCTTCAACGAACTGTGACGGGTCGTCAAATACGATCTCAAGTGTTGGAGCTACAGGAGGTGTGATGTCCAGGGTTCCAAAGATCAATTCATCTGTAAGATTGGAATAGTTCGGGATCTCACTATCGTCCACACTTCTCATTACGAGTCTATATGCCGTTTCATTGGTAAGGCCCGTCAAATTGTAGGTCTGTGTTTTTTCACCGACACCCAGGGTCGAATTGACAAATGAATGGAATACACTGGGTCCCATTTCATTTCTCAGGAAGAACTCGTAGCCAATGACATCAGCGGATGATGATCTGTTCCATTGTACCTCAGCCCAATCCCCTCCTCTTCCTTCGATCGAAATATCAACAGGTACCTCGGGAGATGTCTGATCAAGGGTTTTTACCCTGATCGGTCCGACGACATCGGATGGGTTATTGCTGCCATCTATACAGGATAATTTGATGTCATATTCCAATTCCTCAAGTAGTCCTTCAACCGCATTGGCCGGGATCTCGCTTGATATGTTCCAGTCCCTGGAACTGGGTCCTGGTTCCTCCGTATCCCATTCGGATTCCGATTCCCACCATTTCTTGTAATTGATGATGAAGAACTTCACCTCTGATGCGTTACCATTGAACTCCCATTTGATATTGATATGATGAGCCCCCTTTCCGGTAACCGTCAGATTGACCGGTGTTTCCGGAGGTGTGAAATCCATTTCCCATAGGAGATCGATATCGGCTCCCATATGCAGGGGCGGATCGTTTATTGCTTCACTCCACCTGTTGTTCTCAGCGGTCATTTTCAATGTGAAATTGACCCTGGCATTGGACCTGGATCCCGAATGGAGATATTCTTCAACTGCAATGGGCGG
Organism: Thermoplasmatales archaeon; assembly: GCA_030595715.1. GTDB lineage: Archaea > Thermoplasmatota > Penumbrarchaeia > Penumbrarchaeales > Penumbrarchaeaceae > Penumbrarchaeum. The sequence goes on from JAUVCN010000004.1 coordinate 18,834, forward strand.
TAATCTTCCATCAACACCAGTTGTGGGGTCACCCGCCTTGGAATCATATACGTCCCAGTCACTGGTCCCTGGCTTCGTGGCAGATATCTTCAGTTCGGCTCCCATATAAGGTGTTCCGTCGATATCCCTTACCGCTTTGAAATTGAACCAATTTCCCTCGTGGAGTGTGCCTCCGGACACATCGACATTGTACTGTGCGGACAATGAGCAGTTGATCGCCCATACCTCTGAACCGGAATATGCGAAAACACCGGTGGAGGAGACAACCGTGGAATTGTACAACCTGAGGGTTGACCCGGAACCTATTGCACCAACACCTTCGTTCGCGGTTATGGTACAATGGTCAAGAATCCCTATACCTCCAGCGGTGATATTGATCCGATCGAAACCATTCGATCCGGACCCCGTGAATTGGACAGGTGAGGGCCCGGTCCCTATCGCAGTTAGATTTCCCTTCACTTCCATCCATATGTCATCTGCCAGATTAACGATGACCCCGGGAGATATTGTCAGTGTGGACCCTTCGGTGATCGTTAGATTTCCCTCAATGATCACCGGTGAATCAGAGGTGGACCACGTGACATCACCATTGATCTCCCCTTCTGACAAGGTAATTGCTTCTACCCTCTCACTTGAACCAATAAGGACCAAGGCTGACATCAAGAACATTAACAATACTGACAAAGGAGCCAGTCTTCTGGCTCCCGAAAGATACGATCCACTCATGCAAACACCTCATTTCCGACGAAGCCAAGCTTCGATGCTGGTGACCATTACGGACCATGTGACTATCTAAAACTTTTGCCAGGGAATATCAAAGGAACTCTCAGGTCCTGGTCCACACCCATCCTTTCTTTACTTTATCCATTCGCCCTCGGACGAGTCCCTTGCCCTTCATTCTCATCAGATGCTTGACAGCTCCATCCGGGCAGGAATCTCCTTTCCTGGTGAACTCCTTTTCGATCTCTGATGTTGTGAGCTCACCCATTTCATCGAGCATCTCAAGTATCTTCTCTTCTTCGCTCATGTTTGCATCTCCTCTGGGACATCGATCCGAACCTCGTTGGAGATCATCGGGACCTCGTATGGAGAATCCTCTTTTTCTATGTCCTCATCGATCGTGGAATCGGGATCGAAATCCTCATCAACGAGTTTGTCCTCGACCTTCCTGCTCAAATAGATCAGGCCAACGATGGCAATGGTCCATTGGGCCATCATTATAAGGAATCCAATGATCCCTCCCTTCCACCATTCATCCACTGGTGCGGTGATCGTCTGGAAGATGAACCAGATGGACATCAGTATCAATTCAATGGGTATGACGAACTTGAAGATGATATCAAACGCTTTTCCTATTTTCATATCCGCATATGATGAATTGATGAAGTTCACCCTGAACCTGGTGATGCCGTATTTCCAGACGAGGAAGTAGATGAATGCACCCGAAACGACCAGTCCCATTCCCCAGACGAAATCCTGATTATCAAGGAAAACAGGTATATCTGCCCCAGGGGCCGGTAATAGGATCAAGGAAGATGGAAGACCAAGTAATACCATTCCTGCGGTCAGGACCAAAATGGCCTTCTTTCTGGTCCAACCAATATCAACGAAGTTCTTGACCGCGTTCTCATATGTTGCGATCATGGATGTAAGAGCGGCAAACGCCATCGCGGAGAAGAATGCGATCGCCACATATCTTCCCCCTATCATCTGTCCGAATAGCTGGGGGAGATATATGAATGTCAGACCCGAGCCACCGGCTTCGACCGCTGTCTCGGCTTCTGCCATTGTCCCGGACATCGCGAACACCGTTGCAAAGATCATGATACCTGCAACAAGGGCGATAGTGGTATCACCAAGCCCTGTCAATGCCGTGTTGAGGGTGGTATCATCCTTTCGCCTGGTATACGCCCCATATGTGATGGCCATTCCCATTCCTGCACTGCAGGACCAGGCCGATTGGGCCAATGCTGCGATCCATGTCTTGCCGTTGAAGAGACTGTCCGCCTGAGGTGTGAAGATATAGGCCACCCCCCTCATTGCACCCGGCAAGGTCAATGCCCATATCATGGAGAACAGTAAAAGAACAAAAAGGGTTGGGATCAATATCTTGTTGACCTTTTCCACACCTTTTTCAATGCCCCTGTATACGACAAATGCAGATATCGCTATCGCAAGGATCTGGAAGAAAACGATCGATCCAGGGGAATTGAGGAAGGATTCCCATGCTCCCTCGGCATTCGAGAATGATACCGTTCCCGACATGGATCCCCATGCATACCTCAATGTCCATCCCATTACAACAGCATAGTAGAAGCCTATTGCCGTTGATATCCAGGCCATCCAGGCACCCATCCAGGCCTTGTTCTTTCCCAGGATCGATGCGAAGGAACCCATTGTCCCCTTTCTTGTCTTCTTTCCCAGGTTGAACTCGACAAGAAGAATGGGGATCGACCAGGTGAAGAGAAAAATGATGTAGGGGATCATGAATGAACCGCCGCCGTTGTCGGCGACCTCCTTCGGGAACCTCCAGATGTTCCCTGTGCCAATGGCTGCGCCCAATGCAGCCATGAGCAGTCCCCATTTACTGGTGAATAAACCCCCGCCCTTGGTCATATCAACCCTCCATCTTCCTCTGGGATCTGATGGATTTTGTCAGTCCCAGGGTAAATCCTCCCCATGCAATACCCAATGTAAAAAGCATCACTATCATGGTATCGAAACCGAAATAGAGTGAAAAGATAGAATCCCTTTTCATTTCGAATGTGATCAGAGAATAGGGCGCATAGGCAGGTTCTGTGAACACGTTCCCGTTTCCATCTATCATCTCTATGTACAATTCCAGTTTCCCCTCGTCCATCTCAATGGGGACAATGCCTGTCAGGTTACCGTTATCGAGGATATCAAGAGGGGTTCTCTTCCATGGGCCATTTTCCCATCTGTAGACTATGCTGAACGAATCATCATCCCATGGGATGGGATAACCCTCATCTGTGAATCCGAACTCCACCCTCATATTATTTCCAGCTCTCCATACCCTGGTGGAATTCTCATCCGTCCTCAGATATGATTTGTACCTGTTATCGGCTGAATAGATGAGGTATTTGGCAGGTTCTATGTTCGTTCTCGTATGTTCAAGTATCTCCTCTGCAGGGATAGTATGTCTCTTACCGATCTCGAACGTATAACTGAATGTACCATATTGTGAATAGAACCAGTCATCGAATTCTCCCGTGACCGGGTATAGCTCATATCCCTGCATGGGTCTGTATCCGTTCATCTCGGCCATTCTCGTTCCGAGCTGTTCAAGGTCGGGGCCGTCGGGGGGAGCCTCGCTCTCGAAACCCCACGGCCAGAGGATCAGCTCGGAATATGAGTGATATGTTATGGAAACAGGGAATTCGACGGAATCCCCGAGTTCTCTGATCGCCTGTGTTTCCCGGGTGGAGAAACCACCTGCAGGGTCCTCATCGACCTCTCCATCTCCATCGTTGTCTATGCCATCCCATGGATCCTCGTCCACTCCTTCATCCGGACCAGGTAGTATGCCATTCCTGATATCCACCTGGATGATGGCATCCCCATCGTCATCCACATTATCCGGAGGTCCTCTGTAGGTCCCTCCGTTGGCGATCACGATATTGGATCCGCCAAGTTCATGCCACATCCATCCATAGTTCCTGTTAATGTCGGTCCCATAGGATGATGGGACCAGGTCGGGTTCAATGAAGTTTCCGGGAGCCTTGTCGTAGATATAATTTGGTTCTCTGTTCTTCCGCCAGCCCCTGTCGGTCTCGTGGGCATACTGTGTTCCGTCAGCGTTCAACATGGGGACTATGTAGATCTCCCTGTTATCCATAAGGTATGTGGCGGCAGTTCCATTGTCACATCCATGGCCGTAGAATTCCAGAAGATAGGTAAGAACGTAAAGTGCCGTCTCGTAGGATATCCATTCATTGCCATGATGGGCTCCCACAAGCAATGCATTGGGTTCCGAGCCAGGGTTTCCATCGTCGATCGTCCTGACATTATCCGACAGTTTGGCACACCAGATCTCCCTGCCCTCATAGGTCCTCCCGATGGAGAAGAGGTACATCAGATCAGGGAACCTCTGTTCAAGGTTCTTTAGGTAAGAGGTCATGGTGTTATAATCGAAATACTCCGTGAAGTTGGACTCGAATGAGGGAGGGGTGTAGCTGTCCTCCTCCTGGCTTATGGTGATCCCTGTCACATTGGGAGAGAAAAGTGACATCGATGAGACCATTACCACTGAAACGATGATCATCGTCCAGGTCCCTGGACCAGGGCCCTTTTTGGAGCGCATTACCACGTGTATGGGTATTGTTGATATATCGTTTTTGGCCTATCACTGCATATCTATTTCAAAGGATCATTTTCACATTCGAGGGTTCCACCGCCCCGTCCTGATACGATCGAATGATGGTCCTTTTAATACTGCAATACCGCTCTTTGAGATCTGCAGTGGAAATGGTCCCCAAGGTTGTTATATCACGTCTTATATCCTCCTTTTGACCCGAGTTAGGGTGGGTCTTTTTAGGAGTTTCCACCATGAGAGATTGGCTGGAAAAGAATACCCGGGGCAGCCTTAGTGCTGAGGGGATATTCAGGGTGGAAGGGTCCGCATCGGTTCCTTCCAGTTCCACAAAAAGGGGACATGAGGATATGCATCTGCCTTCGATTGGCATAGATAGAGGTATCTTTATTCCGACCTCTCCAAAGAAGATAGATCCCCTTTTCATACCCGAACTTCTGGAATGTAAAGATGTAAACATATTCTGTGATGTGATGGTCAAGCATCTGGGAGATATGATGGACTTTGACATCGGAACACTGAAATGGCGTCCTCTTGACCTTAACAACGAAGAGGGTTCCTTGGAATATCCGGAAGAGGATCTTCCGGAACAGCTGGAATTCACAAAAAGAACGAACCTGGTTATCGGAAAAGCCTCGATCTATCCCGATGAGGAGATGGTATCGGACGATTCTCCCTCGTTCATCGATGATTATTCCGGATCCTTCAGAGCGAAATCTGCCTTTGGTGACCCGATAATGATCAATCTCAGGTCCGCAATATTCGTCCCACTTAGATATCAGGGGGAACTGATCGGGAGATTATCTCTCTATTCGTCGAGCATGAAGAGATCATCCGATGACCTCAAGGACCTGCTTTCTCCATTATGGCCGACCATTGGTTGCGCTCTTGGGAGAATTCTCGAGCATCATTCCATGAATATCGAAAATGATCGAACCAGGGATCTACTGGATAGCACAGATGATATTCTCATTATCTGGAGGAACCGGGGTGATGTCTGGGAAGTGGACTGCAATCGAAAGGCCGAAGAACTGATCGATATGCGAGAGGTATCGCCAGATCTAATGGACGGTCCATTCTTTGTCCCCCGTGGAAAGGAGAGGGAGAGGGCATCGATCGCCTGGGATTCCACATACCGGTCCGGCGAGTCCCATCAGCTGGACCTGGAACTTATCGATAGGTCGGGTGAGCCCAGGTCCTTCCTCTGCAAGTTCAAGCCGTTGATCAATGAGGGTACGGTCGAAGGGATAAGGATGACCGGTGTGGAAATGGAGACACTTGAAAGTGGGATGAGAGGTCTCGAATCAGCCAATAGAACGTACAGACTGCTCCTCTCTGTATTATCTCATGACCTGTTGAATCCACTTTCCGCAATTAGCGGATACAACGAGCTTCAGGAATATGCGGATGAGAAGAAGAAGATGGTATACATCAACAAGATCTCGAGCCTTACTAGGAGGATGTCCGAGACCATATCCATGGTTAAGACATTCTCACAACTCCAAGAGGGCAAACTATCATCGGATCTGGAGAGTATCGATCTCAGCAAGATGGTGTCTACCTGTATAGAGATGCTTTATCCAAAGACCGAAGACCACAATATCATATTCGAATCCGCTGACACTTCCTTCAAGATCAAGGGACACGGATTCCTGCAGCAGGTGATCTTGAACCTTCTGGACAATTCTATGAAATACTGTGAAAAAGGGGCGGAGATCCATATCGGGCTGGGATCCACTGTAAGTGGGATCACCCTCTCGGTCCAGGATAACGGGCATGGAGTTCCTGATAGATACAAAAGATCTATATTCGAGAGGTTCACGAGAGGGGAAAGATCCACAGGGATCATGGGATCGGGGCTGGGCCTTGCCATCTCGAAGGGGATCGTTGACCTGCACAACGGAGATATCTGGGTGGAGGATAACCCGGATGGAGGCTCCATTTTCAGGGTATTCCTTCCATGGGAACCTTGATCCTACGGGCAGGTCTCCCGGATCTTGTTGAAAGATGGTCCCGTGAAATGAACATGCCAATGTTCCAATGAGCTGCTGCCCAGTTCACATGATCCATTGATGTCCAGATGGACATCTTCGTGGCCTTCCGGCGTCCGGGCGAATGTTGTCTCCACGATGCCAAGGTCCGCGCCCTTGAAGAACGGTTCAAGGGATCGAGCTTCACCAGTATCCCCGGAATAGACCACTCTATCATTTCCAAATGAGATAGAATATGCCATGGCCGGTACTTTATTTCCCACCGCTCCCGGTCGCGAGTTCCTGTGCATCACCGGAACGCTCTTGAACAACCACCCATCGATGCTCATCTCTGTCTCATCTTCGACAGGGATCAGTTCTATGTCGAATGGGCATTTCTCCCAGAGCGTGGACAGGAAGTGATCCACCAATCCTTCTATGGGGGATGAACCCTTCGGGTAGATTATCCTGATCGGTCTGGACCTCTGCATCAGATGGAGAAAGTTCAACAGGTTCAAGAGCCCGGAATAATGGTCGTAATGCGGATGGGATATCACTATGGCCTGGAGGGATTCTACCTGTTTTTTTGTATCGATCTCTTCATTTGGCAGGTTCCTTTGAAGTTCGATCAAGTCCCTGGTGCACCCATCACCCGCTTCCATTATTATCCGGCCGATGGGCATATCTAAGAACATGGATGTTGAGATCCCTGCGACCGAATAGAAAGTGGAGACCCTGATCGAACTTCCATTCCAGGTCCTCAGTTCCGGGCCCGGTGGAAGGAGTTCTGAAGGCATGTGTTCCGGAAGGAAAGGGTGAATGATATGATTTTGGATTATCTGAACATGGGATATGGCCTTCCTTCCTTCTTTCTTCTTGCAATGTTCTTCCTGGTCCTCTTGCGTTTTCTCCGGGGCATGATCAGATCAATGATGAATTGGGCGACCTTCCGATTGATCGAGGACCTTTTCAAAGCATTTGCCTTGATGGCGGAATCGACCAATCCTTCCCCTTTTTCGGTCCTGATATAGGGCATTCCGAAGGTAATGTCCGACAGGTCATTGGAATAATCCGGACACATCATACATCTCGGCCAGACATCGACCTTGTTGATCTGAGCGAGGTATCTGTTGAGAGACATCTCCTTTTCAACGACATTCCCATCTTTCTTTGTGACCTTGAAATGGATCCTGGTGCCGGAGACCTTCCATGCCCTGAGATCCAGTATGTCCTCCTGTTCAACGTCCGTGAGTTTCTCAATTATCCTCTTCCAATTCTCTTCACTCAGGTTGGATGCTCCGCAATTGAGGCCTATCACATATTCGATCTTCCCTGTAAGGTGGACCGTTCCCGGATGCAATTCCATGTTCCTGAACGCATGGACCTGACATGGAAGTGCCACGATGGCCGCCTTCCGGATCGAATCATCCTTGTACAAATCCTTCAATTCGGATAGGACAGGTGAGAATAGATATTTCGAGGAGGCATATCCAAGGACCTCCTTTCTGGTCCGTGCGATCCCGGCTGAACCGATCGAAAGGTTCCCTGGGCCGGCCCAATCTGTCAACAGTGCAGCATCGATGGACCCTGCTTCCAATGCATGGATCAGGATAGCCGAGACCCTGCCTCCGAAGTAACCCTTCTTGAAGATATCGATATCATAGGCTGAAAGGTCCAACTTCTTACGGTATATTCCCAGAGGGGAACCCAGTGGTTTCTTTCTGGTAGATCCGAACAATCTCCCCTCGTGGGAAGATAGGTCAACACCGCCCCCGGGACAGATCGTGACACAATTTCCACAGCCGATACATTCGCCCGTCAGGACCATGCCGATGTTCGTGAACGATATCGCGTCCACCGGGCAGGAAGCTGCACAACCTCCACATCTGGTACAGAGTCCTGTGTCGATGATGTTCTTTTTCAGATCGATGAAGCTGTTTGCCATTCTTCCACCCTGTTGAAAGACCGTTCTCCCGTGTTATTCCATATCTTCGTAGTAGATCGCATTTGCATCGTCCAGTTCATCATCAACAAGTGCGGAGGACGGCGATCTCCTGACCGCCATGAACATTATGAAAAGAACGGCGATCATCGCAAGTGCGATCCCGACAGCGATCAATATGGGTTCATATTTGAATTCGTTCACATCTCTTACATCATCCCCGCCGGGGAGCATCGTCACTCTGAATTCCAGGTAGATTATATTGATACCATCCGATATCTCTATTGTAACATCAGTGTCACCGACGTATCTCTCATCCCATCGGACCTCAAGGGTCCGATCTCCTGTCAATGTGATGAACGAGTGACTTGGTAATATTGTGATATCATCTCCCTCCTCATCAAATATCGAGAGGGCGATACTGTTGGAACCATCCGGTTCTATTGTGATATCCTCGATGGAGACGGCATCGGGTGGATCGTTCATCTCTGTTACATCCAGTATGATATCGAATGCGGTCTCTCCACCTTCCGAATCCCTCACAAGGACCGTCCAGGTCGATGTTCCGACATCTTCCTGTCCAGGTGTCCATGTCAATCTTCCATCGGAATCATCGATATCGAACGGGGCTCCCTCTGCATGGAAGCTGATATCGTTCCCTTCCTTATCGATAACTGAGATGATAATGGAGAACAGGGAGTCCTCCAGAAGTGTCAATCTGATCGTTCCATCGATCGTATCAAGGACGATCGGGGGATCATTGACAGGTAGTACATTTACTGCAAGGTCCACATCGACCGGTCCAAGGCCATCAGATACCTTGACCGTTACGGTCTCGTTCCCCCACCAATCCTCCAGTGGTTCCACATGGACATATGTCCCGTTCCCCTCCTCCAGTATTTCGAACGTAAGGTTCTCTGTATCTTGAACACTGTAGGTGATATCGGATGTGGAATTATCGGGGTCGTTCACCTTCGTATCGATCCTCATCCTCCCCGGCCCGGAATCCTCCAGCATCACGATCGAAAGCTTTTCAATGGGCCTCGGTGGTTCATTGATCACGATCAATGTCTTTACCGCTCCATCCACCATCTCGATCGGGTATTCATTCATCGGGTCCATGACAATGTAGATGAAAGTGGTTGACACGGGAGCTGCGATACCGAATGAACCGTTGGACCATGAATTCGATCCGACGCTTCCAATGTATAGGGGATCAAGGATCGGCTTCCCATCAACATCGGGATCACCGAGGTATAGTTGTAGGGTCAATGTTCCCGATGCAGGACCCTGGTTGAATATATCGAACTCGATCGTCAGAGGATCACCTGGCCGGGAAATACTGTCCGGCCGAACCGCACCGGTTCCCGCTTCGAAGATGAACTCGGGACCGGATATGTCGAATTCTATCTCAAGGGCATTATTTATCAAGTCCACCTCCATGGAGGATGTTTCCATCGTGAATCTTTTCAATGTGTGTCCGGCCCTTACCTTGAACAGGTGAGATATTTCAAAAGTACCACCTTCATCGATATCTCCCAGTTCCTTTCTCTCTTCCAGTGTCCAGTTCCCTCCGCCGTCGATCGATATCTCGACCCTGGAGGATACATCCAACGCCGGAAGTCCACCATGATTGAGGATCGAAAAGGTCACATTGACCATGTCCCCATGTTCAATGTTCGATGGTGAGATGTTGAGTGTATCCTTCTCAATGAGAATATCAGCTATCTCATCCTTTACCTGCACGTCATAAGATCCCATTACCATGTTGTGGGCCGTGATAGTGATGTTCAGATGTTCATCACCTAGCGGATCGATGATGCCTTCCACCCATCCTTCTCCATTGGAACCGAACCTTTCGTAGGTGGAATGGGAGCTGACGGTCATCAATGCATTGGCCACTCCTTTGCCGTTCCTATCGGTTATCCTGAACCTGAACGAGTGGTTTCCCTGATAGATGTCGACCCTATCTGTCAGATCAGATGGGAACCTCTCGGCTTTATCGGTATAGATGTCAATGTAAGGTTCACCCAGAAGTATGTAGGCATACACCATTCCCATGATGGTCTCCTTGATCTGCATTGTTGGAGAATACCATTCATCCTCGTAATTGCCCTTGAGAAGATAAAGTGCCTTTCCAGGCCTGGTCTCACCGGAGTTCAGGAACAGGTCCCAGAACTCCTCATCAAGATACCAGTTCCCCCAGGACCTGTTCTGCTCCTCTCCCCTGGCCGACACATTGGTAGCGGAGATAAGTCCGATTATCCCTCCGCTTTCCGATGTTAACCATGTTTCAAGCGACTTGTCCTCCCAGTATCCTGTCTGGAAGAATTTTGCGGTATCGCAGGTGGAAGCATACATGAATGGCATCATATCGCCATTGGTGAAGTTCTCATGGTCCCTGTATGTCAGGGGTTCATTCCAGGTCCAGGCCGTCCCATCCCCGTGCGGAGGGCCGTAATCGTTGAGCGCATAGGCAAGATATCTTGCCTGTCCAACGAAGTTGAGCATCGATGATCCCTGGTCGAATTGAAGCAGCATGCTGTTACGGTGCAGCGTGTCCTTGCCATCGTACATCGTGTAGTTGCCACCCTCCAGCTGTGGATAGTCATACAGCTCCTGCAGTTCGATGTGTTCCGGAAGTCTATCGTTCACCCTTTGACAGACCTTGTATGCATTGGAGCGGTGGTCATAATATGCATGATCTCCCCAGTCCCTGTTCGGAGGTTCCATCAATGAACCCCAGTTGTTGAACCTCTTCATCCAGGTTCCAATGGGGGGGTCCTTCTCGTATCTCAGTAATTTGGACACATAGTTCGTTACATGTTCCTCTGTCGAAGCCGGTATCCTTCCCACATACAGGTCCCAGTCGGTATCGGCTTCGACCGTTCCGTTGTAATAAACCTCTCCGTACTTCATGTCACCGTCATTGTCCCAGTTGGAACCCAGGCCGGCAAAGTACACATCGCTGTAGTAGTGATCACCAAATGGCTGTGAACGGGCTTCGGCATTGTGCCAGAGCTTCCTCGGATGAAGGAATTCCGAATCACCCATTATCAACAACCACTGGAAGGAGGGATACTCTCTTTTCATATCCCTCAGGAATCCATGTATCCTCTCTTCCAGGTCCCTTCCTGTTGAATTGACATCAATATCCTCGATGCAGTATATCCTGGTCGGGAGCCCCATCAATGTCCTGTGTACAGCAAGGGGTCTTGTTTCCTCACTGAAGTTCCTGGGACATATCATGATATATTCCGGATCGATATCCGGCAGATCAAGATCGAGAGGGAAAGGTTCTGTACTCGTGGACCTGATCGATATCTCGAAATGATCCCTATCCGTGTCAGAGGACCCCCTCTGGATCATAAGTGAGGAGATCAGTGTTGTGAACAGGATCAGGGTGGCCAACATACAGATCGATCGACGAAGGGAAATCAACATCTTGTGGCACCAGTTCGTCATTGGGTGATATTAAGATATCTTTTTCGGTGAGATGTGCTACATTTCATTCGGCAAGGGGGTCCACAACAATGCCCAGAGCTCATGATCTCTCAGCTCGCTTTCCTCTGACAGCGAATAGACCCTGAATATCTCCTCGGATTCAAGCAGCGGGAGGGAATTGTCCCGGTATTCGGCCCTCAGAGTGTAATGTTCCTCAACGAAATCAACAAAACCTTCCATTTCCGCCAGATGGTAGGTAAGGATCACCGCTTCAACTCCAAATTTGATCGTTGTTTCGTTCAGTTGATCATTGGTGATGTCGGGATACTTCAATTTTGCAACATTTACAACGGTCCAAGGTTGCCTTCTGTCCGCGATCGCATTGATCAGAGGGTCCCCCGAGAATACATAGTCCTCGGGTTCGGTGATATCCTCTATCAGGGAAGCAGCTTTGTATTGGGCAGATGGTCCTCTCTCCTTGACAAGAATTGAGAATCCCCCTCCGATCACCGCAACGAGCAGGACGAGTATCACCTGGATGTAGATCATGGTCCTGCTAGCGGATCTCGATAGTTCCCTCCTGGACCTTCTCTTGTTCCTCCTGGTGACCTTTGTGATCCATTTCCCAAATTCTATGACACCTACACCTGCCGTGATGGCAATACCGGGAGACAGGAACACAAAGTGGTGGATCCAGGTCGTTGCCTGGAACATGAAATAGATGAAGAAGACGAATGTGATGATCAATATCACTCCTTCGGTCCTCTTATACAATGGTTTCAGGCCGATGAAGAAGAAAGGAAGCGCGAAACTGTTCAGCAGTGCGAAGACTCCGAGGAACTGGAGCTTTGTTGTGAACGGTGCGACAGGTCTGTTAAGTTGATTCAGGAGCATTCCCTCGACAACATCCATGAAACCGAATCTGGCCATGATGAATAGGACCACCAGAGAATAAGATAGCAAGAGAAGGACCATGTGTCTGAACTTGACATTTTGGAATTTCCTTCCCGGAAGGAACTTCTCGGTCCTGAACTTCTTCAATGGCCCTGCATCCGTATCATTGAGCCAATCCAGGAAGATTATAATTCCCATGGTTCCCGCTGCGATCACTGCAAATAGTTTGATCATCGATCCGATCCCCAGTGACGCCCCCATGAAAAGGACAGCCCATTTCTTTCCCGACTGTCTGTATTTGATAAAGAATCCAATTGAAAGCGCGATCCACAGGAGGCAGAACATGTCAAGTGAGGCCAACCTTGATTCATGAAGGAACATGAGGTCCATTGCAGCAAAGGCTCCTGCCGCCACCATTACATACCTCCCTCCTACTCTTCTCCCCACCCATAGAACGCAGGCCAGCACTATCAGGGATGCGATGGTCGAAAAGATCCTGAATATGACCGGGTCTCCTTCGATGATACCATACAGTGATATCATCAATGGTGCCTGAACGGTATTGATCTGAGTATAGAACTCATAACCGGCGTCCCTCATTCTCCCCGCCATGATCTGAACACCTTCATCGACACCGTTCGATTGGATATCACGTCCTAGGTAGAAGAAGCGGGGGATCGAAGCGATCAACAGTATGATAACGGCAAGATATTTGTTGGAATGTTTGGAGTGAAGGAATCTGTTGAAAAGTGATCTTGCACCCTTCTCTTCTTCAACAGGATCCCTGACCGTTGGTCCTTCCCCCTTATCCAATACCATATAGCAGAAGACCAGTTCTGATAATCTAATAAGCCTTTTGGTCTTTTCGACCCAATTGCCCGGTAGTTCCAACCGGAAAGGCCAAATTCTGTTCCAGCCTGTTTATATAGACACCATGACAATACTATCGATACCAAAAGAGATACGAATATCCAGTTCCGTATGTCGAAGGAGGTTCTCCTATGAGAAAGGAAGGACATGAAGAGAAAAAGGATAAGACAGATCGAATGGCAAAAATGGGGATCGCATTGATCGCGATCCTGCTTCTTTCGTTACCAGTGTTCGCCCTTCTGGCCTCATTCCAGGATGACGATACACCCGGGATACAGTACCAGGATCAAACAGGATCGATCACTGGCGACATGTCCATGGACACGGCTTCCCGTGAAGCATGGGGTGAATTCCTTTCATCCGCTCCAGCCATCGAATTCTCCTTTATCGGGCCCGAGGGTAAGGTCACAGCCGAAGATATCGAGATCGATGTCAACGAACCGGACCTCAACGGCTCCGATGTCGAGTTCAGGGAATCAAGTTCCGACGGAAATGTCGATGACGAATATACCGAGACCCCACAGGCAGCCAAGGACTCGGACAGGAACGATGATCTCTCATCGGATGCAGAAGGCGGGGCCGGTGCCGAGGATAGGGAGGTTGAAGAATCAGATATCGTCAAGGTAATTGGTGACAGGATGTATGTCCTGAGCAGATACCGCGGATTGGTCGTGGTCAATCTGGAAGACACCTCCTCCCCCTACATCGAAGGATCGGTCCAGGTCCTGGGCGATCCGGTTTCGATGTATGTTCTGGACTTCCTTGGTTTCGTTATCGTATCCAATGCACCTTCCCTTGATGGTACGGGCCAGTATTCCGGCATGATGTATATAGTCGATCTCCTGGACAATTCCGCACCAAGGGTCGTGAAGACCGTTGAACTGACAGGGTATCCTGTAGACAGCAGGAGGGTTGGCGAGGTCATATATGTGGTTTCGAACGAGTATTCCTACAACTGGGGCCCATGGTTCGGAGGTGGTATGCTGGATACAGGTGATATGATCATTGATGAAGCGGTGGAAGAACCGGATATCCCGGATGATGAGGGGCCGAAGACATTTGTGACCTCGATCGCATTCACCGATCCTCTGACCATGGGCCAGAGGGACAAGGTCGTGATCGACGGTGATGCCGGTATGATCCATTCATCCGCATTCGAGATATACATCCCCCAACCCAACTATGACTATGCCGATCCAACGACAAGGTTCGTTTATGTGGATATCTCGGACCCCAAAGGGGATGTGGAGGTAAGGGGCACGATCACACTTCCAGGCCTTCTGAAGGATAGATTCCAGATGGACCATTACAAAGGAACCTTCAGGGTCGTGACCCAGAAATGGCCCTCGGGTCAGAGATGGAATGAGCTCCCGATGTCAACCCTCTATATCGTTGACGCGAGGGACCCTGACCATTTGAAAAGGATCTCATCCCTTCTGATAGATGACTCCGGAAACCTTATGGCAACCAGATTTGCGGGCGAGAGGGCCTATACGATCCATCTTCCAAGGACCATCGATCCGCTCGATGTGATAGACCTTTCGGACCCGTCAGACCCGAAATTGACCGACATCCTGGAACTCCCGGGTTGGGTCGAACACATGGAAGTGATCGGATACAGCATCATAGCCATAGGTGTGGACGACACCGGAGAGGATGGATGGAAGGTTTCGATCTCATTGTTCGATGTGACCGATGCGTCCAATGCGATCCTTCAGGAGAGAATAGTGATCGGGGACGGATACACCTATTCATCTGCCAACTATGATCCAAAAGCACTGACCGTTCTCGAAGATGAAGAATTGATATTGATCCCTTTCAATTCCTATGGCCGGGAGAGATACCATGGACAGATGAACGGTGTTCAGATAATAGACTTCGATCTGGAAGAGGGAACCCTTGAAGAGAAGGGAACGATCATCTCCGATGACAATGTCGAGAGGACCAGGTGGATGAACGATGCGGTTGTCACCATGTCCCAGAGAATGGTGATGGCAGTTGACGTTTCAGACCTGGATTCCCCCGAGGTCCTGGGAAGGGTCGAGCTTGCATCCAATGTTGCTGATGCATTCTTTGCCGATGAGAAGCTTGTAACGCTCATTGAACCCTACTACGGGGATACCGGTGGATCGATTCGTGTGTCTTCCCCCTCATCCCCACATATGGTGATCTCGGAATTCGGTCCCGAGGGGCTGGAATTCACCCAGATGAAAAGGGATGGGAACGATGTCTACATCAAAGGGATCAGACAGGGCGGAGATGCTCCTCCTGTTTCCGAATTGTACAGATACGATCTGACGGATCCGATGGATCCCGTGGAATACTCTTCCATCTCGATCGATGTCCCGGGATCGGAGTACGAATACTATTACGAGAAGTATGAAGATGATGATGTGGAGATCGTTGATGGAGGGGAAGCACCCTCTGGGACATCCGAACAGCAGATGGTCTACTATGATCCGTTTTCATGGGAGATCCTGAATGACGGCTCGGTTGTCGTCTACAGATGGGAGTACAGTTATTACAGCTCCGGATCTCAAAGATGGGTGGAATTGAATGTGGTCTCCTGGGATGATGAGGGAGATCCAACCATAGTGAATTCGAAGCTCCCCCTGATGGACTATGTTCAGGATATAGTTGGAAACAGTGATAGACTGCTCATCTCCTCACATGATTGGTGGCCTCCGTCGAGCAGGATATATGATGTCGACCTGACCGGTGAGAACGTATCTATCACATCCGTCAACGAGCTGACCGGCAGGTTCATCGGAACGAGTGAGGACCTCTCGAAGGTCTACACGGAGGTGACCTACTTCGATGATGAGACGGCCCATTATGATATCAATGTCTACGAGTATTCGGGTGGACAGCTCGATCTGGTCCAGTCAATGGATATCGGGAGCCCGATCAGCGATGTGAGGTTCAATGGCGATTCCATCGTTGTGATCTCGCAGAGTTGGGATTACTGGTACGGATACGGCTACGTCAGGGACGATGTCTACTATGATGACGATGTCAACTCCGGAGATGGTGTTGTCTCCGATGAAGAACCTTACTCTGATGAAAAGGAAGGATCTTCATCCTCCTCCTCATCTGCGACCCCTGGAGATCCCGAGGAAGGGGCGACCTCACCGAAGGAACCTTACGAGATGAAGGGAACCGAGATAGTGATGATCAAGCTCGAGAACGGGTTGTTCGGTGAGGCCAAGAGCCTTCAACTCGAGACAACGGCCTATGCGTCACTCGTGACAGATGAGTTCCTGGTCCTTGACAGCGGGTCTGTCCATACTGTGATCTCTTTCGATGATGGCCTTGAAGAACTGGGTTCCTGGTATGGAAGTGGCTGGGTACGCGGCGGCGATCTATCGGATGATGATCTCGTCCTTGCACTCGGAATGTGGGGTGTTGAGATCAGAGAAGTTTAGATCGAAGAAATATCATGGGGCGCCGGAAGGTCCTTGATGGGGATCTATCCGGCGATACCATGGTCCTTGTAATTGGTCTCTGAGGCCTTGAAATGATATCACTCTGACCTCCATAGGTCTATCTACCTGGAATCGGATTCAGGTCCAATGGCAAAGGGTGAACGCCCATTATGGATCCGGGGGATCCAACGGGAAGCCGGAAGGATAAAGGAAAACCCGTTGTTTCGATATCTGAGATGGTCCAGATATGCCAAGAGGTCCCACAAGAAGATGTTCAAGGGCATTCTTCTGTCCCTGAAGGGACTCGCCTACATTCTGATCCTCATGGCATCCTTAGGTGTTATCCTCGACATCCCCACAGGGATGACAGTGGTGATCATCCTTCTCGGTTTGAGAGGGGCCTACAACCTGGCACGGGGCGCCTACCTGATGATCGCGGCCAATAGGATCGCCAGAAAGGCCAGAGGAAAAGGGGAGGACAAGAAATGGAGATATTTCCTGCTCTGGACCAATACAACCTCCCTTATCGTTCTATTATCCTTCAGCTTTCTATTCATAACCGAACAACTGCAGGCCCCACAGGATATTGCCGGAGACCAGAAGTGGTATGTCTGGCCCTTCATCTACCTCGGACTGTTCATCATCTGGTCCGTCACCGTCAGATCATTGATCCTTGGTGGGGCCCGATCGTTCAGGGTCGGAGGCGATCTGGCCAAGATAAGACATGACAGAAGGCTCCTCAAGGCAGGTGACGGAAAGGGAAAGAAAGGGCAGGCTTTCCTGCTCCTCACGGGTTATCTGCCTCTCGTGGGTCTTTTCTTCATGCTTGTGATGATCTCACTGCTCAAGGTCCTGTTGCGATATCTCACATCTGTCATCTTCGACCGGGAAACAGCTAACTCGATAGGAGAGGAACTTGTCAGGATCACTGCGGGGAGCCATCTCTCTCTCGGTTCCATCCATCCATTCTTCGTCAGCTGGTATGGTCCGATCCTTTTCTACATCGTGGTCATAATAATGATAGGGATCTTTTCAAATCTCAGGACCCGGGCAATGCTCAGTTCGCAGTACCGGAACCTTTACCAGACCAGAATGGGCAGAAGGATAGACATGGTGAAGCAGTTCGGAAGGAACAGAAGATGATCACTCATCGTCGTCCCACTCGAGGTCCTCATCGTCATCCCAGTCGTCATCCTCTTCATCGTCGGATTCCCACTCCATTCCGAGGTCCTCCAGATCCTCTCCTGACCTCTTCCTGATGAACATCACCGCCAGAACGATGGCTATTATCAGAATGACAGCAGCCATGGCCAGGGCCATTGATGTTACCGTCCAATCGATCTTTTCGGACAGTTTTTGGTCCTTCGAACCTTCAATGCTCAGGGAGATGTTTCCCGTTGCGGCCTCATCTCCAAACGATGTGACGGAGATGGATATATTGTAATTGCCACCGGTAACGTTCCTGGCCGGAATGTAGATAATAACTCTGATGGTCCTGTTCTCACCAGGCGAGATCCTCGAGAATGAGGCACCTTCGATCCTGATCCAATCTTGGATATATTCACTGGAATTCCACTTCACATCTACATTGTCCCGTACATTCCCATAGTTCTTGACATTGAATTCTATGATGTAGGTCCCATCCGGGAGGAGGTTCTCCTGGACAACGGAGACGGTCTGGATGGAGATGTTGTAGACCTCTTCAACCTCGATCATAAGGGATCTTGAAAGGACCATTTCCGATCCGATGGACCTGACCCTTATTTCGACAGGATACTGGCCCGCAAGCGCATTCATCGGAGGAACGATCCTGAATCCCATGTAAAGGTCACCGCCAGGGCCCGTGGCGGGTTCTGTAGCGTCCAGGATGACCTCGAAACCTTCCGGAGGTATTGCCTGGATGAGATAAGTATCATTACAATTGGATAATGATGACACATGAACGATCCCCGTCATCTCCGAACCTGGTAATGCCCTGTCGATGATCATTTCGCCATCAATTGTGAAATTGAACAGCGGAGGGACAATGACAACGAGGTCTATAACTGTCGAGGGTACATTCGAATATGGTTCGATCTGAACGGAGAATGTGTAATTTCCCGTATGTGGGAACATGTTCGAGAACGATACACGAACCGTCCTTGTATTCTGGGGGTCCACGCTAAGCTCCCGTGCACTGGTCGAGAACGACCAATTCGAATTATTGTTATCCATCATCGAAACGGTGAATACATTGAAGATGTTACCAAGGTTAGAGATGTCTATATCGAAATAGGTGGACCCGCTTCCGTTCTGGAACTTGCTGATGTCATTGCAGGTGGCGATGTAAGAATAGACCTTGGAGACATTTATCACGACCGATGTCGTTTTCAGGACAACGCCATCGGTAGCATTGACGAAGACCCTGTATGTCATTGGCGGGGCCAGGTCGGGAACACCCACCGAAACCGTCACTATCGTATCCGAGAAAGGACCAATGGTGACCTCTTCGCTCTCCATCATCAGCCCCCATCCGTTTAGGTCAGTTCTACCCCAACCAAGATCGACAATGACCTCGGAGTTTCCAAGATTGGATACCGTCAAGCCGAACGTGCCATAAGTTCCCGGTAATGCGTCCATCCTCGCGATATCCGTTTCGAGCTCAAGTCCGTATTCCTTTTTGATCTCCACAGATATCCTTGACACCACAAAGGCGGGATCTATGGTGGATGACGCATTTATCGTCAGATCATAGATGCCCGCAGGACATCTATCGGGGATCCCGATCTGGAATGGGACCCTCTCTTCATCAAAAGGACCCATGTCAATGGTCGGAGATGGGAGGGTCAGGTTCCACTCCGCGGGAAGATCGGTAAAAGCGATATGTATCGTTTCAGGTCCGTTTCCCAGATTCGAGAGGTTCAGATGACCGGCGACCCTTCCCCTCTGATAACAGCTTGTCGAGGATGGATCGGATACAAGGTCCAATTCCCATCGTCTTCCCACCGTGAAAACAATATTCACAGATCTTGGCTCGGACATTATGGGTGAATCGACCTTGACAGAGATGGTCTTCAATGTTCCCATGATCGCATTCCAGGGAGCAGTGACCGTCAATGTTCCATTGATTGTCTGATCTGGGTCGATGGACCCATTTTCCGGGGTGACCGAAGCGATCCAATTCCCGCCCCCGACGATCACGGGTTCGATGGCTATCGATGATGAAAGAAAGCCGGTATTTGTCATATTGAAATCCAACTCAACGGTCTGGTTGGGTAGGATATCCATTTCCATCATGCCACTGGTCACCGCAATATTGGCGCCGTTGACACCGCCAACCGTCACGGTCGGATCGCCCAGCAGGATATATTCGGTGATCGTTTTGAAACTTGCATAACCACCCGGGCCTATGTTGTTCATGTAATCCTCAACGGCCTTTGTGAGCATATCTCCCGTTTGATCGTATCCATCCGCATATGCTTCATGAATGTGCAGGTTCATGTATCCGGAGTTCCTGTTCTTGTAGCTGGTCCCCCATCCACCATAACCAACCCTGGTGCATCCGTAGGTGGCGATCCCCCCTCCATTTGGGGCCTTGTGGAAATATTCGCCAATGCAGTCCCTGTTCGCATAAGATGGGCCAGGTGGATAGTAGGAGTAGCCTGTGACAGGGTCCAGCCCCGCGGCTCCATTCGAAGCGTTCTCATTGTCGAATCCATGTGTGAGACACGCATCCAATATGACAACAGGGAGTTTGTATCCATTATCAAGGCCGTAGGCCATTGAGGACCTCACTGCAACCCCCGTTGTTGTATAGCCCCAACCATCGTAGTTACCATGGTCCGACATCTCGAAGAATCCGCACCCCTTGTTGACCGTCGATGCGATCGAAGTGAGATTTGAAAGTGATTCATAGTGCTTCGTGGTATTGAATTCTGATAGAGGTCCCGCGGATATCAGATCGGACATGTATTCTCCTTCAGCCACACCCGAGGTCTCCCCATAAGAGGGAGGGAATGTATCTGTACCACAAACTGTTGCATTCATGAACCAGGTGGACCCCATAGCGGACAGTTCATAATTGGTCACTTTATCGAGCATCAACGTGAGTTCTGAAGTGCTACCAGCGGGTATCCTCCCTATGGATACGTCCGGGTAGAGGTCAAGGTCATCCAGATTGCCACCATTGTACTCTCCCCATAGCAGGTCGTGATAATCGGTCCTGTATTCGTTCCAGGTGCAGAAATCGGTGGTCCCGTCCTCGAACAGGTCCGCGAAATACAGATCGCTTGGAAGAAATCGCCCATCGCTGTTCCCATTGTCATCGTAACCGTCAAGGACCATTATCTCTCTGGCCGGCATGACGTTGGAATCTCCCACGAGCAGAACATAATCGATGGACCATTCGAGTCTTGCATTGTAGATGAACCTCTTCATCTCTTCCTGTGTGTCATTGTCGGAGATATCCCAGTAGACATCGTCCGCAATGTCAGAGAGTGTTACTACCATGGCATCGAATCCGGTAAGATTCCGGAAAAGAGCATATTCATCCATCTGGTCCTTGAAGATATCCGGACATATCACCAGAAGATCATGTTGGACCGGACCATCGATCGGTCCAGCCTTCGGTAGTTCGAAATTTATCCGAAGTGTGCCGGATGTTAACGATATGAGGTCCCCGTCCCTGGCTATTGCAGGATATATGAAGATCGGCAGCTTCAATACCGTTTCCTGCGATTCCAGATCGAGGCCGGTTCCCACGTTATATTCCATATGGTCCCGGGGGACAGGGATATTCTCCAATGTACGATCGAAAAGTGAAGGATCAGCGCTCGGGACGGGTATAGGGTTCCTGGCCAGATATCCATCCAGCGGGATCACTGATATCTCGTGGTCAACTATCTCCAATGACACTATCTTCGAGTTGACGGGGAGGTCAAGTGAGATCGGTAGACGGGGTATGGAATACGCCGAAGATCGTGGGTCCATATCCACTCCTGGGATATGTACCTCAACGCCATGCCCTGTGTGGGTCAGTTCAGGTCCATGGAATTGGAGTGGTATCTCGATCGATCTGATATCATTCCGTTCATCGAACGAACCTGCGGAATCATCAGGGATGATGACGGATACAGCAGATAATAGCAATAGCGAGAAAATAGCAACAGCTACCTGGACCTTGGAAGAGCTCATGTGTATCACCCTGTATCTATCTTATGTTCGAACATTATTGCTCTCTTTTTAAGTCTTTGTGGTCCTATATGCAACATCTTGTCATTATCCATGTCATGGTTGAAAAACGACAGTATAAGTAAAAATCCTAAATATGATCCGTCTCTTTCCACTACCGGGGAAAAGAATGTTCGATATTTCCACGTCGGTCATCTTCATCGGATCAGTGATCCTGGTCCTGATGGGGTTGATAATAGCTTACAAGGGTTTCGACCTTTTGAAACACTTTGTCAGATCAACGGGCGCAATTCTCGGAGGGATACTGTTCTTCATCATCGGTGGTGTCATAGGAATGTTCTTTGGACCTCTGATAGCGATCGCAGCGGCCATTGTAATGGGAATACTGGGTATGATCATCGGGGCCATACTGGCTCCGAGCCTTCTGTGGCTTATGCTCTCGATCGTGGTGTTCATCGTCTGTTTCAATATCGGAGGAACCGTGGCAGAGAACTTCGGAGCATCCGGGATCATGGCCCTTGTGATCGGTATGATCTCTGGTTTTATTGGTGCATGGATATTCTCATTTATGGCAAGAAAGCTGCTTGTCGGAGCAACATCCATTGTGGGTGGTCTGATGGTTGGAGCAGGAACGTTCATGGTCCTTATAGGACGATATGGTTTCACTGTGGCAGCTGTCAGCGGAACGATCATCCTCGTCCTGGTGGCTCTCACCGGATACAGTTCGAACACCTGGAAGAAAAGAAAGAAGTCAAAGAAGAAGAAATGATCCTCATTTTTCCTCTTCCTCTTCATCCTTCCTTCGGAAAAGGGCCGATATCAGGATGACAGTGACAAATGCCGATATACCTATCAATATACTGTCATTGACATCTCTCCTGTCCACCTCTTCATCGCCAGGGTCGTTCTCGGGGATGTCAGATAACCTGTAATCGAATGATATCTCCTCGCGAACACTTTCAATCCATGGAGATGATGTATCCTCGGAACTGGATGTGGCGCCGATCATTGAAAGGTAATAGGACCCTTCATCCAGATCGAATGTCATATTGACGATCCCTTCCTTCATCGGTTCGATGTTGGTGATGAATCCCTCTGCTATTACAACGTCATCTCGCGGGAAGCCGTTGAAAAGGGCCACACGAACGATTCCCAGGGTCCTGTTCGAGTTATTTGAGATCGTTATGCTGAATTCCTTCCCACTATAGCCTGTCTCCCTTTCTGTCCATCCCATGATAGAGATATTTGTCTCTTCAACGACATCGATTCCCGTTCTCAATGTGGATCCCGGTCTGTCAACTATCTCGGACCTTATCTGGTAGCTTCCAATATCCAGCTGGCCAATAGGGAGTTCTATCATCAACCCCGTGGAATTTCCACTTTCAGGGATGGGGGTTTCCAGGGTGAACGGTCCTATGATGTCCATCTCTTCCATATCCTCGATCGTATATGATATGGTGATGTTCTCATCTTCCCTTCCAGGATAATGGCTCACAGGGCCCGAATTCCGGAATATCATGTCGATGATGATGTCATCTCCTCTTCCTATCAATCTATACTCCTTGTTCCTTTCAACGTTAAGGTCCGGGAGTAGGTCCTTCACATAAGGCCCATATGATATCGATCTGCCGTCAGACATCACCAGGGCACCCCATATCACATTCCTTCCTGCGGCCAGCGAGATGTTCAATCCATATGTCCTCGTGGTTTCCGCTCCCAATCCATCTGATGTCGAATTCAGCAGGACAGCATCCTGGAACTCCCTTATGCCTGCCGTTTCCACGCCTGTCCCGGCGACATCCCTGATATCGGTTCCTATCTCTCCGAAGACCTGTATGAGCAGAGGGTCTTCGGTGACTATGCCGTGGTTCCGGACAGTGATGGATATCCTGGAAGAAAGATCGGTGCCGGATGGGGTCGATATTGTGACCTGTTCGATCCTCGGGTCCGATACTACTGGCAGGTCCACATAACTGCTGGACCTGTATGCCGGAGGATCCCCCCATCCTGATGATGTCCAGATGTGATATCTCAATTGATGTTCAACAAGTGTTGGGTTGAAGTCAACCGTCTTGACCTGATACCTTTCGGAGAATTGGACCAGTTGCGAACTGACCGATATCCTCTTGACGACACCTGTTGTAGGGTCCCTTGATTCCCTGTCGAGGTTCACATAGACATTGCATTCATCAGATAGGCCTATGTTCTCGAGGTCGACCGAAAGCGTGACCGTCTCCCATCTCTTGTATTCGCCAGGGACAATGTTCCTTACATCCACTATCCTCGCCGCGTTGGATAGGTCCATCTCCTTCAAAGGCCTGCTCGATGGTTCTGATGAGTTCAAAGATACCAGATCAAAATATGTGGCAAGGACACGCCCATTTCCAAGGGGTATGAAGGCTGGATCATACTGGGGCCCGTCATCCGATGTCAGCGGTAGCGGATCGGACCAGTTCGTATCGAATGGATCACTGCTTCCCTCCGATATCCATATATCATCATCCCCGATCGATCTCCAGGATATGAGAGGTTCTCTGTCACTTCCAGGGGAGATATAGAGGTCGGAGAGGCCTTCTCCTGAATGGGCAATTTCCAACACCTTTGACTTGATGTCACCTTCGTCAAGGTTACCGGTGATGATCTTGATCGTATGTTCCGGGGTCAGTTCCTCGGTCCTTGTCAGAACCCCAATTATAAGGGAACCATCACTCAACGTCGAGATCCTGGTCGAGATCACATTATCATCTCCCAGGGAATTCGTAAGAGTTCTGGTCAGGCTGGCCAGACCAGTGAATGGGTCATACCTTTTGTATTTACATTTGCCCCCTTCAGATGTCCAGGTGATCCAGAGTTTGCCATCATCACCGAATGTGATCCTGGCATTGTCATCCCACAGTGAGTTGGTGGTGATCCTCTCCGGCTCCGACCATGAGGATCCTGAGAATATCGCCAACATGATCTCATTATCATGGAGGGTCCTTGGATCGGAGTCCTCATCCTCTGTCCATACCAATGCAATGGTCCCATCGCCGTTGGTGCATATGTCAGGGTGGAATTCCATGTTTTCGGACGTTGTAACACGTGAACCATTTTCCGGAAATGATCCATCTCCGGATCCCAGAGAAAAGAAGATCTCCAGGGACCCCATTCTTTCGAGCGGGGCCGTTGACCATTCCCTGGACTTCGTCCAGACCGCCATCGGTGATCCGTCGGGAAGGTAGACCAATCCCGGAGATGAGATGTAGCGGTTTTCAGGGTCCAGTTGGACACGGGACCCGTTGTATGAAAAAGTGAGAACAGAATGGTGTCCCGAATCCTGGACCACCTGCAGGGATGCAGGTTCTCCATCCGGAGATAATGTCATTCCTGTTCCCGGTCCTATCAATGGGATGTTCCAGGTCGGATCCCCTTCCGATACGACCAATCCTGTGTCCCGGACGAACACGGAATGATCAATGATCAATTCCCCCTCATGGGTCCAGGATCCCATCTCGTTCAGATCGAATGAGAATGTCAGGTTGACCTCGGAGAAGATATCGGAAACCGGACCATCGAATCCAGGGGCAGGATCCGTGTCGATCATCGTTCCGTTCCCTCTCAGATCCATATCCAATGTCATTATTGGAATGATACCATCCTCGTTCAGAACGAGCCGGATATCGTAGGCGATGGTGCCTTTGATGCTCGGGTCGGTGAATACCTGAATGCTCCTTCCATCCGGAAGGGCATGGTCAAAATAGTAGGCTCCTTCAAAGAGATCGACATAAGGTACCACCGCTTCTCCAATGATGCCCAGATCTTCATCTGACCAGGCATCATCGAGAATATGCCTGCTCTGGAGGTCGATCGTGACGCTTCCTCCTTCCAAGTTCAGAGGGATAACGCCATCCAATTCGATCAGGGCCGTTCTATCCAGCATGATGTTCGCCGAGATCAATATGTCCCTTTCCCCCTCGAAAATAAAGATATCCGTGGTCCCATTCATCCCCGATATCTCAATTTCTCTTCGGAATTCGGGGATGTCCAGATAGCCACTGACCTTGTAACAATCATCATCCACATCGAAATAAGTGTCCAGATCGATCAGGTCATCGGTCCATTTGGGAAGGTTTGATGTCATTATCTGAAATGAATAGGGGTCCATGTCGATCGATGCATATGATGAGTTTATTGTGACGTCTGAGATCCCAGGGGGTAGAGATCCAACAGGTATGTCCTGTCTGTATCGTCCATCTACCTGGAATGGGACGAAGAGCTGTTCATCACCCTGTTCGAAATAGACCTTCACAAGTGACGGATCTACCGGCATGTTCAGGTCAACCGTGACCGGGATCTCAAGGGGGATATCTGAAATAAAATTTCCGAGTTTCCTCGATGAGGGGTTGCCATCCCATCCCGATGATATTCCCGATATCTTGGGCATTTGAACAAGATAGGAGCCCACATTGTTGGCCTTGGTCACATCCTCTTTTTCCGGATCAAGCCCAACAACAGCCCATAATCTGTGAGGCGTGATGGTTCTCGGGTCCCATTTTACCTTGATGGTGAACTCCTCGTTCCTGGAAAGTGATGGAATGCTCATCTGGGTGATAAAGGTCCTGTTCCCTGTGACAAGATCGTGCTCATCCCAGAAGAATGCCTGACATCGATCCGATACCTCATCTCCCAGGTTCTTCAGATCGAGAATGATATCAAAATCCCCTTCAGGATCCGGAAGGGCCGAAAGGGATATTATTGCAATATCCTGCCCCGGATCGACCGGTGTTCCCTGCTGCCCGGAAATGAATGGTTGTATCGTTACGATAGCGACAATCAAAGCAACTATAACAATGGCAGGCAGGTTACCCGATCTCATACCGCTTCATTGTTGGGGTGGATAAAAAGGTTTCCTGGATCGTACAGGTCCTGATCGAGGGGTTCGCAGGAGTATTGGACCCTACAGCTTTTAATATGAAAACCTCTTTGGGCCACAAAGTACCCATATGATATCATATGGAAAATAGGAGGAAAAGCCCTATGCCAGAAAAGATCGAAGCTCTCGTTGATGGAGGAAAAGCTTCAGCAGGCCCGCCACTTGGTCCGGCACTCGGACCACTTGGGGTCAACATCGGCCAGATCGTAAGTGAGATCAACAAGAAGACCAAGGACTTCGAGGGTATGAAGGTACCGGTGGTTATTACCGTCGATACCAAGACCAAGGAGTTCAGCATCACTGTAGGCACTCCACCTACCTCTTCCCTTGTTAAACAGGAACTTGGTTTGGACAAGTCAGCCGGTGACGATTCAGGAAGGGCCACCATCAACCTCCCGATCGAAAAAGCGATCAAGGTCGCAAGGATGAAAAGGGATTCACTTCTTGCCGTCGAATTGGCAGAGGCCGTCTCTGAGGTTTGCGGTACTGCGGTCTCCATGCACATTTCGGTGGATGGAAAGGATCCCCGAGAGGTACAAAAGCTTATTAAGGAGGGCCATTATAAGGCGCTCCTCGACGCAGAGTGATCCGCGTCAATGAACACAAGATTCCGATGTAGGAGGGGCATCAGGGCCCAACCCTGACCTCCGCGAAACTACACGGGGTGATGAAATGGCAGATGAAAAGATAGTAGCCGTTGTCAAGGAGGCTCTGGAAAAGGCCCCCGAGAGAAAGTTTTCCGAATCCGTAGAGTTGGCCATGAACCTGAAGGATGTGGACCTTTCCAATCCAAAGAACAGGCTGACCGAGGAGATAATCCTTCCCCATGGAAGGGGGAAGAATATAACCGTAGCACTCTTTGCAACTCCTGAGATGAAGGTAAAGGCAGAAGGTGTAGTTGATATCATCTTCTCACCCGAGGAGATATCCAACATGAAGGATGAGAAATTAGAGACCAAGAAGAAGGTCTCCGAGATAGATTTCTTCCTTGCCGAGGCCCCATTGATGGCACAGGTTGGTAAGAACCTTGGTGTCATACTTGGTCCGAGAGGAAAGATGCCAAGACCGGTTCCTCCCGGTTCTGATCCCACTATGATCGTGTCCGGTCTGAGAAAGACGGTCAAGATCAGAACAAAGGACAGAAGGACCTTCCATGTTGCGGTCGGCACCAGGGGTATGGACCCCGAGCAGATCGCAGAGAACATCGAAGCTATTGTCAACAGGGTAAGGACAAAGCTCGAAAGAGGACTGATGAACGTTCATTCGGCCTATGTGAAGACTACAATGGGTCCAGCGATCAAATTGGAGCTGAGGTGAAAGTGATGGCACACGTCGCTGAATGGAAGAAGGACACGGTTTCCACCCTTGAGAAGATCATAACCGATCACAAGACCATTGCCATTGTCAGGGTAGACAGGATCCCTGGTGTCCAGCTGCAAACCTTGAGGAAAACTCTCAGAGATAAGATGACGTTCAAGGTTGCCAAGAAGACACTGATCAAACTGGCTCTGGAGAACTCCATCGAGAACAAGCCAGACCTTGCCAAGCTGGCAAACAATATGGATGGTCAAACGGCTATCCTTGGAACCAATATGAATCCATTCTCATTGTTCAAATTACTCAATTCGAAGGTGCAGCCAATGCCCGCCAAAGGCGGCGAGGAAGCACCTGATGACATCAAGGTGGAAAAGGGTGAGACCTCCTTCCCTCCTGGCCCGATCGTGGGTGAGTTGGGAAAGGTCGGCATACCCGCAGCCATCGAGAAAGGCAAGGTCGTTGTCAGGAAGGCCGTGACACCCGTGAAGAAGGGTGACACGATCTCCCGCGATCTCGCACAGGCATTGACCAAGTTGGAGATATTCCCATTCCAGGTTGGTATTGTCCTCGATGGAGCATGGGAGGATGGCATGTTCTACAAACCATCCGACCTGGATATCGACATGGATGCCTACAAGCAGAACATGACATATGGCGCTCAGATGGCATTCAATCTGGCGGTATTCACCACCTATATGACCCCGCAGACCGCTGTGCCCATAGTGCAGAAGGCCAGGATGCAGGCATTGAGCCTTGCAACATATGCTGGTATTCTTACCAAGGACACGACGGACCTGGTACTCTCCAAGGCCTATGGAGGAATGCTCGCTCTGGCGAGACTCATGAGCTCGGATGGGCTCGATGATGACCTCCAGGCCCTCGTCGCAGGGGCAGCTGCGGCGCAGGCTGCAGCTCCCACAGAGGAGGCGACATCATCAACTGATGAAGCTTCCGGTGGCGGTGAGGAACAGGCCGAAGAAGAGGAGGAAGGCGCTACTGAAGAAGAAGCAATGGCCGGCCTCGGAGCTCTATTCGGTTGAACTGACCTTGGAGAAAGAATAAGATCAATAAAAGGAGGAAAAAAAATGGAATACATCTATGGTGCCCTTCTGCTTCATTCAGTTGGAAAGAAGATCAACGAGGGAGACCTCACAAAGGTCCTCGAAGCCGCTGGTGTCTCTGTCGAGTCCGCAAGGGTCAAGGCAGTGGTAACATCGCTCGATGGTGTAAACATCGAAGATGCCATGCAGACCGCAGTAGCAGCCGCTCCAGCCGCAGCAGCTCCGGCCGCAGGCGGTGCAGCAGCTCCAGCAGAAGAGAAGAAGGAAGAGGAACCAGAGGAAGAGCCAGGCGCTACTGAAGAAGAAGCGATGGCCGGCCTCGGTGCTCTCTTCGGCTAAAAAAGAAGAAAGGCTTCACGCTTTTCAACACGGAAGGGCGGGATCTTCCCGCCCTATTTTTTCTTTTCATCTCTTTTATTCTGGAGTTTTAAAGCTTCCAGTCGTTTCATTCTTAAAAAACTCAATATCAGGATGATACGTACTGATGGGGGTTTTTATAAGATCGGACATGAATGCGCTCATTCATGTCCGTTTTTCATCAAGGAGATCATATATTGGATCAACAAAGGCTTTCCTACTATGTGCGGAAATAGGAAACAATTTTATTGGGTATTTAATGGATCCAATAATTGCCCTTGATAATCTTATTAAAGTATCGAAATATCGTTCCTTTTCCGGGGGGGTTTTCGGAAAAGAACTCTAATAATTATATATACGAAAAATGAGTGTTTGGATCACCAGTCGTTTTTTATTCATTGATTTACATTGCAACTGCAATGAATGGAGATGGATTTGAAAATATATTTATTTGCAATAGAAGTGAGATTAATAAATTATCTGAGACTCTTCCTTTTTCACAAAGGTGGTATTTTCGTGGTCAATCCAATTCAAATTATAAATTAGAATCAACATTTGAAAGAGCATATGATTTTTTATATGATCCTGGAATTCGAAAATCTTCAAAAGGAATTCCAGACTTATTACAATTACAGGAAAACCATATATTAAATGAGTTTAAGAAAAGAGCACATCTATATTATCCAAATATTACATTTTATGAAAAAAATGATATTGATGTATTTTCACTAATCAGACATTATGGTGGCCCCTCACGGATGCTCGATTTCACAACATCATTTATGATATCATTATTCTTTGCAATTCCATCAAAGAACTCCAATTATTCTTCAATCTGGTGTATTAAAGACAAAACGCTCGAAAATACCTTTCTTGAAACACATCCAGATATTAAAATAAGAAGAAGTATGTTAGATATTGATGATTTTCATAAAATCTGTATTAAGTATGCGAATATGTCAATATCTGGAGAATTTAAAGATGAAGCAATAATTCCAATAAATCCGAACTTCATGAATGAGAGGTCATCTATTCAAAAAGGATTATTCCTTTTTCCATGTAAAATAGAATCAACTTTTAATGAAAATTTGTCTAATATGCTTAACATTCCATTGAATCA
>JAUVCN010000022.1 GCA_030595715.1 Thermoplasmatales archaeon
ATCCACCTCGGAGGTTCCCTCGAGGTCTCCTATTGAAAGAAAGATCTCTCTGGCTTCGATAAGCATGTTCCTTGCTGTCGGGAACTTTCCATTTCTCGCACTTAGATCTGACAGATTGGTCAAAGATAGGGCCCTTGCCCATGGAATGTCCTCTTTTCTTGAAAGGGTCCTGACCTTCTTCCATTGGATCCCGGCTTCCCCTTCCTTTCCCATCCTGAAGTACATAACCCCAATGTTGTTCAAACAGATCGCTAATAGATTAAATGATCTTGTAGCATGGAAATGACCTAACGCAGACCTATATAATTTTCCAGCATCCTCAAATCGGTGAAGATCCGAATAGATATCCGCTTTTAATCTCTTCAGAAGACCCTTGTGATTATTCTCGGATGTTTTACTCAAAGTTGTATCGATTTCTTTTAGGGCCTCTTCCACATTCATGGAATACCTTATTGTCTGAATATATCCCATTTTTGCCATGATCCAACTATCCCCTTCCGTGGCTATTCCGGATTCGAGTATTCTTTGAAAAAGATGTATACTGTCCTGAATGCGTCCCTGTCTTCTTAGAATATCCGCTTCCAGGAGAGCTTCGTCAATAACAATCGGCTGTTCCTCTTTTTCCTGAACTCGATCCCGATTGATCGAGTTCAAAGATGAAAGATCCCTGGGCTGGCCCCCATCATTGTAATTTTCTGTTATCAATTCCCTTTTGAGAGACATGAACTTGGATCCTTCTTGCATGCCGGATTCAATATGAATGAATTTCATTATATCGAATCCGTTCCTTTTTTGAAGTTCATTGAGTAAAGGGATGAGGACCTTTGGAGCCCTCAGGGCCTTGATGAAATAATCAAGTTTCACCTTTCTCTCGATCGAATATCTATTATGATCAAGATAGATGCCCTTTAATCCTTCCATTATTTCGGCATATTTTTTCTTACCCATCCCGGACAATCTGATCCGGAATGGTCTCCGTCCCAACTTCTTGATCAGTTCCATATTCGATAGGTTCCCAAAATATCTCAGAAGTGTTGTACGATCGATCCCAAGAAGATCCGGAAGATCACTGATATCGCTTACATTATCTTCACAGGGTGATCGGTCCTGAAGAATACCCAGGGAGATAAGGACCAATTCCTCTCTTGTAATTTCAATACCTCTTCTTCTCATGGATATGTAAAAATATATTGAACATTATATTTCAATCCGATCATCAGATGTATCCTAAAAATTTTGGATATTGAATTTTTTATGATTTGGATCATTGTTTCCTGAAAAGAACGACCCTGTTCGTATTGGTCCCCTTCGAATTATTGCTCACACCCCAGATGTTGGATGTCTTGGTGAAGCTGTGGGAATTGATCAGGACCCCTACACATTCGAATCCCGCATCGGAAATGTGTAGTAGGAACTATTTTAGTAATTTGATCAATCGAAGTGCTTTTTCTCTTGTGATTTTGGTATTATTCCCTAATAATTTATTCTCCCACCATTCCTGAACAGTATCTTTTGATATTTCCCAGAAAGGTATGTTTGGAAAGTGAGTAATATCCGAAATAATATAGCCCTCGATTTCAGAGAGTTTTTGAAGGAAGCCATCAACGTGAAATGATCTTCCAGAACCTACCATGTAACTAGGGCAGAAATATATTCCACCTTTTGATATACTCCGGACTTCCCATTTACCTCCTTGAGGATCTATCACATCATATCCTGCACCCTCACTTGGGGCAAGTGTGCCGTTTAAAAATTCGTATGCGATTCTTCTCTCAAGAAGAAATGAAACTTTTCTTCCGTCTGTGAAATAATTCCTAACATCATTTTCTGAAATCTTTAATGCTTTTGAAATTTCAGAAACATTCCACTTTAAAAATCCTTCTCTCATAACTAACAATCCATTATTCCTTGACAAATAATACAATTCTATTTGTGTTTGTGCCTTTCTTCATATTATTAATACCCCATATATTTGAAGTTTTTGTAAATTTTTGGCTGTTTACGACAATACCTTTGCATTTAAAACCTGCATTTACACCAAGAGGAATAACACGTTCATCTAACTTGATTTTCCCATTTTTAATCTCCCCCACCTCAAATGCGACCCATCCACCTTTTTGTATTATTCTATAAAACTCTTTGAATGCCTCGCCCATTACAATTTCCCAATTCTCAATAGTCTTTGACATTGTAATATTTGAAGCTACTTCTTCAACATCAATTGAGTTGAACCAACATCTTAACCAGTTGTCATTTGCATATTGAACGATATTGAGAAATGGTGGAGAAGTGACAATAAGTTGGACAGAGCTATTTTCGATTTCTGGTGTATTCCTTACGTCT
This sequence comes from Thermoplasmatales archaeon, assembly GCA_030595715.1. Lineage (GTDB taxonomy): Archaea > Thermoplasmatota > Penumbrarchaeia > Penumbrarchaeales > Penumbrarchaeaceae > Penumbrarchaeum. Next base: position 2,344 of record JAUVCN010000022.1, read on the forward strand.
TTTACCAAAAAACGGCAAGTTTCTCCCGCTTCTTTAAGACGTGATATTTTATTTTCAGATAAAGTTCGAACAAGTGTCTTGGTTTTTCTTCTAATCAAGTGTCTAACATCTCGATATTCTGGTTTCTGATTTCTTTTAATATTTATTTTTATTTGGCTTTCACGGCTCACAGCTTGATTTGGTGGCAGTGTATACACAGAGAAGAATCCTTTTGAGTGACCAGTTAGTCGATTTGTTGCAACCATTCTAATCCATTTATCGATCAGATCTTCTTCATTATTCTCATTTTTTTCTCTTAAATAATTTTTAATAGATATTATTTCCCCAAGAGTTTTTGAATGAAAAAACATCGAAAGATCCATTTCAGATTCGTATTCAGAATTTATTTTAATTTCATCCAGTCTTTCAGTAATCTCATTTAGCTTTGGATAAAAAAACCTTGGATATGCTAATATTCCACTTAGTGGATTAATATCATTTGATATTATTTTTCTACCAAGAATGCCAGCTTCAATTACTGTTGTTCCTCTTCCTGAAAAAGGATCGTAAACAATATCATTTTCCTTGGTGAGTAGGTTTATAAAAAATCTTGGCAATTGAGCCTTAAAACAAGCTCTATAGGAAATTTCATGAATAGAAGATGATTGTCTCTGTTTTGAAGTCCAATACTCATTAATATATTTCTGATAAATCTGATTCCCAATATTAATATCATTAATAATAGTAGTATTATTTGATATTTCTGAGTTATTATCATATGAGAATAGATCCATGTTAATATTCTTATTAAAGGTAAAATTTTCCAGATACTGGGATATGGATGAATCTGAGGATATCACCATGATTATCAAGAGAATTAAGTCATATTTATTTTTTATTAGCAGGGCACTGTATTGAATCTGGTAAGTGTATTATTATTGGGAGATGGAGTTTTGATGTTTCCTCAGACCAAAACCATGAAATAATCTCGATCGGGTTGAACCCCTGCATCGAGGAATATGTATGGTAGACGCATTGGAGAAGCTGAAGGTGATCGATCCATCGGACAGCATGCAGAACACGTTGGATGCTGTCAATGAGGTGTTGGATAGGATAGGGTCATATGATGATAATGGAACGGCCGCTCTACAATTGATCTCGCAGAAGGAAGAAAAGGCCAGGAACTACTATCTCAGACCATTTGATTCGGAGGATATCTACAACAGGCTCATCGATATCCACAAGGAAAAGGACGAAGATGATATGGTTGCAAGGTACAGAAGATGCCTTGACCTCAGAGAAGCTCGAAAATATACGATCCTTGGCGATTCATATGCCCTGATGGGGATCAATACCACAGCATCGGAATATCTGGAAACTGCACTCGATCATGGTCCGTCGGAGGACCTGGTGGAAGAGGTTGAAAAGACCCTGGTAAGGGCCAGGAAGAGGGTTGCCAAGGCAAGTGATGAGATACATATCCTGTTAATGAAATTGGATAAGGACCCCACCCACCAGAAGAACCTTATCAAGACCGTTACCCATCTCATTGACCTTGACAGGTTCGATGAAGCGATTCTAAGAGCAGATGTTGGGCTGGATGTATGGAAGGACGATCCGGACCTCAGGTACAGGAAGGGCTGCGCCCTGTTCGGAAGAGGAGATATGGAGGAAGCTCTTGTGCTATTCAACGTATTGCTGGAGATAAAACCAACATCCAACAATTACAAGCGTGCTGTTAACCTCTCTCATGAGATGATGAAATGATCAGGCCTTCCTGATCTGATGTCCGGCTTTCTTGGAGAGGAGGATCGCCTTCTTATATTCCCTCAACGAGAATGCCTCTTTGGCTTTATTGTAGATGCGGTTTGCACCAGAGGTATCTATGCCCTTCCTCTTCTTGGTCAGTATTTCCACATGGGCATTGTTCATTTCATCGAAGGCAGAATCCCTGAGCGATTGTTGATCGATCTCTGAGAGCATGATCTTGGCCAATGTGATCATCTGTCTTCCCTTATCGAATTCATCCTTTTCAAAATGCTCCCGTGCTTTATCGAAGAGGAGTGATACCTTCGATGTATCGATACCTTTGTTCTTCAGTTCAGCGATACCGATCTCGACATTCCTTGACATTTCAGTTGCCTGTGATGATCTGAAGACGTAGAAGAACTGCTGGATGTTTGCGATGTCGATCTTTTCAACCTCGGCCCTGGCTTCCTCTGCTTTGGTCTTTGCTGCCTTGAACTTCTTGTTCTTGAACATATTCCTGGCCTCATCCAGTTTATTCTCTGATGGGCCCAGCTTCTTTGACACTCCCGAGAAATTGTCAATGAGATAATGAATCATCGCATCGACGAATTCGATGGTCTCGAGCGATGTCTCCCTCATATTCCTCTTGACAATATCCTTAACAGATGTTCTGACACTCTTGATCAACTTCTCGGCATTTTCGATCTTCCCATCAAGAAGTGCCTGTTTTGCCCGAGATAATAATTTTTCCGAATTGGACACATTGGATCCAAGGGTCTTCAGTTTGGTCAACATCTGTTTGACCGAAGCTACCTCTTTGCCTAGCAGGCTCTCTGTCTCATCCAGTTTGGTCTTCTCAATGGACCTCAAGACATCCCTTATCTCGATATTGGCCTCGGCCAATTCTCCTGACCTGAGCATTACAGCGGCCTTTTTTATCTTTGCTTTGAGTTGATCGGACTCCTCCGCATCGGCCTGCATTTCCTTGATACCGGAGGTTGCACTGGAAATATATTTCTTGACGAGGTCAGCCATCTTTGGTTCTGCTTTCTTCTTTAGGATCTTGTCGGTCTTCTCCAAGATCTTACTCAGGACCACAATATCCACAGGATCGACGGAAAGTAATTTATCAGCTCTCGTGAAAACCTTTTCCAGCTTTGTCATCTTCTTGATGCCGATCTCTCTGAGATCGGAATAGAGGGCCTTTTGTGTTTCGAGCACATCCCTCAGAGAATCAACTTCGTTCATGACCCTGATCTCCTCACCCAGTTCAAGGATCGAGCTGAACTTTGACACCGCTTTCTTATCTTCTCCCTGTGTATGGAGTTCTTTTCCCTCCTCATAGATCTTGACAAGGTTACTTATGTCGATATCCCTTGAGCTAAGTTCTTCGAAATATGATTCGATCTGCTGCATGTAGCCTTCAGCTGTTGTCCTCTGGAATGAGTTCAACTTTGCATTTGCGCCCAATAGTGCAGTTTCAAGGTAAGCTGTGGCATCCATGAATTGACTTTTATCGAGGGCTTCCTGGGCTACGGATACCATATATTCTTCATCTTCTGTGGGGATGCCCATCTGTTTAAGCTGCTGGACCTGTTTTTCCAATTCCACCAGTAGATCTCTGTATTCCTTCTGTTCATAGGCCCTGGATGCTTCGTCAAGGAGTTCCCTTCCATTTTCGATCTCGCTCATCGCCCCATCGAGATCACCTCGTTCGAAGAGCTCGTTGGATATTGTGAGCTTGTCCTGTATATTTATGACCTCGATCCCTTTCGAATGTGCCTCTACCATTTTCCCCTTCAACTCGGACAGGTCCCGTTGAACCTTCTGGACTATATAGGGTCCCTGGTTCCTATGAAGAACATCCTGGATCTGTAGATTGATCTCATCGCATCTATCTAGATCTCCCCTTCTAAGAGCTACTTTAAGTTCCCGGATAAGCTTTTCTTCGAATGTTGTGTCGACCCCCATGTCCCTCATGTTCGCAAGGAGGATCTCTGTTGTCTGGATGGACGACTCCATGAGCCTTTTCTTCATCTGGACCCGCTTTTCGTTCAATCCTATCTTGATCCCTTCCAGAACATGTTCTGCCTGGTCGAAATCCGCCTTGACGAGAAGTTCACCTGCGAGGCTGAACATGTCTGTCTCATCACTGATGTCGATGTTCTCAGCCTGTGCCACGGTGAGGAGTGTCCTCACCTCATCGTAATATGTCTGCACGATCTCTCTTCTTTTTGATGTTTCCTTCTGGTCAAATGAACCCTCAAGGAATTTGATGACCTTTCCCATCAATTTATGCGAGATCTCGAAGTCTCCTCTTTCAAAGGCATCCTTGGCCATGTTGATATTGTCACGGGATAGATCCACCTCATTATCCATTCCCACGGTCTTTTCCATGATCTTATTGACATGATCGATATTGTTGAGGTATTTATCCTTGTAGAAATCGTCTTTTCGATTCTTGAAATCTTCTTGGACCTTTTCAATGGTCTCAAGAGCTTGATCATAGTTCTCGTTATTGAAAAGATCTTCAGCTTCTTTCAAAAGGCCGGTAACGTCATCCAGTTCGAGGCCCTTGGCAATTGCGTGATCTATCTGTTTCTGTACATCGACAAGGGTTTCGGGGATGGTGAGGGATACCTGGGATCTGTAAACTTCATTTGAGATATCCTCTGCCTTGTTCAGCCCGTCAACGGTAGATATCAGATCCCCGTCATCCATATGACCTGTAGCTTCATTCAGATAAGATCTGGCCAGTTCGGTATCAAGTCCCATCACTTCCAGTTTTCCAACTTTTTTTGCAATAACTTCCATTTTCTTTGGAACCTCTTCTTTGAGATAGGATCCCTTTGAGAAGTTCAGATGTTCCTTGATATCCAATGTCATGGAATATGCTTTTTCATATTTCTCCTCCATGAACAGCCTCTCGGCCTCTATCATCAGTGTCTCTGCTTCGATCGTGCTGATGCCTATATCGCTCAGTTGGCCGATCTCATTTTTAAGGGTGGAGATGGTATCCATTGCACCGTTCGAAAAATAATCCTGTCTCTTTTGGTCGATGGTCTCCTTTGCCTGGTAGACCATATCATTGACCTCATCGTACATCTCCTTCTCGAAGTAGGTCTCAGCCTCTTCAAGAAGATCACTGGCATCATCTATGTCCAGTCCAAGCTCGTTTGACTCCATGAAGTAGTCCTTCAATCCATCCAGGTCCTCTCTGATATGGCCTTTCTTGGATTCCATCCATTTCGATTTTACGGATGATTCGATCCTGCTTGCAATGTTTTTGGATGCACGATAATCCCCGTTTCTCAACAGGTTCTTTGCCTCGATGAGAAGTCCAGTCTGGTCTTTGACATCCACGCCAGCTCTGTTCGCTTCTTCGAAGAGGAATTCCGCTGAATTGATAAGTGCCTCTGCCTCATCGAGATCTTTCTGATCCTGTATTTCGTGGATCTGATCATTGACCTCTTTCAGGAGTCCACCGGATGAGAGATATTCCCTGTCTCTGTATAATATTCCTGCATCCTCTATCTTTTTTTCGAGATGGGTTGTAATTTCCGGTTCAATGTCTGTCGAATCCATGGATCCCTGGATATTGGTCACCCAGGAGTTGTAATTATCTCTGTAATACTCAGACATCTCCTTATCGAGGTCGCTCCTGATCAAAGTGAGTTTTTCGGAATAATCATCATCTTCGATGTCGGTCAACAGACCCTCGATCTCTTCAAGCCTCTTGATCATGTTCCCTTTCTTTTCGGTCTTGATGTCCACGTTATCAAGGAGGTTTCTTATTCTGCTGTTCTCATGATCGAAATCCTCGATCCGGATCTCTTTCTTCTTTTCACGGACCATTCCCTCTGCAACATCCACCTCTGCCATGACACTGTCCAATTTCAGGTCTTCCAGGAGGAACATTTGACCGATCTTAAGGATCTCGTTATTTATCTCATCGATCTCAATGTTTTTCGCCAGGAATCCCTCGATATCGTCAAGAAGACCAATATACCTGTTCTTTGATGATTCCAGAGACATCTCACCGTCGGCCTTTGTGAATATCGATTCAGCCATGGATAGATATTCCATGGCCTCTGTGATGTTCCTGTTCTCCAGTGAGCTTATCGTGGAGGTCCTCAGATCCATTATATTGCTTCTATCATTATCTGTCAATCCTGCAGCGCCTTCAAGGTCTCTGTCCACTGTCTTCAATCTCTGATTTGCCTGCTCCTCGAAGTTCTCGAAGAGGATATCCTTGATATCCGTCAGAACCTTTTGACCTTCATCCATGAATTTCTTGGGTGGATGGGTGGTTACGTCATCTTTCAGTTCTTCCAATCTCTTCATCTGGTCGGAAAGGTTGATAAGGGGACCATATTCATCGATAAGGTCCTGGGCATCAAATATCGATAGGTTTCCCTTTCTTCTGAAGTATTCCTTTTCGGTTCTTGATATACTCTTCGCAAGTCTGCTCAATGCTGATTGTGCCTCGATGACATTTGATGGGTCCAGACCTTTATTCAATCTATCCAGCTGCTTGGATATGGATTCCTCTCCCAATCCCAATCTTTTGAAATCCTTCATGGTCTCTATCATCTTCTCCAATTCATCCTTGATCACCTTGAAGCGATCCTTAGAGATATCATCGATACCTTCGTTCTTGACAATTGTATATAGAAGGTTCGAATAAACGAGGATGTTCTTGACGTCCCCCTTTTTCAGGAGTGTCTTGATCTTTTTGAAATACTTCTTGTGTTTTGGTAGATCTGTTTTGGACCCGGTGATACCTTCGAATGCGTTCAAGGCCTTATCGAAGGATGTGAGAGTTTCCGAGGAAAGGAGTTCCGGATATCCCTCCGAGATCGATTCGATATCGGACAATACCCCATCGATACTTTTTTTAACCTGGTCGGGGCCTTTTTTTGAACCTTCCAGTTTTCCCAGTCTCGTTCGGAAAGCGGATGTATCAACTTCCTTTTCATCGAGATCATTGAGGATCCAGATAAGAAGGTCTCTAATCATGGTGTTTCTCTGTTCTCTCCATTCGATCCACCCTTCATCGAGGAGTTCTTCGAGCTCTTCACCGCTCTTTTTCACTCCTTTATCGCCCTTTTTCAATTCCTTTTTATATGTGGTCATTCGCTTTTTAATACTATTAACAGGGATGTTCAGCGATCTCAATTGGTCCATCCGCCTCTCCATCTTTTCACTGGAGGTAAGGTCCAATTCATTCTCAGAACCATCTTTCTTTCCCTTTTTGGCGGCCATTGATCCATCACCTGCTTCGAATTATCGATCCCTCTACTTCATTTTCAACAGTTTGATCTGTGCAACCTCGAATACGAAATAGGTATTAATTAATATACTGCTGAAATTTCGGATAATCGAGAATGAAAATAGTAAGATATATGAAAGATAATTATCACATCTTAGAGAGAATTCAATCCTTTCGGGGGAAAACCCTTCTCCTGAATTTTCTCATCAATGACATTTTTTTCTTTTTTTCTATAGGCTCTTTCCGGGTCATAGGCTCGCTATTTTTCCTATCCGGTTTGTGGGTTACGTCCATGACTGCCTCTGATCCGGTTTCAATGGGCATCAGTTCCTCAAGTTGTTCGAGGTTCTTATCAGATGGTGGTTCGATCGGGATGTTATCCCATACAGGGAGGATCTCTTGATCGGTTGGTTCAATTGACGATTCCCCCTCGGTGGGGGTTGATCTGAGCATTGTCTTGGATCCTTTCTCCTCTCTCTCGATCTTCTCCATTTCATACTTTCTTCTTTTCAATTTATTCTCCAATTGTAGAACATTTGCGATCTTGTTGTTGAGGTCGGGTGAGGTTGGTATCTTCCCCTTGGCTAACTTCGGAGCGGGTCGATCTTTCTTACTCTCTTTCTTGATCTTTGGTGGATCACGATCAGTAAGGTCCTTTTTTTCCGGTCCATCCCTCGAGAAAGGCGGCATAGGTGGAGATGATCCATTGATGATTTGCCTCAGATGGTTACTTTCACTCTCCATCTGGATGGTGTCGATCTTCTCTTTTTCCTCGAAAGGCCCCTCTATTTTCTCTTCCTTGGTATCCTTCAAGATCTCATCTTTGATCTTCAAGAGTTCGAATTGGATCGAGTCATGCTCGTTCAACCACTCATCGGTGGTCATATTCTCGTCCTCTTCGTTCATTGTTCGAGATCACCTTCAATTATTCAAAAATTGGTCCAAGCACACAAATTTTCCCCATCCTCAGGTCCATCGCATGAAGCTCCATTGAATGTTCACAGGCCCTCATTTTTTCGACCTGGATGAATCTGCTCAATCTCCCCTGTCTCCGTTTCAGTCCCAGGTAAATGATACCATCCGCGAGGAAACCTTCATTTCCAAGTAGATGTGATTCGCTATCCTGAGATCTTTCCATTACTATGAAGCAGTATAGATTCAGGTCCCTTAAGAGTTGGAAGAAGTGGTACATCTTCTTCCTCATGTTCTTTTCCCCATCCATGAGTGAATAAAGGGCACCCAGAGAGTCCAGGGCAAAGCAGGTGAACTTGTCTCCCTTTACCTTTTTAAAATGTCTTAACATCTTTTCGAGGAATTTCAGGTAATCTATCTGATCTCCATCCTGGCGAATATCGGTGAAGTCAGTTATCTGAAGGTTCAGACATAGATTGATACCCAGGTTTTCCATATTGGACAGGTGTGATGATACGGATTCCTCAAGGGTTGTATAAACGCCGAACTCGTTCGTTTGTGAAAGGTGGAGTGTCAAGAGAGTATATATGAAGCTGGATTTCATGGATCCGGGTGGTCCGGTTACCAGAACGACCTTCGGCCTTCGAATGTCGTCTTTGAAGACCTTGTTGAGCCCAGTAACCGTGTTTATGAACATGCCCCTATCTCCTAGATCCTGAAAATTCACTCTATGAAACATTCGTATGAATGAATTTCATTATAATCGTTACGATGACATTATTATTTTTCGATAAAGATGGAATGTAAAATTCGACATATAGAAATAACATATGACATTACTTGAAACCGTGGGAAAATGCCTGCTACAGTTCTTATTGGGACCCAATGGGGTGACGAAGGTAAGGGAAAGATCACTGATATCCTTGCTGGATCGGCAGATGCAGTGGTAAGGTTTCAGGGCGGTAATAACGCTGGTCACACGATCGTGATCGATGGAGAGACCTTCAAACTCCATATCGTGCCATCCGGTGTCCTCAGGGATGAGCAAAGAGCGGTGATCGGGGATGGATGTGTTGTGGATCCGTGGATGCTGAAGAAGGAATTGGATTATCTACATGAAAAGGGCATCCAAACAGAAAACATCGTCCTTTCCGATCGAGCCCATCTAATAATGCCATATCACAGGAAGTTGGATGGTATTCAGGAAATGAACAAGGAAGAGGGAAAGAAGGTTGGAACGACAAAGAGGGGAATCGGGCCTTGCTATCAAGATAAAGCTGCCAGGATCGGTATCAGGGCAGGTGATCTGAGATATCCAAATTTATTAGGAGAAAAGGTAGAACAGGGAGTAAACAACGCCAATCTGTTCATTTCTGCCCTCGGTCTTGAGAATGATCTATTCGATAAGAAACAGGTATTGAACGAGTTGGTCGAGATATCCGAGGTTGTGCTTCCCCACATCAGGGACGTTCCTCACATGCTCCACGGACTCCTTAATAATGATCGGAATATTATTCTAGAGGGGGCTCAGGGAGCTTTCCTAGACATTGATAAGGGCACCTATCCTTTCGTAACATCTTCTTCCTGCACAGCAGGATATGGAAGCTCTGGATCGGGGATCGGTCCTCTTGATATCGAGAAGGTAGTTGGGGTTGTGAAGGCATACACCACAAGGGTAGGAGAAGGTCCGTTCCCAACCGAACTGAAGAATCAGATAGGCCAGATGATCCAGAAAAGGGGTCATGAGTTCGGAACGACCACTGATAGACCGAGGAGATGCGGTTGGTTGGACCTGGTGATGGTCCGATCCTCGGTAAATTGGAACTCGATCACTGCCCTGGCACTAACAAAGATCGATGTGCTATCAGGGCTCGATCCTTTGATGGTATGCACTGAATACCGGATACCACCGGATGCTGCAGAGCTTCATGGGATCGGAACAACCCTCAGACACTTCCCTTCTCATCTTGAACTGCTTGCGGAAGCTTCTCCTGTCTATATCAAGATGCACGGTTGGAAGGATATGGATAACGATGACTGGATGGAAGTGAAGGAGACCGGAGATATTCCAAAAAGGGTTCAGGATTATATTGACCTTATCGAGAGGGAGGTCCTGGCCAATGTTGAGATCCTATCATTTGGAAAGGGAAGAGAGCAAACAATGGATCGATCAGGCGAGGTTATATGAGATCATTCATGGACATCGATCGCTCTTTGAAGGAACTTGTGGAGTATCTGGAATCACAGGGCTACATCAAGACAGAAAAAGTGAAGAATGCATTCCTTGATGTTCCAAGAGATATTTTTATAAAAGATGTTTTCCCGGGAAAAGCATACATGGATACACCTTTACCCATCGGAAATGGTCAGACGATATCCGCTCCACACATGGTTGCGATCATGGCAGAGGAACTGAGGCCCTGTTCCGGTCACAGGGTATTGGAGATAGGAGGTGGATCGGGATACCACGCAGCCATCGTTGGAAGAATGGTAGGACCTGAGGGTCATGTGATATCACTCGAGAGATTCGAGGTCCTGGTAAAAAAAGCCAGGAATGCACTGGCAAGCATCGGGATCGAGAATGTTACGATGATCCATGGGGACGGTTCAGAAGGATATCCGGAACACGGTCCATATGATCGGATCTATTACACCTGTGCTGCCCCATACGTTCCGAAGGAAGTGTTCGATCAATTGAAGGTTGGTGGAATATTATTATCTGTGGAAGGGGAACCTTATTCGACCCAGAGGCTGATCAGATATTTCAAGGTCGGTGATTCACAGATCGAAAAAGAAATGCTTACTCTCTGTGTATTCGTACCTTTGATCGGAAAATATGGTCATCGCTCCTGAGGACGCAAACTGAAGGGGGCACCATGGCCCGGGATGAACAACTTCGCATTGGATCCGAGGGCCTTTGACCGGCTCTGGAGAAGAATATCCCTGTCCTCGGCAAATTCATCGGGTAGTGAAAGCAATATGTCATGATCGGGTATTGGATCCATGTCCACTGTCCACCAGAAAAGATCGCCGCAGATGAAGACCTCACCTTCGGTCGTATTCACCAGTAATGAAGCATGATCCCGTGTGTGACCAGGGGTCTGGATTATTTTTATCCCGGTATCCGGTATATATCCCGAATGTGGTATCATCTTGATCCCCCTGCGGATATAGGTGGGATCGATCAGCTCCGCATCTTTGAACAACACGGCGTTCGTTGTATGGTCCAGGTGTTCATGTGTCAAGAAGACCGTATCGATCTCCTCGGGCCAGACAGAATGCCTTTCAAGGACCTCGATCAATCTGGGATCGCATCCCGGGTCCACAATGATCTTCTTTCTACCATGTTCTATCAGGGTCGTGTTCGAAACGGCCTCCCAAATTTCTCCGTCCTTTCTGGCCCAACCCTTGTTCAAGACCTTAACAGATGCCATTGAGCCATCAGCATTGATAATTTAAATAATCATTTCCCTCTCATTTTCCAGATCGGGAACTTTCTCTCTATTGATCGGAGCTAGGTTTGACCCTGCAGTATCCATCGATGACCTCGATATCAAGCAATGTTTCTATAGGGAATCCAAGGGCATTCTGGAGAGTGATCCGTTCATCTCCCATCTTGTTGAAAAGGACAACAGCGAGAGCTACTTCCCATCCTGCTTTTTCAACCCCCTCTGCCAACGCCCTCAACGTTCCACCGGTAGAGAGCACATCATCGATGATTATCAGCTTTCCATTCTTCCCTGGAAGGTTCAGGTACAGATCGGAGCTGGAATAACCTGTTCTCTGCTCAACAACGATCTCTCCATCAAGGCCATATCCTCTCTTTCTCACGATATTGAATGGCAATCCGGTCTTGATGGACACAACGGATGTGATGGGGATCCCCATTGCTTCCGGAGTTAGAATGATATCAACGTCCAAGACCCTGTCGATCATCGATGATATCTCACTTCCAAAAGCTTCGAGCATCGATGGATGGATGGCCCTGATGCCGTCGGAAAGAGGATGTATGAAGTACTGGTAACCACCCTTGTCGATCACGGCGACCCCTTTGAACGAATCGATCAATATCTGCATGTCCATTCCATTCGACCGTTCCACGGCTTCTTCCATGCACGGTCAGTGACGAACCCGATGAAAAAGATTGTCGGTATTGTCAGATCTCCTTCGGAAGGTCCTGAAGGACCTGTGATACCTTATTCCATTTCGATCTGGCATCGTTCAGGATCTCCCGAAAATCTAGTTCCTCATCGACGACACCATGAGCATAATTATCAACCGTCAGCAGTGATCCACATCGGATCCCCGATTCTGAACATAGGGTAGCTTCCGGTCCTAGGTTCATTCCGACCAGGTCCCCCCATGAAGAGAGAAGTTTGACCTCAGCCTTTGTTTCAAGTCTGGGCCCTCTCATCTGGATATAGGTCCCGCCGGTATATGGTTCCAGTCCCATTGAAACACAACTCTGGATTATCGCATTCTGTATGTCCTTATCCAGTTCCGGCGTGGCATGTTCTATCCTATCATCAATGAAGGTAGCTCCCGAGAAAAGATCGATATAATCATTCGGGACAGCGAAGCCAGGAACGGTGATGCCCTTATGAAGTGCCCCTGTCGAGCAAATGGAGATGATCATTTCGACCCCATTATCGATGAGGGCCTGAATATTGGCTCTGTGTTCGATCCTGTGAGGTGGAATATGTGGTGGGATCCCATGGCGGGAGATGATCGAAAAGTGATGATCTCCTAGCTTCGATGCCATTATCCCGCTGGACGTATTTCCGAACGATGTGTGGACGGGGTCCTCCGTATTGTGCTCTTGCGGTGGTAGAATTGATCCGATCAGGATTCCGATCCTCATGGGTTGGTTATCGATCATTACTTGCATAATATTTTCGGTTAGGTCTGTTCAAAGGTGCTGATCCTTTCAGCAGGATAGAATCTGGCGGATTTGGAATCCCTGGTATATGTGACGACTCCCCCTCTGATGAGGTTCTTAACATGGTAGTTCACTACCTGACGTGAAACACCTATGGACCTCCCTATCTGTTCCATGGTCACCCCCGGATGGTCCAGGATAATATTGAAGATCTCCTCCTGCTTGGACACATTCTTCTTCAATTTGCTGATATTGATATTTGCCGGGTAATATCTCTTGTAGATCCCATCATACATGGATTTGATGAAGCCATTCTGTTCAAGGACCTTCAAGTGATACGCAAGGGTTCCATTGTTCAGATCGAGGTTCCTTTTGATGGATGAATAGTGATCACCTGGATTGGCAATAATATAACCCCTGATCAAACCCCGGATCTCATGGTTGAGGATATCCTTCTTGCTGAGCTTCGAATAGATGGACATGCCAGCAGTCACCATTGTGACAAAACCCACCTCGGACCAGAGCAAGAACAGGATCCCTCCCATGATGATGCCACTCAGACCACCAATTATCGCCCAAGGAGTATCATTCTCATCCGGGTCTTTGGGGGCGATAATGCTATCAGTGTAGCTTTGGGTGTCCTTCCCATCATCTCCCGGGGGTCTTTCAGGTTCTTCTCGGGGGGTCGGTGGGTCGAAAGGCCAGAGTAGTTTGATATACTCCGTTGTCGAAGTTCCTACCCCATCATAGGCTCTGATGAACACATATATACCGGAACCTGGAACGGCCTTCTCTTCGACAAGGAAGGACCAGCTGGAAAAACCCCAGGAATCCCTCCATTCTCCCGTCCCGATCCTGTATTCTATCCTTCCTCCGGAATCATCCGGATCCGTAACGATGCCAGAAATGACCCACCCCATATCCCTCTGGTATTCTACATCCTGAATGGCAACTTCAGGAATATCATTTACCTCTTCTATCTCTACCTTCAAGCGGTCTGTAAGGGTGATATTCTCTCCGATAAGCTCTATCCATACGGTCTCCTGTCCAAAAAGATCCTGAGATGGGATCAGGAACAGGTAAGGTTCGTTACCTGACAGGTCAAAATAAGTGTGTAATCTTGGATCCGATGAATATGAAAGGAGCTCATATTCTGAAAGGTGTGTATCAGGATCGACCATCCATCCATTCAATTCGATCTTTGTTGGAGTATCTTGATCCTCGCTGAGGACGATCAGTCCGGGGTTCTCTCCGATCCATGGTTTGGAATCTATGTTCTTGATCCTGAGATGTACGATCGCAACAGCTTGCTCGGAAGGTTTTGTGAATGGATCGTTCGCCGTGATCTCCAATCTAGCCGTTCCACCCATTCCCGTTATCAGAGGAGAGATGGTCAAATGATCCTGTTCCATTGATATTTCCAGATGATCCATCAATTCCAGAGGTTCTGTTGAGATGATCCTTTGATCGAAGGAAAGAGTATCCCCGTCGGGATCAATGAACAGTCCTTCGGGACCCGAAAGCTGGATCTTTGCTTCTTCTCCCTCGATGATGTGTATCTCATCCACACCATTGATCAGGACCGGTGGGTCCTGTACCGCAAGGACCTTAAGTGTGATCGGTGAGGAAACGGATATGGAATATCTGTCCCCGACCCCTATCTGGAAAACGATCTCTCCATATAGGTCCGGATATTCGGATGCATGTGAGATAAGACCTCCATTCCTGTCAATGAAAAGGAGGCCGAGGGGAATCTCGGATATTGGAAGGATATCAAGGTCCAGCATTTCCACATCCATAAGGTCATCTTCAAGGTGGTTCCTGATGTTGATAAGGGTGGTTCCCAGGGATCCTTCCATTATCTGCAGTTCGGATGGCATCGATGGAAGGATGATCGGAGGTGAATCGTAAGTAACCTCTGCAGGGCCAACCATGACCTTCCCACCTGATCCTGCAGAGACCATGAAGGGAATGAACGCATCATCGAAGTCATCTTGGGCTTTTTGTACAGATAAAAGGAAGCTCTGTGAATTGGATGCTTCGAAGGTGATGTCGTAGGTGATGGAGAGGCCACCGAACGATATGAACCCATTCGATCCTTCAATGTCAATGTCAATCCTGTGCAAGATATTGCCATACTCATCCGATAGGGTTGGGGTTAGAGAGCTGGTTTGGATCAGTTCACCGATATCCAATGATGTGGCACTCGTTCCAGAAAACGTATGATCCAATGTGGACTCTATCGAAGATAATGAGATCTCCTCCACACCCTTCCAGATCAAGTCCGACATGATCAATCCATCGGTCTTTTCGATGGAATAGATCTTCCCCGATCCATCCAGGTCCATATCGCCCAAGATGGATAATGTCCGAAGGCCATGTCCCTGGGAAAAGATATGGGTCCCGATCGGATCGGATACGGGGATCAGGTGAAACAATCCGTCATGGGAAATTGCGTAGAGGAATCCTTCCGAGCCAATGTATGCGCCGGAATCACCATAAGTGTCCCGTGTCAACACGCGGGGTGAGGAGGTTGTAATATTGAAATCGATCCAGGACCAGGACACCTCATTTTCACCATTTATCCCGATCACGGCCATATCATCATATTCACCTGATGTGAAATAGAACTCCTGACCCCCATCTCCGTCCATATCCAATGTTGCTCCCACTCCATTTATAGAAAGGTGGGATCCAAGGTCTACATAGGTTTTCTGATCTTCTACTTCCCTGTCGCCTGAAAGGATGATAGTTACATTTTCATTCTCCGGGAACAGGATAAGGTCCATTTTCCCATCGCCATCGGCATCAAGGGATCCTACACCGGAGATATTGGTGATGTCATTCATGATCAACTGTTTCATCAACGCTCCACTTTCTGTGAAAGAGCACCTGGAGATTCCAATTCCAGAATCACCTATTACCATGATCTCTGTTCTTTCATTCCTTCCGTTCTCCAATACGTGGAATCCGATCTTATCGGGAGAGAGTCCTGATGAAAGGACCATTTCCTCCATCCCGATATCAGGATCACCCTTCAGGAACGAGATCCTGTCCCTGTCCGCGCTCGTATTTGAGTATTGAACTATTATGCCGCCGATCTGAACATCATTCCAACTGATCGCCCGAATGATACTTCTTCCAACCACATCCGACAGGATCATGTGTCTCTTTGGCGAGGAGTTATTGATCAGATCGATCATATAGACCGCTGAATCGGAAGTGGAATGATATATGATCTCGTCCAAACCATCGTTATCGATATCACCCGCATCGATGGATTCCACATTAACATCCGATGGAAGGAGATCGAAAAGGTTGATCTTCAAGCCGCTTTCCGGTGTTGGCGGGGTCGATATCTCAACATTGGAATCATAGACCTTTGCCCCTCTTGGGATCAACAGTGATATCTCATTTCCCCTTCCGGAGATCAATTCTCTATTGATGGTGCTTTCGGTGATGAAGGTGTTCTGTTCACCCATTGTTCCTTCCGCCCCTTCTCCGAAAGCCCATTCGATCCTTCCGTCTATTCCGATGTCTATGGAGACAAGATCAGGACCCTTCGCTCCTGGAACCGTGGATATTGTAAAGGATGTGCTGATAACCGGACCTTCACCGGGAATGGGAAGTGAAAGACTTGGATCGATCCCACCATTCGGCCCGAATTCCAGAATGATCGAATCGTATTCCATATTTCCTTTCTTGATAATCTTTGAAACTTCACCATTCGATAGCATGGGTAATACGGAGGATATCACCATGACCGAAAGGATCAGGATCGAAATGAATGTGATCGAGATGCTGCCGAACGATCTTCTTCCTCGGGTACTTTGAAGCTCTCGTCCGGATCTTTCGCATTCACTCATACAATGTTATTATTTTTTCCCTGGTATAAGTTTTTATCTGTAGGTTTTTGCCTGGCCAGGCCAGTGGATCCATACCAGGACCTTGATATGTTTGGTCGGTTGGATAAGATCTTTCCGATCGATATTCACAAGGCAAGATATTTGCAGAACACCATGGAATATTACGAATAGATCACACACTGTGGGATCAATGGAAGAAGGTTTCCCGAGCTTGAACGAACGAATAGAGCATCGGTGTTTCGCCTTCGACCTACAAACCTTAAATATCCACCCTCACCCTACTCCGGATATCAACCGTATAGGAGGGGGAATCCTATGGTGCCGTTTAAACAACTTGGACAGGGCAAGGTATCATTACTGGTCCTTGTACTGACAATTATCTTCGTTCTTGTTCCGTTCGATGTTGATGTTCTTTCCCAGGGAACCATCGAGATCTCATTGGGAGATAATATCAAAGAGGGAACCATCGACCTTGATGAGGATGGAAGTTATGAATATCTATTGATCAACATTGATCTATTGGTCTACATCCCGGGGAGCTATGGACTCCATGGGGACATGGGCCAATCAGTTACAGCGAATACGGGTCCCTTCGATCTCGGGATCGGATCCCATGAGATGGAACTCCGTTTTTCAGGTGGTGCCATCTCTCGTTCATCCCTCGCGGGTCACCTGCAAGTAGAGATCGAAGCTTATTCAAGGGATCCGACCGTCGGATCAAGGACCGGGTCTTTCATCACTGAAGGAATATATGGATCATCAATGTTCGAACCCCCATCGGGAGGAACCGGAACAGAGGTATCGATTATAGGAGATGAGGTGGTTCTCTCCGGGCCGATCATGGAAGTGAGGATGAACAAGACCGATCCGGAACTCTCTTTCTCCTATTCCGGTGATGTCGGAAAGGATACCAGGGCATATGTCAGATACCTTGAGGTGATCGCTTACAATGACCTGGATGATGATCAGAGATGGGATCCGGACATCGATGAGTTGAGATATCGGACCGACCTTGATGATGTCGATTGGGAGCTCGGAACAGATTTTTCCAAGGGATATCACATTACCCTGTACGGGATCCTTCAACTTGAACTTGCAGGTACCTCCACGGTTGCAGCATGGGCAAAGATGACATTCAGTATATCATCCGAGCATATGGACATGGAAGGACCTTCCCAGAAGTTCGATATTGATATCGATCTCTGGCAACCATTGGATGCGGAGAGGATCGCTGTTCGACATGAGATAGTTGATAGGACCGGAAAGCTGGACCTGGTCGAAGGAGAGGTAACCGAAGATAACGAACATGCCATTACCGTCATGAAGGGAAAAGACCGTGCATATGGTACCTATTCATGGACAGATGAGGTCCAGGTGGGCAGGACTGGACCTACGGATGAAGTCATTGCCAAGAGCTGGTTCGACATACAGGCAAGTTCCGCATCGGTATGGTTCTCATATCCACTGGGCGAGGATACCCAGATCATCCATCATGACCCGACAATGAGCATGGACCCTGAAATCCCTGCCAATGAAAATGAGGATGAGTTCCTGGTAAATCGACCGATCCTGATGATGGGCGGGTCGATCGTTGGCATCATTGTCATCACGGGGACGATCTTTATGAGACGGAGGATGGGAATGAAGGGCCCAGGAGATGATGACCATGGAACAAAGGGGGGTGATTGAACGGACACTATTGGCATTGCAGCCATAATCAAGGACCTCCTCGTTGGCATTCTGATAGTCCTTTCCTTCGCTCTTACCATGATCGGTTATCTTTCCTGGTCAAGGTCGAAAAGCCCGAGGATCGCCATGGTGACGATCGCCTTTGGTGTGTTCCTCTTCAAGGGACTTTTCCTTGCCATTGGTCTTTACCTGACCGGATGGGTCAGCGTACCAAGGGGATTTGCCGCAGCCTTCGATATCATGCTCATATCGGACTTTCTGGTGCTGCTGATGCTCTACACCGCCCTCTTCAGGAAGAAGAGGGGGGGTATGTGAGCGGGGTGCGTTCCGGATGAAGGATGACCCCCTGGAACTGGACACTCGCAAGCGGATCTATCAACTCATCGAATCCACTCCCGGTATCCATTTCAGGGAGATATCGAGAAGACTTGATATTCCGATGGGTGTTGTTGAGTATCATATCCATTACCTGATCAAGAGGGATATGATCATTGCCCGGAAGGAAGGGAGATACAAGAGGTACTACACGGAAGGAAAGGTTGGTTCCAGGGACAAGAAGGTACTGGCATTCCTCAGGAAGGATGTTCCCCGGAGGATAATAATGCATATCATGTTGAACCCGGGGGCACGGCATAGGGATCTGAAAAATGAACTGGATGTATCAGGTTCGACGCTTTCGTTCCACATCAAGAAGATGATCAGGAAGGAGGTCATCAGGGAAGCTGATGACAACGGAACCAAGCGCTTTTATGTGGTGGATCAAGAAGCTGTTTCCAGGACACTGATAGTCTACAAGGGATCGTTCATGGACGATCTGGTCGACTCCTTCACCGAGACCTGGATGGAAATGGACCTATGATCTTGAAAGAGCGATCCGATTCTGTTCTTCTATCTCTACTTTTGTAGATCCTACTTTATTGGTGAACCTGGCCCATGTGTCATTATCCCAGTAATCCGACCGAAGGGGATCCCTGTCCAGTACTTTGATCAGATGGTTGGCCATG
Source organism: Thermoplasmatales archaeon (assembly GCA_030595715.1). Classification (GTDB taxonomy): domain Archaea; phylum Thermoplasmatota; class Penumbrarchaeia; order Penumbrarchaeales; family Penumbrarchaeaceae; genus Penumbrarchaeum. The sequence goes on from JAUVCN010000022.1 coordinate 21,694, forward strand.
GCCTCACCTTCGGTACCCGGGAGATATCTGAAACGAAATATCGATCTGAAAGTGGAAGGTCCGATGAAATGGCCGTTCAGATGAGCGACCTCAACTCCACGCGAAGAAAAAGCCATCTCCCATGGAAATGGAGGATTGGCCCCCCTTACTTTCAGCGATAGGTCAGTTCTCTTGGAGAATATTATGACCGGTTCACCGATCTCCGTCAATGTGAACCGATCCAGGCCACTTTTCGGTCTCTCTATCTTTCCCTTCTTGATGGAATCGAAGGATACCACGGGTCTGATGTGGTTCGGAATGATCCATATGTTAATAGGGCCTGACAGGACCTACCACCTCTCCCTTAGATCGATCCCTATCGTATCTCCGTCAACCTTCGGGATCGCCAGGCTATGCCGTTTATGCCTTGTAGCTTTGACCGTTTCAATTATTCTGGTAACCAGTTCCACTTCCACCGGAGGTTCGAATCCAGCCCTATCCATTTCATCAATGGATGTGCTGGTGTGATCGATATTATCTGCTATGAGGTCGGGCTGCAGACCAATTATGTATCCTTTGAGGATCTGGTCAAGGATAGGATATGGTACACCCATTTCTCCTTCGTCCGTCTGACCATGAACCAGTCCGGCACTTGGAGCCCTATCGATAATGGATCCAGGGATCCCGATATCCGATGCAAGCTCTCTCACCTGAGTTTTGAAAAGGTCGCCTATCGGATAGATGTCCGCTGCACCATCGCCATATTTTGTAAAGTATCCCATCAGGAGCTCGGTCTTGTTCGAAGTGCCAAATACAAGTCCGTTGTTCTTGTTCGCAAAGGTATACAGATAGATCATCCTGGCCCTTGCCATAAGGTTTCCTCTTATCATGCCATCCGTTCCGATCGGAACGGATTCCACGATGGGGGATATGTCGATCTCCATTACTTCGATATCACATGATCGGGCTGCTTCTGCGGCAAATTCCCGATCATTCATGGACAGATCGCCGCAGGGTAGAAAGAATGCACGGACCTTTTCCTTTCCAAGTGCACTGCACATCAGTTCGAGTAAAAGAGCTGAATCAAGTCCTCCGGATAGGCCTATCAGAGCGAGATCGGCCCCGGAAGAGCTGAACCTTGCACTGATGAATTGCTCTATGATCATTTTGGTATGTGGCACCTGACCGGGTATCAGCTCCATACGACCACCATCGGGGTATCGGCCTTTCTTATTATTAATCATACATGGTCCGATCGTAATTGTCAGGTTCATTTTCAGTATATCTGTTTATAAGATTGCGATCGATTTTTATTATTGATGAAAATAATAGGAAAAACCTAATTATGGACTATCTCCCTTTCAAGTCGGGATAGGCGTGACCAACTACACGATCGAAAACATCATGGCATCCATGAACCTCAACACGAAGTTGAAGCTGAGAGAGATCTCGGAGAATATTGAGAACACAGAATACAACCCTGATAACTTTCCGGGTGTGATCTGGAGACCCAAGAACAATTACGGCGTCGTCATCATCATGGATGATGGACGCATGATGTGCACCAATACCAGGTCAATGGATGATGTGGATAGCATTTTCGAAAGAGTGACCAAGATGATGGAAGAGAAGGGTCTGATAACCCCCCGCCTCTCCTGTCCCAGCTGCGGGGCCGCGGTCGATGGTGAAGATGTGGTCTGTATTGAATGTGGAAACCTGCTTCAGGGATGATCCAAGATGCGTAATGCCCAGTTAATACTGCAAACCGTTGGGGATGACCCCCTTTTCGAATTGATGGAATTGGACGAGACCTACGGGTGGACCCGTAGGATCCATACGTTGAGGTCGATATTCGAACCGAAGAGGTCACATTGGCCAGCAGTCGTCATCGGGATCGGAGTCGTTCTGGGCATTTCCCTGATCGCGGTAGCGGTCTATGTTGCGGTCACATATTCTTGATGTCCAGAACACCTTTGGCTGCATTTTCAACGGCCTTCTTGGAACCTTCAGGGCATGATATTATCAGGCACCAGGGAATGGGCGGTCTTCTCTGCAAGGCCCGTGCAAGAGATGAGATCGTTGAAAGGATCGTCGGCCTATCTCCAAGGACCTTTATGTCGGTCCTTCTGAGCCTTGGTTCGGAAAGTGTGAGACTGGGGTCGGGAATGTCGACGATCACCTTCCCCTCGGGAACATTTGCCTTCCTGGCGATCTCGGATCCTATCCTCCTGATCTCCTTTTCTGATGATAGTGACCTGATCTGTTCCCTTGTTCCGATCGCCCTTTCACTATCTCCGGAAACCGTTTCTGAATCGATCATGTAAGCTACTTTGAAGAGCTGCCTGAAACGCAGTCTTGTCGCGATCTCTGCGACGAGGCCTCCCTGGTCTTTCATGTATCTGAGTATCTCGCCATCGGACATTTTCCATATTAGTTGAAGCGCCTCTTCGGTAAGCAGTTCACCCGCACGACATAGCATCGACTCAGCTATCCTTGCAGTCTTGTGAAAGTAGACAGAGCTGTACATCAGAGATCTGGCAACAAGCATTCCTTCAAGAGCTGATATTCCTCTTTTTTCGATCATGATCTCTCCATGGAACAGGGTCGCCGTGTTCACTATCCTGTCAAGGTCGACTATTCCATATGCCACTCCCGTATAATGCGAATCCCTGAGAAGGAAGTCCAGCTGGTCAGCATCCAGAGCCGAGTGTATGATCTGATAGAGGTAATCGGATTGGTGAAAGAAGGATTGTCCTTCCTGGACCTCCAATGTGTCCTGGACATCCGATGGAACTTTTCGATCCTGGCATATCAGGGATGCTACTTCTTTCGGGTCCATGCAATGCGATTCCAATATCTCGGGAACCGATGGTCCCCTTGTTTCCGGTGTGAGCCAATCCGATGTCCAGTCATCGGAAGAGCCTATGATGATCTCTTTCGTGAGGGCCATGTGCTCCTTGCCCAGCCTATCATGGAAGACCTTTTCCATTGTATGGGAGAAAGGTCCATGTCCAAGGTCGTGGAGAAGACCTGCCGTCCGAACGAGCTTAACCTCTTCTTGGTCTATCTCGATCGCATTTGCGAGCAATCCGGCCACATGGGATACTCCCAAGGAATGTTCGAACCTGGTATGATGGGCACCCGGGAATACAAGATAGGCGAGACCCAGCTGTCTTATCTGATTGAGTCTGTTCAGTTCAGGGGTAGATGCAAGGTCCAGTAATGGTCCTGATATCTTGATCGTTCCATGGACGGGGTCGTTGATGATCTTGTGCTCACTCATTGGATGGGTGATGGCCGGGAAGGATGTTTAACGTTTCTCTCATACTGGTAGCGTATCGGAACCTTCATTTTATGGCCTATCAGGCTCATCACCCGGGGAATGCATTACTTCTCCATTCCGATCCTTTCCAGGTATCCAATTGAATGGGTTTCCTCCGACCTCGGTGATGATAACCATTATGTGAGGGTCCACCAATCACCCCAGCATGATGGAACTCTCGAATGAGGAGATGGAGATGCTTCGCAGCTATATCTGGGCAGATTCCGGTGCAGGTGACCTCACATCCGTGCTTTTCGATGGTGAGGTGGGATCCGCTGTGGTGATCTCCGAGGAAGAATGTTTTATTTCAGGGATCGAGGAGGCCAGATTCATCTTCGAGGAGGAGGGATGCACTGTTCAGACGGTCCCGGAGGCATTCGGTGACACACTCTGCAGTCCCGGATCGGAAGTGTTGCTCGTATCCGGTCCGGTAACCGGAATGCTCCGGGCCGAAAGGATATCCCTGAACATCCTATCCCGTATGTCCGGTATTGCGACCATTGCATCCAGAGCTTCAAGGATCGCTGCGGAAGCCTCTACAGGAACAAGGGTTGCCGGGACCAGAAAGACCACTCCGGGTTTCTCCATGTTCGAAAAGAGAGCATTGATCGATGGTGGCGCCCTATCACACAGGAAGGACCTCTCTTCACTTGCCATGATCAAGGACAACCACCTTTCCGCAATTGGAGATGGCCCCGATCCTGTGGTGACCGGGGTGAAGAGGATAAGGGAAAGGTTCGGCCCATATATTCCAATCGAGGTCGAGGTCGAGGATATGGTATCCGGACTGGCTGCAGTCGAGGCAGGGGCAGATATCATCATGCTGGACAATGTTCCACCAGAGGACCTTGAAAGGATCTCGAAAGGACTGAGGAAGAGAGGCTTAGAGATCGGATCGAAGATAACATTGGAAGCTTCAGGTGGAATAACCCTGGACCGTATTCCCGAATATGCGCCATATGTCGATATCATCTCCATGGGAGTCCTGACGTATGGTGCAACTCACAAGGGCTTTAAAATGGAATACAGGGGAGAAATAGAGTTAGTGGATTGAATGGGTTCATATGAGATATATATTGAACATCAAGATCAGGATACATTGGATCATTCGAACCTTTTTGAATGGTTGACGATGAATTATTGAATATTCAAATCAGAAAAACCCTTTTAATACTAGCGTATATCCGCTACATCCTGAACGTTAGGTTCAGGCGGTGGCAAAGATGACCGGATATGACCCTCATATGATGGAGGCCAAGTGGCAGAAGAGGTGGGGAGAAGATGACATCTTCTCACCTGAAGGACCCGGTAAAGGTAAGAAGAAATTCTTCATGATATTTGCATATCCCGGGATATCGGGATACCTTCACGTTGGCCACATGAGAGGTTTCACCTATGCTGATGTCATCACCAGATACAAGAGGGTCACCGGTCATAACGTCCTTTTCCCGGTGGGATTCCATGCATCCGGCATTCCTGCCATCGCCCTTGCAAAGAAGATAGAGAGAGGGGATGAAAGGACCAAGACCTACCTGCTCAGGAACGGCTGTCCTCCGGAGAAGCTCGAAGAACTCGCTGATGTGGACAAATTGATCGATTTCTTCTCCCATGTATACATCGAGGAATACTGGAAAAAGTTCGGTTTCGGGATGGATTTCACAAGATGCATGTCAACGGTCTCTCCCGGATACAAGAACTTCATTAAATGGCAGTTCCACCGATTGAACGAATTGGGACATCTGATCACCAAACCGCATTACGCTCCATATTGTCCCAATTGCGGGCCGGTCGCAGTTGACAGCTCCATGACAGATATATCCCAGGGTGGAGGGGCTGAATCACAGGAGTTCACAACTCTCAAATTCCGATTGATGGATGGGACTGTTCTACCTGCGGCAACTCTCAGGCCAGAGACCGTTTTCGGAGTCACCAACATGTGGCTCCATCCAGATGTCGATTACATCAAAGCAAAGGTTCTGGAAGAAACATGGATCGTATCTCGTGAAGCCTTAGTGAAGCTGAACTATCAGATGGAAGGAAGAGGTGAGGTCGAAGAGATCGGAACCGTGAAGGGAAGCGAACTGATCGGCCAAAGTTGCAAGACACCTGTTGGAAGTAAGGTCCCCATCCTTCCCGGTACGTTCGTGGATACATTGATCGCAACAGGTGTCGTTATGTCAGTTCCGGCCCATGCTCCGTTCGATTGGATCGCTCTTCGCGATGTCCAGAATGGTTTGAGGACCGGAAAGAACCCATTCGATCTTGATGTTGACAAAGTCCTTTCATTGAAACCGATCACATTGATCCAGGCGAGAAAAGAGTTCACATCGGACCCGGCAGGGATCAAATGCCAGGATATGGGGATCAATGACCAGACCGATCATGATAAGCTCGAGGAAGCGACCAAGGCCATCTACAAAGAAGAGTTCCATGCAGGTGTCCTGATGGATATCTGCCAGGAATATTCGGGACTCAAGGTGTCCCAGATCAAGGACACCCTGCGTGTTGATCTCATTGGCAAGGGACTTGCGGATGTATTTCACGAGTTCTCGGAACCTGTCATCTGCCGGTGCGGCAGCGGTGTGGTCATCAAGAGGATCCCGGACCAGTGGTTCATCAACTATTCCAATGAGGATTGGACTGCCAGGACCAAGGCTCATGTAAGTGAGATGGACATATCTCCGGATGAATACAAAAGGGATCTTCCCGCAGTGCTTGATTGGTTCGGTGATAGAGCCTGTATCAGAAGAGGTTCCTGGCTGGGGACCGAGTTCCCGTTCAAGAAGGATTGGACGATCGAACCGATATCTGATTCCACACTCTATCCCACCTATTACACCGTCTCCAAATATGTTAACGATGGCTCCCTCAAGGTGGAGTGGATGGATGATCGTTTCTTCAATTTCGTAATGAACGGGGTGGGGGAAATATCCGAATTCGATGAAGAGAGAAGGGATATCGTTGAAAGATGCAGGAAGGAGTTCCAGTACTGGTATCCCATTGATATCAACCTCGGGGGCAAGGAACACAAGACCGTCCATTTCCCCGTCTTCCTGATGAATCACATTGCCCTGCTTGAAAAGGAGAATTGGCCGAGAGGATTGTATGTCCACTGGTGGGTAACAATGTCCGGAGGGGACAAGATATCCAAGACAAAGGGTGGCGCGGAACCCATTCCAGAGGCAATTGATAAGTATGGTGTTGACGCGATGAGACTGTACTACTGCCACATAGGTTCATCGGCGATGGACGTGGAATGGGTTGAAGATAGCGTTTCCCATTACAGGGTCAGGATGAGAAAGATCTATGAACAGATCGACGATCTTTTTATCGTGGAGGATGAGAACGGGTCCGATATCGATCAATGGCTCATATCCATGATGGGTCATAGATTGCGAGAAACGACAACTGCATTGGATGATGGGAAGCTAAGGGAAGCTTCCAATATCATATTCTTCACAATACCGGGTGATCTGAAATGGTATATCAAGAGAGGCGGGAACAACAGACCGGTCCTCAGGGAGGCTCTTGGGATATTCGCAAGGATGCTTCATCCTTTCACACCCCATATGGCAGAGGAGATCTGGGAGAGGATGGGGGAGGAAGGATATATCTCCAGGAAGGAATGGCCGGAGATATCCGATGATAGGATCTCAGAAGGTTCTCTAAAGAAGGAAGAATATGTGATCAAACTTCTTGATGACCTTCGAAACATCAAGAAGATGACCGGGATAGATCCGAAGAGAATACTCCTCTACATAGCTGCTGACTGGAAATGGGACCTGATGGATACACTCTTCAAGGCAGCAGATGAAGGTGATGGAAGGATCGATCCTGGTAAGATGATCAAACCACTCATGGCCAGACCCGAACTCGGACCCTACAAGAAGATGATACCCAAGATGATCGGAAGGCTCTCGAAGGATGTTGTCAAGATGGGAGAGGACGAGAGGAAGAGGTTCAGGGTCCTGAGGAATGAATATGATATCCTTCATACGCTCTCGGATTTCCTGTCTGATGAGATGGATTGTGCTCTGAAGGTTTTCAAAGAGGACGATCCCGATAAAGAGGATCCCATGAACAAGGCGCAGGGAGCGGTTCCCCTGAAACCTGCGATCTTCATGGAGTGAACTCATGAAGAAGCCCGTTTCCAGGAATGTTCGATCCAAGGAAGACCTCGTAGCAGAGGCCGATCTCGGAACGAACGAAATGGCCTTCGTATCCTCAAAAAGAATTGAATCGATTTTTGAATAAAAATTCATTTATTAGACGAAAATGAATATCTATTCCCAAATTCATGACCTCTGCATGGGAAGTAGTAAGGGCCAGGGCGATCTGATACTTAGGACCAGTGATATCAGAAAGATGAAAAGGTCCTGGCCGATCATTATCGGCCTGATATTTTTTTCGATCATGGACTTCATATCGATTTCTTACATTTTTGGAATGATCTTCTTATGGGCCAATTTGATCATAACCGGTGATACTGCATCCCTCATCTATACTGTCACGATGACCATCATGAGTCCCATGTTCTTATTCGCAGGGGTTTTCTTGACCTGGTCTATCATCATCATCCTGAGAACCGGTGATATTGAGATCAGGACCGAAGGTGTAAGATTATCCTTTCCCCCTGAATGGATCCCCAAGAAGGATATCATCGACGTTTTTGATAAACCTTCAGATCTTGACCGGTATCGTTCTGAATTCAAGAACGAGTTCGGGACCTTCATCAGAGCCTTCAGGATCGGAAGGACGAAGATGGGGATCAATAAGGTCAAACGGCAACTTGAGGTTGGAAAGGGGGTTGTTGTAATATACAAGGATATGGCGCAGAGGTCCAGAGTATGTTTCCTCACAGCAAATGAGTTCAAGGACATCTGGAACGTGAGGGATGCCCTCCAGGTGATGATGGGTAAAAAGGAGAAGATAGGGGCCAATGAAGATGCCCCAAGAACCGCGCTTGAACCCTACAGGAAGATAGATGCATTCAAATTGGTTCCGGAGGTCGACATTGGGACAAAGAATAAGGTGATCAAGAGGATAATCATTGTCTCATTGATATCGATCGCTATCTCTTCCTCTGTTGTTATTGCGGGCATATTCATGGGGGAAATCGTCTTCGTCTTTGGTTTAATGCTCATGATATTCTCATTTGTTCAGATCATGATTTTGATCTCGTTCAATGCTTTCCATCTTGCAGGTAGATATTCAAACCATTATAATATCGATGACAATGGAGTGAGGATAAGACCATTGAAGTTCCTGGAACTGATAATCGAATATGAGAATGTCCTGTCTGTTGAAAAGATACCTTTAAAATTAAATGAGGAAGCATTCCTTGCAAGAATGGGTTTTCGATACAGTAACCATTTCTACTATCCAACAAGGTTTTATCATAACCTTTTCTCGGCTAAACTGATACAACCTGCAAGATCAATATTAAAAGGAAAGGAGGGGGCAGGTCCGTATCAATACAATGCGTTCATACTCGGTGACGACCGGAAAGGTACACTCTATTCATTGTTCAAAGAGAGACTTGAAGATCCCAAGAAAGGAAACCACTGAACCGATCATCGACAAATCCTTAATCGATGTCACTAATGAAGTGCCAATGGACCTGATCAAAAAAGAAGGGATAGAGGATGTGAAGGACCTCAGAATCGATTATCTGAATGGCCTCTGCCAACCAGAGGAGCTCTATTCAGAGATCATGATGAGGGATTCGATCCCGCATGTGGTCATGGTAGGTTCAGAGGAAGCAGGATATGCTCTTGTGGGCACGGAGAAGGTCCTTTTGGAATTCCATCTGAGAGAGAGGTTCATACCAGAAGCCCTTGATATCTTCAAGCGAGTTATCAAGGACCTGAAGATAGAAAAGGCTGTTTGCCAGTCGTTCGATCATCTGTATCTTTCAATGTGCGTTCTTCATATGAAGGAAAGCAAGATATTGGGATACCATTTCAGGGATAGGATCGAACCTTTGGATCCAGTTCCCGAATTCGATCTGAACGTCAGGACTGCCACACTCGAAGATGTGGGCCTGATCATGAAGTACCGTGATAAGATCTTTGAAGATGATGAGATAGATGATATTCCCTACTATCTTGGAATCGGATCAATAATGTTATTCGAACAGGATGATGGGGCCTTCATCGGATACGGTATCTTCAACAGGACCATACCCGACAGGAACTGGTTCGATATCGGGATGTATGTGAAACCCGAATTCAGGAAGAAGGGTTACGGGACCTTTATCATAGACAGGATGGCGGACCATGTGACAGAGATCGGTGGAAGACCTACTGCAGGTTGCGATATAAAGAACAGGGGGTCGAAGAGGACCCTTGAGAGAGCAGGTTTCATCTCGAAACACGTGATGATCGAGTTCAGGTTCTGAGTATAGCGACAGTTTTTTCGAACTCCTGAGAAACCGGCAGATTTGAAACTTTCTTCTAATATATGGCCATAAATATAATCATGGATAAGTTCCATGATTCAATGGGGAGTTGAGAAATGGCATCATCGGAAAACAAGGTCCTGGTCACATTCGGAGTGTTGATCGTTATAGGAGCTTCCATGGTATCTTTCATCACATTGACGGATGAAATGGAACGCAATTCATCATTCGACCACATTCAGGATCATGACGATATCGATCTTTTGAGATGTGAATGGGCTCCGAATGACCATTCGGTATTCAGAGGATATCAACCCGAACAAGCACTCGAAAAGGTGAGAAGGGTACTTGGCAGTCCGGAGATCATGGAGGCCATTGACCTGACGAACGTTCCGTTCGAGAGAGATGTTCAATACAGATGCGAAGATGGAACCCTGATCTTGATGAGAACCTCTTTCCACGCCGACAACAAGGTATCATATTCATTCTGGATCGAGATGAGCGATCAAGGTATAGATAAGGTGGTTTATGGACCTGAACATGCTCTAGATGTGACAGGGGACCTCATGGATCGATTCCTTGAAGAGTTCGAATACAATGATCCGGATGGTTTTGTAATGGAAGTAACTGAAAAGAGTAGAGATTGGAATAGCTGGAAGGTCGATATCGACCCTGTTCTGGATGGTGCTCGACTGGTAGGCGGGTCCATGGAGGTAAGGGTTGACTATAACACCGGTAAGATCCGTGGGATCAATATCTGGGATTGGATATATGTGTATGAGATCGAAAATATCCAATTCGATTGGATAGATGCAAATGAGGAGATAATGGACTCGCTGAATAGACTGAACAATACGATGGAGTTTTTTATTTCAATGGAACCGGAACCGAATCATTCCACAGGTTGGTCGGAATTCGTTTCCATAGAGGTCGATGAAGAGGACCTCCTGTACGGTGGATTACAGCCGATCTTAGGAAGGCTTTGTATTGCAACCGTTCTATATGTGGAGGTCGACGGATCGTTTTCCAATTCATTCAGCTCCGTGAATAACCCCGATCCAAGGACGATATATTACAATGGGACGGTCGAAGGGACAAATACCTGGTTCTTCGATGTCGAGACCGGGAGATTGTTGAGATGGACCTTATGGTCCGAAAAAGGAGGGACAGAATTTGATTTCTCCGAGAACCTCGAAGGAGATAACATTTCCTGGTATGATCACGTAATTCAATTCGAGGATTATTTCTAGGTCTTGACCTGTTCATGATCATTGCTTAACTGCTTGTACCAATTGAGTGGATCGCTCCATTATTCGTTATTGCTATTCTTGAAGCATCCGAGAGCTCTCCCGGTTCTACCAATCCCTATTGTAATGTACAGATGGTATGAATTGCATATTATTATATTAATTCATATTTGTAGTAATGATCCTCACGTATGAACCGGATCCATGGTAGGTCCCTGAGAAGGACCCACATTTTGAAAGATGGGAACGTCCTTATGGTGATCCTTCCTTCAGTTTCATCCTGGTATAGTTCAGCAAACCACCGGCATCCCTTATGGCCAGGATCTGATCGGGGAGTTTCGGAAAATCGAATTCTTCC
>JAUVCN010000180.1 GCA_030595715.1 Thermoplasmatales archaeon
TTGGTTGTTTCCTCCAGTATGTATGGACACCATCCGGGGATAGGACGAGTATTTCCCAGTAGTATTCTCCAGGTGGCATATCATCGGAGATCCGGAGAACCTGCTCCTCTTCTAAAATTAGAAGAAAGAAAAGAGAATCGATGTTGATGTCACTTGCAATGGTTTTCCTTGAAAACTCGTTCTGTTCAATATCATAGATGACCACATCCAATCTCAGTCCCGCGATAAAATGCCAAAGAGGATCGGAAAATCTGGTCATCTTGATATATAGGGAGAGGTCCTCTCCAGGTAATAATTGAAGACCAAATGCATGATAATACATATCGATGTTCCATTGTGGAGTGTGGGTCCAGACGTTGAACCAGCAGTCCGAAAACTTTCTTTCGATACCGTCATCGGCTGTCACTGTAACGTTAACCACATCGTTCCATAGAGAATCATCCGTGTGTGTGGCGGTGTATTGTATCATGGATATTCCGTCGGTATCCGTATAGGTGATATATTCCGACAACCAACCCCTCGACACAGACCAATCGATCCTCACACCGGCTGCCGGGTATCCCCCCCTTGTTGCTCTGACTGTCAAGTTCAAACTACCCCATCTCATGCAGTTCATGTTGTCAGTTTCAACGGTGACATTCAATGGGGCTATCTCATCCACTATCATGATGTCGAAGGTAGCCTCTCCTATCTCGTATCTCTCCAGACCGTAACCGGATCCCTGAGCGCTTACCCAGATCCTCGCCCTTCCTATCTCGTTGGGAGGTTTGTATGTGATCCTTCCGATACCGTTGATGGGATCAACGATGCTGTAATCGACTATTGTTCCCAACCAGAGAGAGCTGGCCCCCATGGTCGAGAATTGAGCGGGGGTACCATTTACCGTGACATGAATGGAGAAGTCCACGGGGTCCGAACCGTTGAGGATCATCTTTGGACCCAGGATCTCTATTTCATATCTGAAGGTAATATGCAGGATCAAGGTACCATTGGGATTGAACTCTATCCCCTCTCCGAACCATGCGTAGATCGTGGTGTCAAACATATTGTTTATCTCAGCTGGAGCTTTGTAGGTGTACGTACAGTATCCATCCTGGTCTGTTTGAAAGGACGTGTTCATTGATGTTTCAGGGATGCTGATGTTGACCCATGTGTCAGGGATACCAGCTGCCGATGTACCAGTGCCCTGATAGAGCCATATCCGGATCTCTGTTTCATCTCCAGGGCCCAGGAGTTTGTCATCTGCTTTCATGCTGATCGCGATATCATCAGAGCTTTTTTCCAGTGAATTGAAACCACCTAAAAATGATGTTGATATGAAAAGCAGAGATATCAGAATGATCACTATGCAAATGCCTTTCTTCATTTCACTCCCTTCTTTTTCAATATTTGCCGGTAAGCCCTCATTCTTCATCGAGCGATCTTTTCCTTGATATCATCAGAATGACCACAAATGATATGCCAATAATTATCACAACGAGAAGGATCATTCCAAGAACGAGCAGGAGATAATTCGATTTGCTTTCTTCATCCGGGTCATCTTTGATCGGATCAACCGTCAATTCCATCGAATCGGAATCCCAATAAGTTGCATCGTTCGTCACATTCAGAGTGATGGTATGATCACCCGGTGTGGTGAAGATATGACTTGGACCAACTCCATACAGAGTGATGTCCCCGGTGCCATCGTTGAAGGTCCATGTATAGTTCACAATACCGACATTGTCCGTACTGGCACTGCCATCAAAGGTTACCATGGTGCCCTCGTCCACTCTTTGATCGGGTCCTGCATTCGCTGTCGGACCCGTCAAAATGACCACTGTAGTAATTGCTTCCACCAGGGCCTGCTTCTCCTCGCGATGTCCCACATTGTCTGTAGCGATACTGTAGAAACTGTAGGTGCTGCCTACCTCTCCTTCATAGTTGGCGGAGGTCAAATTCGTATCTTCCAGCCAGAGGGCCCATGGACCATCGTTCTCGCTTACAAGAATATCATATCCTTCGATACCGGAACCGCCTTCCTCATCCTCTCCGGTCCATGATACAGTGAAGTTTTGACCCACATTTTCGGCCATTGCGTTCACATTGCTTGATGGCGATCCAGCATCGATGGTGACCAGTGCTTCAAGGTCTTGAGAGGTCCCTTTGGATTTGTCCAGAGGATCTATCTGATTGGTGTCGATCTCCATACCGAGATTGAACTGTATGGTGGCGATGTTCCGAATCTCGGTCCCGCTTGAAAGATCCTGTTTAGGATCGATGTTGTAAGAGAAGTATCCCTGCCCCCTACCTGTACCATCCTCCGGAGGAAGGAATCCGATATTCACCTCTGGCGGGAGCTGAGTGATCGGGTCTATGGAATATATCATAACGAATACCCCCCCTGTTCTCATGTCGATCTCGCCGTTTATATGCAACTCGATTTTCATGTCGTATTCGTCATCCTTGTAACTGTATTCCATGACCTCGTCAACATATCCTGTTCCCGGCTCCAGTGGTATCGCGATGTCACCGAATCCGATCTCCATGAATTCGAATGTTGACCAGTCCAGATCTTCCGATAAAGGATCTATGACGGTGACCATCTGGGCGGGCGCCGTTGCCTCTTCCATATTCTCGAACTCGACGATGTAGGAGAGCCGCGTCCCTTCTGCCACATGATTTCCTGGTCCGGTACCGTTCAAACATTCCTTATGATTGGGATCGAGAGGGGTCAGAGTGTTCGCTGGCACTCCAAATTCAAAGAGCGAGTCCAGCTTCTTAGCGATACTATATATCGTGTAGGCAACAACCGCAACAGCAGCAGCAACGACTACAGCTGGCGCTGCGGGTGAAAAAATAATCGGAGCCATGGAGGATAAGGTACCTATTCCTGCGATGACATCAACACTGAATCCAAGGAATTCTGCATTATCTTGACCCAGGAAACCGTCAGTAGCAGATTCATACAAATCTCCCCATGGAATGAGACCTTTCCCAATGTCATATCCCATTTTCGCCACTTCAACCGCTGAAAGACCTTCAGGATCGACAAGGTTGGTTGGAGAATTGTAGACATATCGATAGAGGTTGAGATCACCACCCGAGATGCCTATCGGGTCCATGGTGGTGAAGTGACCCGTCTGCGGACTGTATTGCCTTGCCCGCATGTGGACAAGACTCGTTGAATCGGTCATTACACCCTTCTCTCCGACGAACTGGAAAGGATTGGAAACGGTTTCTTGCTCCGAAACGATCTCTCCGAAGGGCATGTATGAATATGAATTCACTATTGCCCCAGTCGAGTCTGTCAATTCCTGTGTATTTCCCATTGCATCGAAATTGTAAAAATAGAAGTCTCCGGTTCCAGTTTCCATACTCACAAGGTCCGAACCGTAGATGTACCGTGACATCATCGTGCCGTTCTCAGTATAGATTCCGACCAAATCTCCCATTCCGATCGGGTCCACCACAAGATACGAGGTATCGCCGTTCTTAGTGATCGATGCGCGATTTCCAAGTCCGTCATAGGTGTATTCCCATGTGTCCTCTCCATTCGAGACCTCGACAAGTCTGTTATCATCATTGTAAGCATATCTTTTCGTTCCATTCGGACCTTCTTCCAGTATCAGATTGCCATCCGGATCGTAAGTACAGGTCACATTACCGACGATCGTGTACTGGTTCATATCATTGGACTGATAGGATTGCTCCACCCCGTTCGTTACGGTCCTGATCCGATTTCCCATGGAGTCATAATTGTATTCAAGGTCCTGGGCCTGGATACCAGGATAGGTTGGATCGAACACGGCATTGACCAGCTGATCAGTGTCATCATAAGCATAGGTCCACGTCCCGTAATGGGTGTTAGTCTTTGTCAGTCGTCCGCAAGAATCATGGGTGTAGTTGAACCATGAAATGACAGTTTCGTCAGGTTTGAAATTGGCCAACCCAGTGACCCTGTTTGCCGCATCGTACCTGTAAGTTGTGTAAACTTCGTTCTCCAATGTCTTCCTGGACAACCTTCCCAACAGATCGTATTCATACTTGACAACGTCAATTCCGGCGGATGTCACCAATCCCTCCAGACGACCGGCGTGATCGTAATCGTAGTTTATTCTGTTTCCCATATGATCGA
>JAUVCN010000140.1 GCA_030595715.1 Thermoplasmatales archaeon
AGGGCGTCACCACAACCAACATACATCGATATTGATTGGTATGCACCCTTTTACGGTCCGGGGGTCAATGTGATAGCATACGATATCTATAGAAGCGAGAGGGGAGGAGGCGAGTTGTATCTTACAAGTGTTACGGGTGGCCACACAACCTACCGTGACACGGATGTCATATCCGGAAGGGCCTACTGGTATTATGTGGTGGCACTGAACGATATCGCATACTCCAATCAGAGCGGGAGGATCAAATCCTCCCCTGATACACAGGGGCCGAACATAAAGATAGATTCACCTGAAGAGGGTGACATCTTCGATACTACGTCCATACGCGTAACATACACTGGCACAGACAATATAGCTGTAGATAGATACGAGATATCCCTCGATGGTGGAAAAACAATAGACAAAGGGCTATGGGAGAATATTACGTTCATCGGACTTGAAGAAGGAGATCACACCATATCCGTCACGGTATATGATCTGGCCGAACACTCGAGGACAGCAACAGCATCGTTCATTGTTGATGTCTCCGACCCCTTCATCAGGATCGATGCGCCTGATGATAGGATAATCCTCACCAATTTGGTATCACCAACGATCCACTGGACCAGTTATGATATCGTTACTTACATCAATGGATTCCATGTGTCTCTGGATGGAGCCCCATATTCCTTAATTGGGGGTTTGACACAGCTGAAATTGAACGAACTTCCATCCGGAGATCATACTATCTCCATAATGGCAGTTGACGGCGCAGGCAATGAGAATAATGACACAGTGAACCTTACGATCGATCCGGATCCGCCCAGCCTCAGTATAATACAACCGGACCATTTCTATGTGAACAATACTGGAGAACTCAATGTTCGATGGTATGGGACAGATCCAATATCCGGTATCGAAAGATATCTTATAAGATGGGGGTTGGAGGATTGGTATGATGTCGGTCTATCCCGTTCCTACAACATACGCGGTCTTTCAGAGGGTACACATCATGTCTATGTCAGGGCATCCGATCGTGCCGGAAACAACGTTACAGAGGAAAGGACGGTCATAGTCGACCTATCCCCACCGGATATGGATATTCTGTTTCCCGTGGAAGGAGGACGATATTCGGAGGAATTCAATGTGGAATGGGATGCATCCGACATCCTCACGGGGATACAGGGTGTGACCCTTATACTTGATGGACAGGAAAGAAGGGATTTCCGTCCGGATGAGCCGATAACCCTCGGATTTGGTACTGATGGGGAACATACAATCGAACTATGGGTCAGGGATGGTGCAGGCAATAGCGTGAAGATGACACGTTCGTTCTTCTTCGATGTGAGCCAACCGATCGTGGATTCGATCACTCCATCATCAAAGAACAATATTCCCGTTGATACAACCATCTCGATCGGGTTCACGGAGATGGTAAATCAAAGTTCCATCAAGATCGACATATCAGATGTGGAAGGAAACTACAGTTGGGACGGGAACAATCTGACCTTCACTCCCCTAGAAACACTTGACCATAACACCAAATACACTCTCAGGATCACGGGAGAGGACCTTGCAGGGAATCCATTGGTTCCATTTGATTGGTATTTCATCACAGAGATAGATATAATGTTGGCATACGGAAAGATCACTGGAAGGGTGATAGATACCCTTGGAGATCCTGTACCAAATGCAACAATATGGTTCAAGACCGGTGAAAAGACAACATCAGGTACTGATGGATATTTCAATATCACCTTACCTGAAGGAGTAACATATCTTGTGATATCTATCGAAGGTTATGGAGAGACCAAATATGACCTAAATGTAAAAGGTGGTTTGGACCTTGACCTTGGAGAACTGCCAATACGTTTGTTGAAAGATGATAAAAACGAGGATGATGGAGGAAAAGATAAATGGATAATTATCGTGATCATTGCGGTAATTATCATTATCCTGTTCCTTGCAATGGTAGCATGGCAGGTAAAGAAAACAATGGATTATTCGAAAATGCCCGCGATCCCTGATGAATGGACTAACAACACCCAGGCGATCAGACCCAAGAACAAATTGGATGATGCTGACCTTGAATCATTATCTCGATTAAAAGAATGAATCCAGTGATGATTGACTAGTCTGTTCTCTTCTGCTCTTCAGGGTTTCCAGTGTCTTTTCTACACCTTTTTCACCGAATGAGAGTTCCTCGATAAGGAACTCCTTCACCCCATTCATATCCAATTTACCCTGACGAATATCATAATCATTATTTACGTTGGGTTGAAGGAATATCTTCCTCACCTCGTCATACTCGAGCAAAGGTATCCTTGATCCCTTGGATATTATCTCGATATTGCCGAACTCCTTGATCAATTTCAATGCTTTCTTCGGGCCAATTCCCTTTACCCCCTCATTGAAATCGGTTCCTATCATGATGGCCATATCCACAAGTTGTTCTCTGGTTATCTCAAGAGTGGATAAGGTATCATCAAGGGAGATCATTTCAGGTTCAACGGAAACCCATGCCTTCCTTCCTGGTAATTTCCGTTTTCCGGTAGATCCGATGTTGCGAACCAGAAGAGGACATCCAAATAGAAGAGAATCAAAATCATGGGATGATGCGGCATAGACATCTCCTTTACTGCACATATATGATGCCTGGGCCTCACCATCTGATGGGGCTACCATATGAGGAACACCCAGCAGATCAAGTAACCTTTTTGATTGATCCACCATCTCAGCGGTCAATCTCGATGTTTGCATCGCTTTTGTTCTGGCAGTTTCAAGGTCCCCTCGTTCAAGAGCTTCTTCCCACTGTCTCTGAGCCTTCTCTTTTCGTTCCCTCCGAAGGTCCAGCGTGCCTTTCTTCAGTTCATGAGGTATACCATCGAATATGAATACCGTATCCACACCATCTGCTATCAATTTGCATGTTCTTGAAAAAAGACCTTTCAGGTGGGAGATGACCATGCCATCATCGTTTGTCAGGAGATATCCTTCCGGTGTCCTTATCGAAGAAACGAACTGATAGAGCATGTTGTATGCATCGAAAGCGACAGCTCGAGATGAGAGCTCTCTTTCCATCAACGGCCTTTTTACGACCAGGTCCGTAAGTTTTATCCCCATTCACAGAGCAATGGCTAAAAAGGCTATCAATCTTTCCGTTTGAATTATATTGAATGATCAGTTTACACACATATGGGTTATCGATATGTCATGGTCCTTACGTCCATACTGATCTTATTCCTGCCCTTGGGTATTGTTCAGGGAAGCATATCTCATCCACACTGGTCACCAGGTGCACCATTGGAAGGAACAAATATCGACCTTTTCGTTCTTATCGTCAGAGAGGACCTCTCCAATATATCGGAGGTGAGGGCGTCCATTGACGGTACATATTACCCCATGGCCATAAACACTGATCTCGATGATGAGAACGTATCTGGATTATTTCAGGGTTCGGTAAATTTCGGGTCTTCAGGCAAGATCAATGTCACAATTCAGGTATTGATAGATGGTAAATGGATAGACGAAGGTTCTTTCATGATCACCGTGGGCGAGAAGAATGATGATGAAGAGGATACCATCTTTGGCCTTCCAAAATTGTACTGTTCGATATCGATCATTATCCTGACGATCATAGTGATATTCTTTACATGGTCATACTTCAAAGGACGATCCATGCAGAAGACAGAAGAGCGAGATACGGGAAGAATCAAGGTAGAATGTTCTGATTGTGGGAAACCCATAGGAAATAATGAGAGGTCCTGTCCATGGTGCGGGATAGAACTTGAAGAAGAGGAATATATTTGCGGGAAATGTTCGAAGACCGTTTCCAGTAAAGATGAAATATGTCCTTTCTGCGATGCCTCACTTCTTACGGGTCCATCAAAGGAGAGAATGATGGATGAGATATCTAATAAGAAAAGTATAAATGGCAATCCTCGCCAGAAAAGGAAAATGGATAAGAAAGGCAAGAGAACCTGCAAAGAATGTGGTACAGTACTTATGATCGATGAGAAGGCCTGTCCAGTATGCAACAAGGAATAAAATGGAACTATTCCAGTACGGTTTCTTCTATGATCTTTGTAAGATGTTCATCATTCGGATCATGTCCGGTCATCAATTTGAATGCCCTTTTGGAGGATCCTGTGAGAACATCAACTCCGGATATCGGTGTTCCACCTCTGGACTCGATAGATGACAGGAATGGTGTCCATCTGATCTTCGGAAAGAGGTCCATACCAAATTCAGGTTCGAATCTCTTTACGATCTCTGCTATCTCCATCATCTGGTCAGATCCACCTCTTACCGTTTTTGATTCGAATGGAATGGAATTTATTATGAATTGGAACTTGATCATCGGTTTGGTAAGAGCTTTGAACGATGTTCCCTTGATATTTCCTTCCAGTCTGTTCGCAATATCAATGGTCCTCTCCTTGTTATTCCCTGCAATGTAAGTGTCCATTCCCATCATTGCTGCCGCAACGGCAGCTGACCTGCCGCTTGCACCGGTTCCAATAATAATTGTCTTTGAAGACCTTGCGATCTTGTTCAGGGCGATCTCATCCCCTATTCCGTATATCTCGGAATTGTAGCCGTTGGCATTCATACCGTTGAATTTAACAACATCTATACTTCCGACCGACATGGACCGATGATCGACCCAATCCATCTGTGCTACAGCACTTGATCGGAAGGGCATTTCAATGTAGGCGCCGTTTACACCCATTTTCTTGGCATTTTCAATACAGGTTATTATCCTACTATCGGATGAATCCCACGGTATCATGAGACCATCCAAGGACATTTTGTTGAACTGTGCATTGAATATCTTGGACCTGTATTCTGAGCCTGATATCTTGCCTACCTGAAGATATATCCTGGATTCGGGTGTCATCTTCCTACCGTACATAGACCAATCCTTGCCCACTCCCTGTCCGACTATACCCATGGATTCCCATATCTCATTTATTCCGGATAGGTCGTTTTTCGATATATCTGCAGAACCCACATCTCCAATACCTACCTCAACCATGTCAGATAACGATAAGGGTCCAAATATCTTTGACAATGAGGGGGATCCTCTCGTGGGGTCCACAAGGATCTTCTTGCCCCGGGCCCATTTCCTGGCATTCAGGGATGCTCTGTAAGCTCTTTTCAATCCTCTGGAATCTTCCATAGGGATAATGATCCTGTATCCATCCAATCTATCAGGGTCGATATTATCAGGAGGGGTCCATTCTTTCATACTTTCGAGAAGACAAGTGATCATAACTTTTGAAGAAGCTTTTTTTGCAATGTCGATCAATTGAGCCAATCTATCATCCGGAATGGTCTGTTCCATTTCGACCCAGGCAAATCCCTGTGAAGCTATCATTTGGAGATGGTCCAATCGATATGATTCAGGTAGGAGGGATTCCGGAACAGCTCCACCATAGGATCCGGGTCTTATGGATGCTATGGAATGTTTCTTTAAGAGAGCAGCTATCTGTGCTATCTGGACCCCGAACCTCGCTCTGGATTCAGGTGTACCTTTGACCGAGAATGTATCGAATGGTATATGGAAGAGAGCAGCCCCTTTCGATCTGGCCTTGTAAAAACGTGATCTGGCCTTTTCTATCGAAGGTCCTTCAAGGACAACGACTCCCCAGGGGGGCACCGGAGTTACCATCTCATTTTCTCCTTTTAATGAAATAGATTTCAACAACCTATTTTCAACGCTATGTAAATCTTCAATTCCATTAATAGTATTATTTCTTTCTATTGATCTATCGATCAGACCCTCTCGAATGTCTGTTCCGATATCTTTTTGAAATGAGGAAATTAGATCACCTGATAGGCGGATCTGTACTCGGGCCTCTTTTTCATCTTTATAGCTTATCATTTGCTTCGATATTGTCAGGACAGAACATCTTTAAATTGGGTTATTGGGAACCCCTGGGGCTATCCCCATTTTTATTGTTTGAACGATCATCCCATGGATCTGATTATGGCTTCTGCAGGTTCACCATCTGCCTCTTCAAGAGCTTTGATGGCCTGTTCTCTGGAAATGCTTGCCTGTTCCATGACCAATTGAACATCCTCTTCGGGGAGTTCAACTTTCAGTATCTTTTCTGTTGTTCTTCCCTGGATCTGATAGGTCTTCTCACCCTGGACGTTCATAATGGTGACAGAAGGGTCCAAAATGATGATCTCCTTGGTATCCGTGTGGATCACCACTTTTTTCACATCTCCGATCTCTTCCATATTGAGACCCATCTTCTTCATCATTCTTTCCATCTGTCGTGGGTTCATTCTTCCTGGTAACAGAGATCATCACCCCTTAGATATTCCTTACCAGAAGCCAGCTCTGATATCCGATCATATTGCCTGTTGTTTCGGTGTCGAACTTCATTCTCCTGAACATGGTGAGCTTCTCATGGGTATTTCCGCCTGTATCATAGATCTCCACTGTGATCTTCGAGACTCCTCTTCTCTTCATTTTCTTGATGAAGAATTTTACGAATCCCTCGGGAAACCTCATATCCTTCCATTCAGTGAAATTGAATCCATTGACCTTTACCTGGCTTCCATCGATCTCGTACTCCATTGATCCCATTCTTTTCTGGCTGTCATAATCATAGATCGTCAATGACCTTACTTCACCTGTGGCAGTAGGTCTTATCAATTTCGATTCGTATCCAACACTTTTTCCGGAAAATAGACCGGTCTTGATCTTATCATATTCAAGGTCGACCATTTGCACACCCCTGTTAACCAACTGGCTTCCACTAAAACCCCGCTTATTTACTTATTTCTTTCGTTCATTGAATATCTTGTGGAAAAAATCACTTTATTGGTAAATGGTTTATTCGGTCTCAATATGTGTTAAGTCCCTTCTCCAGTGGAAATCAAGGTACATTAACTTTTTATACTCCTTTTACATTGTACATTTAGCCTTCGGGACGGGATGCACAAATGACGATATGCGGGGATCTAAACTGTAGTTTATGCTGTCATGAAAGGGAGGTCATTCTCACACATGAGGACATCAACAGACTTTTGACAATGGGGCACTATGAGCAAACATTTTCAAGAACTTCCGGCCATGGGCACAATCTCAAGGAACTTATATTCATTGATGGTAGTTGTATATTCTTGAATAATGGTTCTTGCTCTGTATATCAAAATAGACCAACATCCTGCAGAATATTTCCTTTCACAATGATAGATGGTAAAGAGACAATAGACCGTGATTGCCCACATTGCTCCAGGTTTGAGAGCGACCAGGTTTTCATTTCCAATGGAAAAGAAGGTCTTCAGAGGATCATCAAGGACATACAGGGTACCATCGCATCTTCCAACGAAAGAGAGAAAGCTAGTTCTCTTTGATATTCCTATCTTCCCTGATCGCGAATTCCTTTCTGCTTGTAAATAGGATTATTACTATTATAGTGGAAAATATCAGGTTAAGGTTCAAAGGACCTATGTATATTCCCCTAACGAGGAAACCTAGT
>JAUVCN010000065.1 GCA_030595715.1 Thermoplasmatales archaeon
ATTGATTTTCTTCCAATTCTGATAGACCAGTTCGCTTTCATCCTTGAACAATCTCATGCGGCCATCCCCATCTTCTGACCTTACCCTGATCCGAACGGACCAGTTCTGGCCGATCTCCATACGGGGCAGGGACCATGTTAACACGGTCCCGTCGGAATTATTGATCTCGAATCCTTCAGATATATTGGCGGTACCATCAATGTATTCGAAATCCTCCGATAGATATGCCTTCAGGGTGATGTTCACACCCGCTGTGTGATCGTAGAATTGATCTGATATCTTCATGTAGATCTGAACCAGTTCCTCTGCTGTCTCGGCTCTGTAGAACTGTCCCCCGGTATAATCTGCCATCCAACCAAGTAGGGCTTGATCCAGGTTTGGACCCAATCCGATCGTGTATAGTCTTACTCCATTGGTGACGAGCTGGTCCATCTGCGCGATGGTCACATTGGCAGATAATGGGTCAGGGCGACCGTCCGTGAAGAATATCCCGATCCTCTGGTTCTCATCGTTCCCGAACGTCTCGAACTCGGTGTTGACCAGATCGATAGCTTCCTGAAAATTGGTTTGACCCTGTGGTTGCGCCTTGGACAGGGCATCAAGATCTGCATTCACCTGCGCATAGGCAGATGTCAGATGATGGAACTGTGTTGCAGTATTGTCAAACTTTATAATGGCAGCCCGGTCAAAGGGAGCTATCATATTGTTGACATACTGATGAGCCGCAAGGATCCTGAGGACCTGCGGATCATATGTCTGCAGTGATCCTGAATGGTCCATGATGAATACGACATCCTGTGGTGCCAATGTGATACCTTTGGTTCCTTCTCCTGATACTGTAAGTGTAACAGATGTGTTGTTGGGGGAATTATCGGAGCCTGCTCTCCAGATGGCATCATTCGCAGAGGAGACCCGTGATCCGAGGTAACCACCCCCTACCTGTGCTGTATCGGCATTCCCATCATCCAATAGAATTACCGATCCTATAATCAATAATGAAACAAGAAGGATCGAGATAACATGTACCCTGTTCCCTGTTGGGACCCTTTCAAATGATCGAACTCCCCACATCACTGGTAAACACCTCGATCCATTATTGAATAAGGTTTTGTTCAAATTATCATTCTGGCAACATTCAGGCAGAGTATCCTAATTGTCACCTTCATGATCCCAGTCGGATTCCTCTGAAGATTGGTCCTTCTTGAACATGTGCTTCATCTTCGAGAGGCCTCTTTCCTTCTTCGGTTCCTTCTCATCTTGAGCAGGTTCCTTTTCCTGTCGTTCCATTCCCTCGCCCTTTGCCCACCTGGTTAGAACACCGGTGTAGGCAAGTACGAAGATCAATATGACAAGAATGATGAAGAGAATAAGCCAGATCACAGGCAGATAACCCTTGAAGGAATCGATGAACCTCTCCTTCTCCTCCACCTTCTTGATATTGATAAGACCGGACATAGAATTCTCGTTTCCGAGCTTGTCCGTTGTCCTTATCTGGAAGATGTGGGAACCATCCTCGATACCGGCTGTTGGCCAGAAGAGGACGAATGTATTCGGGTTGGAGATGTTGGCATCCGGTGTCATCTCCCTCCAGCCTGAGGAATCAATGTTTATCATCACGTTCCCCACACCGGATGGGTCAAGAATGGTTGCTTCGAACACAACCGAGTTTCCTGCCTTCACTTCTCCAATGCTCACAGCCAGACCACCTTCGATCCAGTAATAATCAAGGGATATCTCCGGACCGGTGTTATCCACCTTTACGCCGTAGGATGATCCATAGGTATTGCCAGCCCTGTCCACGGCGGAGACATTGATCATCTGGCTGCCATCCGGAACTATCCTTGTATCGAACACATATTCGTAATAAAGACCGCCTTCACCACGATATATCTCGAATGGTGGAGCATTATTCAGTGATAATTGGACCTGCCTGATCCCGATGGAATCATAAGCATAGAACCGGAGCGTCTGAACACCGGACAGTATCTGGCCTGGTGTTATCGTTGCCTGCGATATAACAGGCGCTGTATTGTCAACGATAACATCGATGTCGAAATCGGTCCTGTGCCCTGCCTGGTCGACCGTGCTTATCGTGATGGTGTGTCTTCCATCGACAACCTTCGTCGTGTTCCATGGTGTGGAAACCTCGAACCAGGTGGTCCCATCAATAGCATATCTGACGATTCCGGGGAACTCATCATTGGTCTGTGCTCTAACGACGAAAAGACCGTTGACAAGTTGGTCCTTCACAGGGGATTCGACCCTGAGGTCGGGCCCATTATTGTCCACATTGAACATCACATTGGATGTCACAACTGTCCTTCCGGATAGATCGATCACGGTGGCATTTATCTGATAGGTCCCATCAAGCATCGTCTTCGAATCCAGTAGATACTCGAAATAACCTGATTGGGAGTTGTATGACATGAACCTCTCCTTTCCGGCAATGTTCATTGTCACACGATGGATCCCGACCTCATCCGATGCAGCAACCCTGAAAGTGTAGGAGTTGTCTATGAACTCACCATCATTCGGCCCGGCGATCGAGATCTCCGGATCGTGGTTATCGACGATGACATTGATCGTTTCCAAGGTGATATGGCCTGCAAGGTCCGTTGCTCTGATGGTGACCCTGTGTGGTCCGTCTTCAACGAGGTTCGTGTTCCAGCCTATCGAAACAGGCTGCCATGACGCACCATCTATGTTGTAATCCGTTCCTTTCTTGAAAACATCACCGTTATCCACATCGAAGAAGAACATGCCAGATATTATCACGCCCTCCTGCGGTGAATTGATATTGATGGTCGGGGCCCTGTTATCAACGTTGAAGAACACGGGTCCGAAGGTGAAGGATTTACCTGTGAGGTCATAGGCGGTAGCTGTAACGTTCCTGATACCATCCTCACCTGCTCCCCATGTTACCGTATTGGATGAATACTCGTAATAACCGGTCTGGGCATTGTATGGCACTCTTGCCTCAAGTTCATAGACCTGTATTATCACATAATCAATACCGACGATATCGAATGCAGTGACCCTGATATCGATCACTCCTTCAACGAATTCATTCCCCACAGGAGAAGTGATCGTGCAGGTCGGGTCTATATTGTCCATCAGGATATTGAAGGTCAATGTCGACGACCAACCTGCACTGTCATAGGCTGAGATCGTCAAGGTATGTACACCATCATTGAACATGGAGGTGTTCAGATCGAATGTCGCATTCGCCCAGTCTCCTTCCATATCATAGTCGAGAGTGATAGGTTGGTTCTCATCTATCCGATAGGTGATCGAACTCAGGAATGCGTCCTTTCCAAAGAGATTGATGGGGGCCGATCCTGAAAGGATATCACCGTTACCCAGATCACTGACCACGATCTCGGGTGTATGGGTATCCACCCTGAACAGAAATGGTCCCAGAACAAGTATCTTCCCTGACAGATCGGTTATGGTGATGGTTATATTATATTCATCATCCGGTATCAATGTAAGGTCCGTCCTGAACTCGTAATAACCCGTTGCAGAGTTGTAGCTCATTGACAGGTCCCCGGTGATCTCCGGGAAATCAAGGGAGATCATCACATGATCGATCCCGACGATATCCGACGCTACAACCTTGAAAACAGGTGTTATCTCGGTCACATATGCATTTTCACCCGGATATGAAAGGGATCCAACCGGATCATAGTTGTCGATTATCACATCAACTGCAGTTATTGTGATATGCCCCGCATCATCCACGGACCTGATGGTGATAGTGTGATCACCGTCACCAAAGATAGAGGTGTTCAGGGGAACCATTACATCAACCCAACCTGTCCCATCGACATTATATTCGGTTCTGTTCAGGAATACATCTGTTGAGTTGACAAGAACATCCACGAAATCCTCCAGAAAGGCTCCGGGAAGTGGATAAACAACCCTCAGGACAGGGGCGTTGTTGTCGACCCGGAAGTCAATAACAGCTGACTCGGTCGAACGTCCACTGAGATCGTAGGCTGTCGCAGTGCAGGTATAGGTGCCATCGACCTTGAGAGAAGTGTCGGTAGTGAATTCGTAGTAGCCGGATGATGTCGAGAAGGTCGCAAGGAAACTGTTGTTGAACACATTGATATAGACCCTATCCACACCAACCTGGTCGACGGCCGACATCCTGAAGGTGTAGGCTGACTCGATGAACTCATCCACTGATGGTGTATTGATGGTGATGACCGGATCGGTGTTATCCACTATCAATGTCATGGTCTGCTGGATATCGTGACCTGCCTGATCCCTGGCCCTGAAGGAGACCAGATGGCCTCCATCCAGAAGAAGGCTTGTCTGCCAGACGGTGTTTATATCTATCCAGGCCCCACCATCAACGGAGAACATCACATCCATCAGGAATGTGTCCGATGCAGAGACGTTGAAGGTAAGATTGTCGGATACATAGGCTCCCGTCTGCAATCCGTAGATCGTCATTACGGGGGCGTTGTTGTCGATCTGGAATGAAACCGAAGAGGATTCGGTCATCTTTCCGCTCCTGTCATAGGCGATCGTCTTGCAGGAATAGTTTCCATCTGTCCTGATCGAGGTGTCTGTAATGAACTCGAAATAGCCGGATGCTCCCGAGAACGTCGCAGTGAAGTTCGCTCCGAACACATTGATATAGACGCGATCGATCCCAACAGAATCCGATGCCGATAATCTGAAGATATAGGTTCCCTCGATATATTCATTCGATACAGGACTGTTCACCGCACATACCGGTGCATTGTTGTCAACGATCAGGGTCAGGCTCTGGGTTGTGGTGTGTCCCGCCTCATCCCTGGCCCGGAGTGTTATAACATGGGAACCATCGATCAGAGTAGTTGTATCCCATGATTGGGTGGTGTTGACCCAGGAACCTCCATCGATATTGTACATGACATCCTTCAAGAACGCATCCGATACATTTGTTGAGAAAACGACCGTTCCGGATACATAGTCTCCGGTTTGGAGTCCCACAACCGCAAGCTCAGGTGCGAGGTTGTCCACTTTGAAACTTATCTCTGTGGATGTTGTCGTCTTTCCGGAGAGATCGTAAGATGTCGCGGTAACATTGAAGGTCCCGTCAGTTACTGTAAGGGTATTGAACTGATATTCATAGTAACCCGTTTGTTGGTTCAATGTCATCTGCACATTATCGGAGAACGCATCTAGCATGACCTTATCAACACCAACCGAATCGGTGGACGACACCTGGAATGTGAATACACCTTCCACGAACCTTCCATCGAACGGTGAGACCATATTACATGTTGGATCCGTGTTATCGATGTAGAAAGATACCGATTGTTCCGTTAGATGGGATGCAAGGTCCTGCGATCTAACGGACAGTGCATGCATGCCATCGGCATACAGAGTTGTGTTCAGATGGGCCCACCAGTTCGGATCACTGCCTGTCAGATTGGACCATCCACCGGAATCTATCCTGTATTCGACCTTCTGCAGGAATAGATCGGATGATGTTACAGAAACATTGTACACACCACCTATTATCTCCCCAGAATCCGGCGAGTTGATGGATAGGGTCGGGTCATTGTTGTCAATGAAGAAGGATATCGTGCCGCTATCCTTCGAGAGGTTGACATAATCATATGCGGTTGCATAGGCCTGGTATGTCCCATCTGCCTTGGTAGTTGTCGTGATCGTATATTCATAGGATGATGTGATCGGATTATACGGAAGTGTTGTGGTCTGGCCGAAGACCGAGATATCCACATGATGCACACCTACCGTATCCGTAGATACGACCCTGAAAGTATAGGTCCCATCGATATACTGCCCATCTATCGGAGAATTGATGCCGCAGGTGGGTTTGCTGTTATCGACGAAGATCGTCACAGATGTTTCCCCGGTCAATCCTGCAATATCCTTCGCATCTATGGTCAGTGTATGGGTTCCATCAGTTATCTGGGTGGTATCCCATGTTCCTGTCCAGGTGTTCACGTTTCTGGATAGAGGTATCCAGGCATTCTGGTCCACCCTGAACCTGCATGTGATGACATGGGAAGTGGTATTGATCGATATTGGCATCGCAGTCCCGGTGACATATGACCTGTCCAGGGGGGTGTTGATTATCGGATTCGGAGCTGAATTGGATAGGGTGAAGTTCTTAGGTCCGAAAGTGGTCAAACCTCCGCTGAAATCCTCCGCAGTGATGTTGATACTGCTCGGTCCATCGAGATAAGAGTAGGTGTTCACGGTCCTCTCCCAGAAAGTATTCACAGTATTGTAATACATATTGACCGTCCCGAGGGCGGCCATATTTCCTCCAAATGTGATCTTAACGGATTTTGTATCGACCGGAGTTCCAGCACTTGCCTGGAATGTGAACACTCCGGAGACCAGTTCCGATGGACCCGGGGAGATCACATCTATGATGATCGGTTCCTTTATTCTCAATGTTGTATTGGCATACCTTGTCAATGAGCCGCCGGTTCCCCAGATCGATATATTGTAAAGTCCCACCGGAGTGGTGGACTGTGTCGTTATCGATAGGTTCGCAACCGGTCCTGTCGAGCTGATATATGTAGGAGAGAATGTGAAATTGAACGTCGATGATGATGGTGATGCGCTTGCATACAACGTAACATTGTTGTTGAAACTATTGATAGTATCCATTTCAACCTGGTATGTTGTGGTTGTCGAAGGGGATACGACCCTCAGTTCCGGTGCGGATATCAGGAAGAAATCCGGACTAGTAGAAACAACGAGCCTAACGGTGGTCCAATGTGTCTTTCCATTCACACCGGTATCATTCCCATAGATGTCCAGGTAGTATGTCCCTGCTGACATGGATGTACCTGTTGTAATGTTCAGATATACCTTCTTGGTGGTTACACCACCAGGGGTTACCTTCGAAGCGCTCAAGGATGCCGAACCACTTGATGGAGCCGAAATATTGCTCGATCCGTCATTCCACCGGTAATGAAGATCGATATCGCCGGTTATTCCCAGAGATTCCACATCGATCTCGTATGATGCGTTCATGCCCGGAGCAATGAGATTGCTCAAAGGTGATGCGGACATCTCGAAATCGGATGAGATCAATATCTCATAGCTATCGTAGGGAGATGTACCATCATATCCATGGTTCTCGTCGATGATACAGAGTCCGTAATACCCTGTTGCTTCGGGATAGAAAGAGAAGCTCAATGACTGACCGTTCGAAGTGGCCTTGTCGGAGGCAAGTGAGTCGTCTGCGTTTCCGGAGCCCTTGAAAAGGTATGCTGAGAGCCTCTGTGAACCGTGTATCGAAGTGATGTCGAAATCATATTCTCCACCGGCTTCCAGATAAACGTCATACATGTTCACGAGGGGATATTCTCCTCTCAATGTTCCGGAGTAGGTTCCGGTCCCATGATACTCGAAAAGAGAATTCCTTGTTGTTCCGATAACCAGATCACCGTTCGCATCCGGGTCCGAACCATACAGGTCCGCCGAGACCGTATGATAATCGGATTCGATCCTGATACCGGAGTTCCAGTTCGACCCGGTGAACTTGTAGACCTGGGCATACTTGAAATTGCCAGTATAGGTGTGGCCGTCGATAACCACGAAATCGATCACATCGCTTCCCCTTGTTGAAGAGGCGATCTCCTGGGTCATCGAGTAATCGTTGTAAGCGAACAGGTCGAAATCTTCCCCCGATCCCCTGTTCTGAATTGCAATGGCAGTGTATTCATTGGTCTTCGTTGGAACCTTGAACTGCAGATCGTCCGGGGTATCGGACCACCACCATCCGGTATTGTAGGTCCTTGCGGGTCGATCGTTCTTCAGTGTTCCCCCTGGCCTGGTTTCAGCCTCAACTTCCCCTGGTACGATTACCAGAAGGGATGTGAAAACCAGCATCATGACCCCTATGATCGCAAACGAGGTCTTCATTAAATCCATACGGCCATTATTCAGATATGCAGAAAACATCTAATTCCTCCATCGGTTCATATCATTTTCAATGGATCTGCGAATTAGCAGAACCCCCAACTGAAAAACGATTAGTGACAATTATATATAAAGTATGTTCATGATTTCTGCCCTATAAGTATCAAGATGATTCATAACTTATTAACGGTAACGTGATAGGACCATATTCAACTCTTCATCGTCAACTCCATCCAGGCCGCCCCCCGTTAGTTTGAAGAATGCTTCCTCACCCGTGGGCATGGACCTGTGCTTTGTTACGGTTGCCTTTCGATACCCGCCCTCGCCTATTTTTTCCAGCTTCACAATGGCCTTGCAATTATGGGCCAGGGAATGACCGCCTATCGGTCTGATATCGCCTGGACCCATACTGGAATAGACCTGAGTGGTGATCAGCACCGGGATATCCTGTTTCCTTGAGATGTTCATCAGGTCCAGTATCACTGCGGAGATCTCCCTGCGGTTCTCCTCCTCCCTTCCGGATCCCAGGTTCATCCTGTAGAACACGGTTGCAGAATCGAGAACCACCAAACCAATATGGAGGTCCTTCTCGACCAGCTTCATCGAAGATCTCATCGAATCTTTCAATTGATTGGAGCTCATCGGTTGAAAGAAGAGAACCTCCCTCGAGATGGAGTTGTAGTCATCTTCATCTCTACAGATCTGCTGGAATCTCTCCATGGATACTCCTTCGGTATCTATGTAGATCACTTTTTGCTCGGCCCTTACAACGTTACGGGCCACCTGCAAACAGATATTGGTCTTTCCTGACCCTCCCTCACCAAAGAGCTGAGTAATAGCGGCGCTCTCGATCCCGCCGCCAAGTATCCCGTCCAAAGGTGCACATCCGATCGGAACCCTGCTCAACCACTCCCACCTTCCCTGACCACTTCTCGGATCACGTCCGGCGCCCGAGAGGCTCTTTCCTTGTCCAGATAGATGAAACCTCTGATCCTCGAGATCGCCTCTATCCTGGGTTCCCATCTTTCAGTGATAAGAACACCCAGAGCATCCTTTCGATGGGATAGTACTCTGAGGAATGATCCCATCTCATCCTCGTCCTCCATTACCTTGAAGAAGACTGCCGGTCCCTTCATACCGATGAAGAATAGCTGATGGACGTCCGTTCTGGAGAACATGGAGTCCTTTCTGTATCCCATTGATGACATTTCACGTGCAAATTCCCTGACAATTACCTTGGATTCCCTGGACAGATCATGGATCCTGTCCTTCGGTGGTTCCGTTTTTAACAGTGGTGACGATCCCGATCCCTTCGTCTCTTCCAGTCTTGCCTGGATCACAGTTCCTTTCTTTGAAAGGATCTTTGTAGGGGGGTCATGTGCAAGATCAGGACCCTGTCTCAATGATGATAATGCCCCATCCACCAATCGTTCGAATGAGGGGCGTGACATCTTCCTGTATCCATCTTCGAATATTAGGTAGATAATATCCCCTTCTTTCGGAAGTTCCACCTTCAGGAGGTCAAGACCGATAGATGGATCGGTCCTGTCATGGGAACCCTCGACCCTGATGGCAACACGATACAGTTCGATCACATCATTCTCCATTGTGAACACAAGCGGTTCCAGGACTTTCTTGAGTGATGTCTTCAGTTCCTTGTACAATCTCTCATCATCATCCTTCTTGGTTTCCAACTTTGGCCCGATCATTGAGGCCTCGGTGATCTGATACTCCTTGTCAGAAACAATGAGAAGATGGGATACGCCTTCCATTGATTCCGATGTCAGGTACTCGGCCAGATATTCAAGTGAGTTCAATAGATCTATATTGTCCCCTGGGACCCTGAAAGCCAATGACCTGGTACCATTATCTTCGATCACCTGGTAAGCATGGTCATCCATTTTTGCCCTCATTCGGAATATGATATCTTCCGAAGGACCTTTACCACTTATATTGTCCTGCATCCATGATCAACTACATCTACCAAATCCCGAAGTGGATTAAAAAAGGTTTGGCCCGATCGGAACAATAAAAGTTAAAGGTAAGAGTAGAATCAACCACCATGGAGTATGCGGACCCGAAAGACCTCTACGATTCTGATTTCAGAGAAAAAGTGCAAGAAGCTCTATCTGATCTTGGCATTGAAAGGGAACCTGTGATCGAGAGACCAAAGAAGGGGCTGGCAGATCTCTGTCTGGTTTGTTTTCCCTTCGCAAAGGAGCTTTCAAAACCTCCCCGGGCAGTAGCGGAAGAGATCATGGAGCGTGTGGGGATATCCGATAAATTCACTTTGGAGGTCAAGGGTGGCTACCTGAACTGCATGTTCCGGCCCGAAAGATACACATCTGACCTGGCTTCATTCCTCTGGTCGAAGAAGGGTGAACTGGGAAAAGGCCCGTCAAATGATAAGGTCGTCGTCGTCGAGCATACTTCCGCAAATCCCAATGGACCTTTCCATGTAGGCAGGGCAAGGAACCCGATCATCGGGGATACACTTGTCAGGATACTCGATCATGCAGGTTACAACATATCGTCCCAGTACTGGATCAATGATATGGGCAAACAGGTCATGATCCTCGTATGGGGCATCCACAACATCGATGAGAAGGACCTCCCTGCGATGGAGAGAAAAAAAGAGGACCATGACCTGGTCAGATACTATCAGAAGGCAAATGCCCTGATGGAATCCGATGAAAGGATCGCTGCCGACATCAATTCCCTTCTGGCAGATTACGAGATGGCGGTCAAGGAAGGAGAGTGGGATCGTGTGATCTCGAGATCCGGGGATGGTGAGATCAGGGCGATCGATGTCAGGGCCGCCTGCGACCGGGTCCTCTCCGGTATGAAGAACTCCCTTACAAGACTCAATATATCCGATCAGCAGATGGTCTATGAGTCGCAGGTGGTAGAGGATGGGTCCCTCTGGGATGTTATCGACGGATTGAAGAAGAGTTCCCTCTACAATGAAGAGGACGGAGCCAGCTTCCTTGACCTTTCCGAGTTGATCGAAGGTGGAGATGATGACAGGTTCAAGAGGAGGTTCGTTTTCACCAGATCAGATGGAACGGCATTGTATACCACGAGGGATCTGGCATATCATAAATGGAAGCTCGATAACTGCGATCTTGCAGTGAATGTCCTTGGAGAGGACCATCGATACCAGTCAAAGATGCTGGAACTCGCACTCAGGGAACTGGGGTCAGAGAAGGTTCCCGAGGCAGTGTTCTACTCCTTTGTCTCACTTCCGGATGGGAAGATGTCCACAAGAAGGGGCAGGGTCGTCTACCTGGACGATCTGCTCGATGATGCAGTGGAAATGGCAAGGAAGGAAGTGGAAAAGAGAAGGAAGGATCTGCCCGAGGATCGTTTGATCGAGATAGCCGAGACAGTTGGGATCGGGGCTCTTCGTTTCAACATCATAAAGGTCCAGCCCGAAAAAAAGATCGTCTTCAAATGGGAGGAGGCCCTGAACTTTGAAGGAGCGTCAGCACCTTTTGTTCAATACTCGCACGCAAGGGCCTGTTCGATCCTGCAAAAAGCGGGTGGAGATCTGGAAGGTCAATTCGAATGGTCAAAGGTGGTCGAAAGATCGGAACAGAACCTCCTCAAGAAGATAGCGGAATTTTCTGATATCGTTGAAAAAGCGGCAGTCGATAGAAAGGTTCATTTCATTGCAGTATACGTCGTGGAAGTTGCATCTGCATTCAATGATCTTTACAGGGATTGTCCTGTCATAGGTGAAGAGGACCCGGAGAGAAGAAGGGCAAGGCTTGCCCTGGTGGAAATGGCGAGGGAGGTCCTTGCCACTGGACTTGGACTTTTGGGAGTTTCTGCTCCTGTTTCGATGTAACTCCTTCAGCGATGTTTATATAGGTGTCCTTTTATGAGCAACACCGAGGAGTCGGTCCCCATGAGCGACGATTACGATTATGAGGCTCTTTTGAAAAGGGCACACGAATCCATGCCCGATATCGAGGTATCAGGAGATGAAAGGTGGGCAGTTCCCGCCCTCGATGTGATCTATGAGGGCAGGATAACCGTCTGGAAGAACTTCCAGGAGATCGTTGATTCGATCAGAAGGGATGCGGACCACATACAGGGGCATATTCTGAGATCCCTGGGTTCTGCAGGTTCCATCGAGGGAAGAAGGCTCATTCTCAAATCTGTCATTCCGAAAGAGAAGCTCAAAGGCAAGGTCGATGAATATGTGTCCACATTCGTGATCTGCGGTGAGTGCGGGAAACCTGATACCCATCTTGTAAAAGATAGAAGGACCAGTGTCGTTGAATGTATGGCATGTGGCGCAAAGAGGCCCGTAAAGGTGAAGAAAGGGCTTCAGGCCAAGGAGAGAAGGAGAATGCTTCTGCCTGGCGATGAGATCGACGTGATGATACAGGATGTGGGGAGACTTGGTGACGGTGTTGCCAAGGTGGATAAGTTCGTCATCTATGTCCCGGGTGTCACCAAGGGTGCCGCTGTCAAGATCAAGATAGAAAAGGTCACTGGCACGATGGCGGTCGGAAGGGTCGTTCAGACTTGAGATGAGATGCCGTCTATTTTTTTACATTGTAGCTTGAGCTCTGTAAATAAGATGGAGCGTTGATCCTACATTACCATTGGGCGGATTTTGTTTTTCTACAATAATTTAACATTGAATATCTCGTAACTTCCTCTCGTCACATACATACTGGTATGGAAGTTCGAGATCCAGCTACAATAGAGAAGGGATATCGTAAATTGCTATCGTTGATGTAAAACGATCTCGCAATTTCGACATACAGCATTCATAGAACGAGTATATCGAAAGTTGGTCCCGTCAATTTCATATTGAAGCCCAACTTCGACACCCAGCTCAATTAAATCGTCAATGATAATCTCATTGAGCGGGCCTTGAAATTCGATATTGATTTATAAAAATCAGCAATTTCAAGGTCAAAATTAAACCGTCAATGATACTTCTCATTGGGCGGATTTTGTTTTTCTACAATAATTTAACATTAATCAATGTTAAAGAAATCTCGAACTTCCTCTCGACAATTAAATATTGAAATGGAAGTTCGAGACGCGGCAACACCAGACCGTCAAATAGATAATACTGGTGTGCGCGCTTTGGTTTTTCACATTAATTATATTCTAATCAATAAAACCAAAGTCAAGAAAACTCGTAACTCACTCACGTCAACTGGATTTCATCCACGTGAGTTCGAGATGCAGCAGCAATGGGACGTCGATTCTACATTACCATTGTGCGCATTTTAATTTTCGACAATAATTATACCATAAACAATAAAATTAAAAAAAAGGGAGGTCCGAAGACCTCCCATGCGTTCTATTCACTCACCCAGTTTCACTGAAGTGGTGACTTGCAGTTCGGACAGAGGAACCATGATGGATCGACTGCCGACCCACAGGATGGGCAGGCGTTGCCTGCTGGTGCCTCTGGCTGCTGTTCCATTGTCTCTGGTACTGCTGCAGCAGGAGCTTCCGGTTCCGCCATGGGTATCTCGGGCTGTACTGGAGGAAGCTCCTCTGGCTGTGCATATTCACCTGGAGGAAGTTCGGGAGCTCCGGCAGGTGGTAGCTGATCTACCTGACCTGGTGGAAGTCCCTGTGCTCCATAGGCAGCCATTGCGGCCTGATCATACATCGGATACTGCTGTGCTGCAGGTGCTTCCTTCTTCCTCAGGACGAAGATCATGATCACGATCACGATGATGATCACGACGGCTGCGATACCGGCGATGACGAAGAGCATAGTGTTGTCATCTTCAGTAGTAGTAGCTGGATCAATGACATCATCATCATCATCAACAACTGTATCATCCTTCTCGAGGATCTCGAGCCTGATCGAGATCTTCTCGGTCTCGAACTGACCGTCAAATACCCACATCTGGATGGTCTTCCATCCATCCTTGGAATATGCGTGTTCAACCTCGCGCCCCTCTGCGGATGCACCGTCTCCGAAGTTCCACTTGTATGTGATCACGTCACCATCAGGATCTGTGACCTCATCCACCGAGAAGGCTATCAGGTCACCCACGAAGAGATCAACGGATCCGTCAGGATCGGAATCGATATCTGTTGGCGCTTCCGGCTCCTCATTCAGGTCGTTCAGAACAAGCAGGATCTGAGCGGTTGCAGTAGCTCCAGCCTTGTCAGTGACCTGGAAGACCAGTTTGATCTCCATTGACTTGACCCAGCCTGAAGCTGTGTTCCATATGTTCTGATCATCGGGCTTGAACCAGAACTCTCCTGTATTTGCATCGATGCCCCAGTCAATGTCCTTGGTGACTTCCATGTTGGGAAGCTGATCCTGAATAGCCTCTACCTCATCTCCTTCGGATTCAATAGCGTGATCGAAGTTGACGCTGAATAACAGGATATCATCGGGATCGATATCAGATGCGATCGGTTTGATCCTGATCCCACCGGACTGATACTGTGTATATGTCCTTGGCGTGGTAGTAGATATGGTTATGGTTGGATCATCGTTGACATTCTGCACCTTGAAATAGGCTGTCAGTATGATGGTACCGTCCGTTCCCCTATCGGAGATGGAGAACGACATCTTTGAGTTCTTCTTCTTGACATCGTCATTGGTTATGCCGTCATTTCCTTCCTCGATTGTAACAATACCTGTGTTGTAACCTACGGATGGAAAATTCTTCCAAGAATCGGAAAGACCAGTACCGCTCTCGAAGTCGAACTCGAGCTGATCCACCCTATCCAATTCCCTGTCGGTATCTTCCGCAATGATCTCGAACTCGAAGAGCTTGCCCTCGATAAGATAGGCTGACTCGATATCCTCCAGATGGATCACTGGCCTGAGAGGGTCGGTGTTATCGAGCCTACCCTGGGTCGAGTCCACATCATAGGTGATGGACCCGATCCTGATACCGGTGACAAGCGGAGGATCGTTGATCGGATTCACATAGACCCTGGTGGGCCTCTGTGCCCACGAATGGTCGTCATATGCCCTGAGCCTGATAGATTCTCCCTCGGTGGACCACTCGTTCTCCTTGAGTGTTATCTCCATCTGCCAGATGCCGTCGACCTTGGAGACATTGATGTGCATGAGATCACTGTCATAGTCGTAATCCCAGCCGCCATCACCGTCGTTCAGGCTCTCATTCCAGATGTTGAATCCTCTGAACCTGTTCTCCGGATCCTTGAATGCTCCGTCGAATCCTTCCAGCGGAATGAGCCTTGAGGGTTCATCTTCCTGAAGGGTCGGGATGCCATCCCATGGGTCCTTGACCTCGACCGGATCATCGTCCCAGACGATGAGAGTGTCGTTCTGATAGGTGGGTATTGACATCTTGGTGGTCTTCATCGGATGTGAAGGATCGTCCCATGCCCATATCGTGATGGTATGGGGTGATGGAGTCTCCTTGAGGCTCTTTCCGGTGTAGACTATCTGATACTCCTTGCCATCGGTATAATCATTGTCGCTCAGATCGGTCGGATCGCCGAGTTCGAGGAAATCCACCTCGGGGGTCTCTGCGCCGGTTCCCTCATCGAGAATGATATAGATGTACTTTGGAGGATCGTTGTTCTCATCAGTGTAGGTCACGTTAACGGTGAACTCGGAATCATAGTATCCACCTGACTCGGACTGATCAAAGTCGGATCTCACTACGATTTCGGATATCTCCGGAGGAACATTAGGCTCTACTTCAGAGACCGACCATTCTATGTCATACTTGTCCCAGCATTGATAGTCAGCATACTGTTGTGAAAGGCCACCTGTCTGGGTCGGTGCGAACTTCATTGGTTCTGACCAGAGGCCCACGAACATGGTCCTCGGACCATCTCCTTCCAGATACGGATGGGGA